>NZ_CADFEH010000015.1:0-158103 GCF_902833155.1 Burkholderia sp. BCC1047 | reverse complement strand
GCCCTCTCACACCACCGTACGTGCGGGTCCGCATACGGCGGTTCAGTTAATGCTCTGGAGGCGATCCACCGTGCGGCGGATCGAGATCAGTCCCCGTGCATCGAAGTAGGCATTAGGTAACGCCTGCTTCAGATGGTGAGATCCGGCGTTCCACCAAGGCCCTCGGCCGTTCACGCTCGATTTCCATGCCCGCTCCGGATGTAGGCCCAGTGCGATCATGTTGCGTTCTCGGGTTCGGGGACGCTTCCACTGCCGCCAGATCAGGCAGCGCAAGCGCCTTCGCAACCATCCGTCCAGCCCCTCCAGCCGCTTGTGCTGCTGACTGAGCCGGAAGTAGTTTGCCCAGCCCCGTAGTACCGGGTTGAGCTTCTGGATCGTCTGCTCAAGGGACCAGCTTCTCCCCTTCACCGTCAGTTCCCGCACCCGCGTCACCAATCGCTTGATGCTCTCCGGTGCGATCCGGATATGCGCTTGACCCAGTCTCACCGCCACCCGGTATCCCAGGAATTTCCGCGTGCTCGGCCGGGCCACCGCACTCTTGGTTTCGTTCACGCGCAGTTTCAAGACCTTCTCGAGATAGGCCCTGATTCCCGCCATGACGCGCTGTCCTGCTTGTTTGCTGCCCACGTAGATGTTGCAGTCGTCAGCGTATCGGCAGAACGCCAGCCCTCGGCTCTCCAGCCTCCGATCCAGGTCACTTAGCAATATATTCGACAGAAGCGGGGACAGCGGGCCGCCTTGCGGCGTGCCCTCCGTTCTCGCCTGCGTCACGCCGGCCGCCATCATCCCCGCTTCGAGGAAGCGACGAATCAGCTTCAGCGTCACCTTGTCTTGTACATGCCGCGCGACCCGGGCCATCAGCACGTCGTGATTGACCCGATCGAAGAACTTCTCCAGATCGATGTCGACCACCCAATGCCGACCACCCTGGACATAAGCTTGCGCCTGACGCACCGCGTCCAGCGCACTCTTGCCCGGTCGAAATCCGTAACTACTCGCCGAGAACGTCGGCTCCAAGATCGGTTGCAATACTTGGTGCAGCGCTTGCTGAATCAGTCGATCCACCACGGTCGGTACGCCCAGCGTCCTCACCCCGCCTTGCGGCTTCGGTATGTCCACCCGGCGTATCGCTCGCGGTATGTACGTCCCTTCCAGCAGCGCTTGCTTCACACTCGGCCAGTGCATCTTTAGCCAGTCGCCAAGACCTTCCACGCTCAGCCCGTCTACTCCGGCCGAACCCTCGTTTCTCAGCACCCGACGGTATGCCCGCCTCATGTTGTCGCGTTCCACGACGCGCTCCATCAGCGCGTCGCCCTCCGATTTCGTTCGCCCGTATGTCGCCGTACCCGTCTGCGCACCTCGCGCGCAGCCCTGTGGCTTCCGGCCACCCCTCGCGTGCTCGGCCGCTGTCTCCAGCGCTTCTGCTTCCATAACAGGCTTCGAGATCATCCGTCCTACTCTCGGCATTCACTGTTCGGGCCTTCGGTCCCGGTACTCTTCGGCTCTCCGCCTTCGCCTTGACCTACTATGCCCTCTGCTGACTTCTGCTTCCGCATCCCGCCGCCTCTCGACCACGGTAGCTGACCGTACCGCGCCAGCACAGAAACAGATCTCCCCGGGTATTGCGCACCCACCTTCACGCTCATGCCTGTCGGATATACGTAGCAACGTCGGTGCAAGTTTCGGGCTTCGGTGAATTGGGACACCTTACCCAGTCGCTACGCCTCGTATCCGCTTCCTGTTCGTCAGGCCAGCGCTTTGCCCTCCAGCTTCCTTCAGACTCCCAGTCACCCGGGAAACCCTTGCCTTCGGCTAACTCTTCCCCTTGCCGGGCGAGTAGAGGACTTTCACCTCCAAGTAAGTGCGCCCTGCCGGGCGCACCCAAAGAAAAAAGCGCCCTCGTGGCGCTTTTACGTTGATGCAATCGCTGCGGCTTCGCCGTCTGTCGATTCATCCCCCGAAACCGTCTTTCGACGGTGACCGGAAAATATTCCGGATTAAAAAACGTCCGCCGCCGCCCGATCACTGCCTTCCCCGGTCAGACGACGGAACGTCGCTTATGTGCAAGTCGACCTGCATGCCTATGTTGTTCAACGACGATTGGCCCCGCCGTGCATGCAGACTCTCCGCGGCCGGCACGTGCTTCACGTGCCGGCGACGCTCACCCCGCGCTTTATTTCTGCTACCCCGTAGAACTTATCTATTCTTTTCATTTTTTCAACTTGTGGGATGAAGAATAGATATCGGCCGATCGGGATGTCAATCGTTTTAAACGCTATTTTCCGATGATTCGAGGGTTTTCCTTATCGACCAACGCCCCGCGCGCAAGCGCCTCGCGCGCGGCGCGCGACGTCGATCAAACAGGGGAAGATCGGTGCGGACTGCCGGGCGCGATCAGTTCGCGTCGACCCGGTATCCTTGCTGGCGCAACAATTCGAGCACGCCGCGCGAGCCGCCCAGATGCAGCGCGCCGATCGCGACGAACAACGGCCGGTTCGGCGCGGCGATTGCCGTCATCCGTGCAACGAAGCGCCGGTTGCGTTCGTACACGATCTTGTTGTCGAGCGACGCCGACAACGCTTTCGAACGCGCGAGCCGCTCGCTCTTCGCGACGGCCCACGCGGCGATCGCATCGGCGTCGCCAATTCGCCACAGTCGATGCAGCGCCTTGATGTCGTCGGCGTTCTGCGCGGGCGTCTGCACCATGTCCTGCGCGAGCATCTCGCGCTGCTCGGCGAGCGTCAGCCCGGTGAATGCGCGCATCTGTTCGGCGAGCGTCTCGAGCCCGATCACGCGGCCGCCCTTGCGCTTGAGGAACACGTTCTGCAGTTGCGCCTCGGTGCCGTATTCGGTCTGCAGGCCGGCCGACAGCGAATCGTAGGTCTCGACGACGAGCGCCGCGAGCCACGGCCGCATCTTGCGGATCTCGGCGAGCGCGGCCGGGTTGCCGCGCAGGCGCGCCGCGAGCCGCTGCCACAGCGGCTCGGGCAGCAGGCGCTGCAGGCACGGGTAGCGGCACACGCCATACTTCGACACGTCGTCCTGCGATTCGAGCAGATCGTCGGGCGACAGCTCGAGCGCGAGCGTCGGCGACGCGGCGAGCGCCGCGAGGATCTGCGGCCGGAACGGCTGCGCGCTCGGGTAATCGGACGGGTCGCCCGTGTGCAGCGTGCCGAGCACGTAGAGCGTGACCTTGCCGCGGGTCGCGACGTAGAACGGCATGCGCGCCGGCTGCACGCGCACGGTGCCGCGCGACACCGTGCCGTCGGACACGGCCGGCGCATGGAAGCCCGGCAGGCTCATGCCGGGCCGCGGCACCTGCGACGGATGAATCGGCGAAGTGGCCGGCGCACGCCCTTCGGCGCGCGCCGGTTCGACGGGGACCACGACGCTGGCCGCCACGCACGCGCCGGCCAGCGCCGCGCCCGTGACGGTACGCACGCTCCAGCGCCGCGCATCGCGGTACGCACGCATCGCGCGCGCGCCGCCTGCTCCCGCACGGCGCACGCCGGACACGCGCGCCGCCAACGCTTCAGGCATTCTCCTCCCCGACCTCCTCGGCGCGATGGCAGGCCACGCGCCGGCCGTCGACTTCGCGCAATGGCGGCTCCTCGACGCGGCACCGCTCGATCGCGTACGGGCAGCGCTGGTGAAACGAGCAGCCCGACGGCGGATTGAGCGGCGACGGCAACTCGCCCTGCAGCTTGATCTGCACGCGGCGATCTTCCTCGAAGATCGCCGGCGTCGCCGACATCAGCGCCCGCGTGTACGGGTGACGCGGCCGTGCGTAGATCGTCGCCTTGTCGCCGAGCTCGGCGACGCTGCCGAAGTACATCACCATCACGTCGTCCGCGACGTGCTCGACCACCGACAGGTTGTGCGAGATGAACACGTAGCTCGTCTTGAACTGCTCTTGCAGATCCATGAACAGGTTCAGGATCTGCGCCTGGATCGACACGTCGAGCGCGGACACCGGCTCGTCGGCGACGACGATGCGCGGATCGAGGATCATCGCGCGCGCGATCGCGACCCGCTGGCGCTGGCCGCCCGAGAACATGTGCGGATAGCGTTTCGCGTGCTCGGGCCGCAGGCCGACCGTGCGCATGATCTGCGCGATGCGCGCGGCGCGCTCGGCGGCCGTCAGGTTCGCGTTGATCTCGAGCGGCTCCGCGAGCGTCTGCTCGACGGTCTTGCGCGGGTTCAGCGACGCGAACGGGTTCTGGAACACCATCTGCACGCGGCGGCGCAGGTCGGCGACCGTCTCGCGGTTCGCGCCGGCAACGTTCTTGCCGTCGATCACGAGGCTGCCGGCGGTGGGCGTCTCGATCATCGTCAGCTGGCGCGCGAGCGTCGACTTCCCGCAGCCCGACTCGCCGACGACGGCGAGCGTCTTGCCGCGTTTCAGCGAGAACGACACGCCGTTCAGCGCCTTCACCGTGCCCTGCCCGAACATCCCGCGTTTCACCGAATAGTGTTTCGCGAGGCCGTCGGCCACCAGGACGTCCTCGTCCTGCGACGCGTGGCGCGTATCTTGGACTGCATTCATCGTGCGCCTCCCGTCAGGTCGAGGTTGGAAACATTGAGCGGCTTGATGCAGCGTGCGCGCATCGCATCGTTGCCCGACACCAGCGCGTCGAGCGCCGGCCGCGCCTTGCGGCAATCGTCGACGACGTACTTGCAGCGCGGCGCGAACAGGCACCCGGACGGGCGATCATCGCGGCCCGGCACCATGCCCGGCAATGCGGCAAGGCGACGCGCCCCCTGATTGTGCTCGGGAATCGCCGCGAGCAGCGCTTCGGTGTACGGATGATGCGGCGCGCGGAAGATGTCGGGCACGCGGTTGGTCTCGATGATCTCGCCCGCGTACATCACCGCGACGCGATGCGCGACTTCCGACACCACGGCCAGATCGTGCGAGATCAGCACGAGCGCCATCCCGCGTTCCTTCTGCAGCTTCACGAGCAGATCCATGATCTGCGCCTGGATCGTCACGTCGAGCGCGGTGGTCGGCTCGTCGGCGATCAGCAGCTTCGGGTTGCACGCGACGGCCATCGCGATCATCACGCGCTGGTTCATCCCGCCCGACATCTGGTGCGGGAACGACGCAATGCGGTTCTTCGCATCGGGAATGCCGACCTGGTCGAGCAGCTCCAGCGCGCGCCGGTGCAGCACGTCGCCGCGCAGCCCTTCGTGCAGCTTCAGCACTTCCTTGATCTGGTAGCCGACCGTGTAGCTCGGGTTCAGGCTCGTCAGCGCGTCCTGGAACACCATCGCGATGTCCTTGCCGACGATCTTGCGGCGCGCCTTCGGCGATGCCTTCAGCAGATCGACACCGTTGAACGTGACCTCGTCGGCCGTCACCTTGCCGGGCGCGTCGATCAGGCCCATCAGCGCCATCATCGTCACGCTCTTGCCCGAGCCCGATTCGCCGACGACGCCCACCACCTCGCCCGGCGCGACCGACAGGTTGATCCGGTCGACCGCGGGCAGGCCGTTGAAGTTCACCGCGAGATTGCGGATAGTCAGAAGATTCTGGGTCATGTCACGCCATCCGCTTCAGTTTGGGATCGAGCGCGTCGCGCAACCCGTCGCCGAGCAGGTTGATCGCGAGCACCGAAATCAGGATCGACAGGCCGGGCATCGTCACGATCCACCACGCGTTGTCGATGTAGTCGCGTGCGGACGCGAGCATCGCGCCCCACTCGGCGGTCGGCGGTTGCACGCCGAGGCCGAGGAAGCCGAGCGCGGCCGCATCGAGGATCGCCGACGAGAAACCGAGCGTCGCCTGCACGATCAGCGGCGCCGTGCAGTTCGGCAGCACCTGCGAGAACATCAGGCGCAGCGTGCCGGCGCCGGCCACACGCGACGCGGTCACGTATTCCTTCTGCAGCTCGCCGAGTGCCGACGCGCGCGTGAGACGCACGTAGGCCGGCAGCGCGACGATCGCGATCGCGAACATCGTGTTGGTGAGGCCCGGGCCGATGATCGCGACGACCGCGACCGCGAGCAGCAGCGACGGCAGCGCGAGCAGCACGTCCATGATGCGCATCACCGGCGTGTCGGCCCACTTCTGGAAGAACGCGGCGACGAGCCCGAGCACGATGCCGGGAATCAGCGCGAGCACGACCGACACGAAGCCGATCCAGAACGACATCCGCGCGCCGAACATCAGCCGCGAAAGGATGTCGCGGCCCGCTTCGTCGGTGCCGAGGATGAATTGCCAGTTGCCGCCGGCGAGCCACGCGGGCGGAATCTTCACGTAGTCGCGGTATTGCTCGACCGGGCTGTGCGGCGCGATCAGCGGCGCGAGCAAGGCGACGACGATCAGCACGATCACGACGATGCCCGCGCCGACGGCGCCGCGGTTGCGCGAGAAGTTGGCCCAGAACTCGCGCAGCGCGAGCGCACGGCCGCCGGCCGGCGCGGATTCGGTCGGCAGGGTATTTTGCAGATTGCTCATGGAATTACCTCGTGTGGCGGATGCGCGGATTCAGCACGCCGTACAACAGGTCGACGACCAGGTTCACGACGATCACGAGCGTCGCGATCAGCAGGATGCCGCCCTGGACGACCGGATAGTCGCGGCGGCCGATCGCATCGATCAGCCACTTGCCGACGCCGGGCCACGAAAAGAGCGTCTCGGTCAGCACGGCGCCAGCAAGCAGCGTGCCGATCTGCAGGCCGATCACGGTGACGACCGGAATCAGCGCATTGCGCAGCGCATGCACGACGACCACGCGCACGGGCGACAGCCCCTTCGCGCGGGCGGTGCGGATGTAGTCCTCGCGCAGCACTTCGAGCATCGACGAGCGCGTCATCCGCGCGATCACCGCGAGCGGAATCGTGCCGAGCACGATCGCGGGCAGGATCAGGTGGCTCACCGCCGACTTGAACGCGCCTTCGTCCGGCGCGAGCAGCGCGTCGATCAGCATGAAGCCGGTCGGGTGCGGGAAATCGTATTCGACCGCGATGCGCCCCGACACGGGCGTCCAGCCAAGATACGACGAGAACACCATGATGAGGATCAGCCCCCACCAGAAGATCGGCATCGAATAGCCGGTGAGCGCGGTGCCCATCACGCCGTGGTCGACGACCGAGCCGCGCCGCAGCGCGGCGATCACGCCGGCCGGCAGCCCGACCGCGAGCGCGAACACGAGCGCACACAGCGACAACTCGACGGTCGCCGGGAAGCGCGCGAAGAACTCGCCCGCGACGCTCGTGTTGGTGATGATCGACATGCCGAGGTCGCCATGCAGCGCCCGGCCGATGTAGTGGATGTACTGCAGGGGCAGCGGCTGGTCGAGCCCGAGGCGTTTCATCGCCTCTGCGTGCATCGCGGGATCGACGCCGCGCTCGCCCATCATCACTTCGATGGGGTCGCCCGGTATCAGGTGAATCAGCGCAAACGCCAGGATGGTGATGCCGATGAAAGTCGGGATCACCATCCCCACGCGGCGCAACACGAATCTGAACATGATGCGTCTCGTATTTTCTTGTGGGAAATGTGCGACCGGCGACGAGGGGCTTTTGGCCCCTCGCCGCCGGATGATTTCAAGCCGGTTTTCTCAATGACGACAGCTTACGCCAGCCCGGTTACTTCACGCTGACACCGTCGAAACGCGCATAGCCGAGCGGTTCGATGCGCATGTCGACCACGTTCTTGCGCACCGGCTGGTAGACGGTCGAGTTCGCGATCGGCGAGAACGGCAGCTGTTGCGCGAAGATCTGCTGCGCCTGCGTGTAGAGCTTCGTGCGCGCGTCCTGGCCCGTCGTCGTGCGGCCCTTCTGCACCAGTTCGTCGAACGGCTTGTAGCACCAGTGCGAGAAGTTGTTGCCCTTGATCGCCTCGCAGCCGAGCAGCGTGCCGAGCCAGTTGTCGGGGTCGCCGTTGTCGCCCGTCCAGCCGATCAGCATCGTGTCCTGCTCGCCCGAGTGCGCGCGCTTGATGTACTCGCCCCATTCATACGTGACGATCTTCGCCTTCACGCCGATCTTCGCCCAGTCGGCCTGGATCATCTCGGCCATCAGGCGGGCGTTCGGGTTGTACGCGCGCTGCACCGGCATCGCCCACAGCGTGATCTCGAAACCGTTCGGGAAGCCTGCCTTCGCGAGCAGCGCCTTCGCCTTCGCGGTGTCGTAGGCCGGCATCTTCAGGTTCTTGTCGTACGACCATTGGGTCGGCGGCATCGGCGCGGTCGCGGCCTGGCCGGCGCCCTGGTAGACGGACTCGAGGATCGCCTTCTTGTTGATCGCCATGTCGAGCGCCTGACGCACCTCGAGCTTGTCGACCGGCTTGTGCTCGACGTTGTACGCGAGGTAGCCGAGGTTGAAGCCGGCCTGCGACGGCATGTCGACGTTCGAATCGGCCTTCAGCGTCGCGATGTCGGCCGGGCGCGGATAGCTCATCACCTGGCATTCGTTGCGCTTGAGCTTCTGCACGCGCACGCCCGGATCCGGCGTGATCGAGAAGATCAGCTTCGACAGCTTCACTTCGCCCTTCTTCCAGTAATCAGGATTGCCGTCGAAGCGGATCGTCGCATCCTTCGTATAGCTGCGGAAGATGAACGGGCCCGTGCCGACCGGCTTTTGGTTGATGTCGGCGGCCTTGCCGGCCTTCATCAGCTGGTCGCCGTATTCGGCCGACAGGATCGACGCGAATTCCATCGCCATGTTCTGGATGAACGGCGCGTTCGGCTCGGCCAGCGTGAACTTCACGGTGTACGGATCGACCTTCTCGATCTTCGTGATCAGCTTGTCGAGGCCCATGTCGGTGAAGTACGGGAACGACACCGGGTACGCCTTGCGGAACGCATTGTTCGGGTCGAGCATGCGCTGGAACGAGAACAGCACGTCGTCCGCGTTGAATTCACGCGTCGGCTTGAAGAAGTCGGTCGTGTGGAACTTCACGCCGTGACGCAGGTGGAACGTGTACACCTTGCCGTCGGACGACACGTCCCACTTCTCGGCGAGGCCGGGCTCGACCTTCGTGCCGCCGCGCTCGAATTCGACGAGGCGGTTGTAGACGGTGAACGTGGCGGCGGTGAAATCGACGCCGGTCGTAAATTGCGCGGAATCGAAACCCGCCGGGCTGCCTTCTGAGCAGTAGACGAGCGTTTTGTTCGGGATCTGTGCGAATGCAGAGCCCGCGACGCCGAGCGATGCCGCTGCCACGCCTGCCATGGCGGTAACACGCAGGGTGTGCAACAGACGGTTGTATTCCATGTTTCCTCCAGGTCTCCAGATCGGAACCGGTCCCGCCAGGGTCCGGCGTACGCGGATATTACTTGAGCTAACGATGCGGCAACAAGCTGGAGAAAAAACTCTTCTAGATGCCCGCCGGGTTTTTGCCGATTTTTAGTGGGGGTAAAAAATGCAACAACGCGCGCGAGCGACAATTTCGTTCATTTCGCGGCTTGTTTCGTTCGACGACTAAACAATTCGGGTGCGAACACGAAGGGGCGACGCACCGTTTCCCCGCGTTCTGCAGCACATCATTGCGTTTTATGAAACGATGCGATGACCGTCGTCAAATCGTCCTGTCGTCACGCGGGCGCATCGAGGTCGGCGTTGCGCGCGGGCACGAACGCGACCGCGACGATCGACAGCGCGATGCCCGCCATCACGTAGTAGGTCGGCGCGAGCGGCGTGCCGGTCACCTTGATCAGCCACGTGACGATGAACTGGCCGAAGCCGCCGAACAGCATCACCGCGACGTTGTACGCGATCGACAGCCCGGTCGAGCGCACGTTGGCCGGGAACAGCTCGGCGATCATCGCGCCGAACGGCCCGTAGTAGCCCGCGAGCGTCACCGACAGCACGGCCTGCACCGCGATCAGCCGCCCAATGCTCGGCGCCGCGTCGAGCCACGCGAACAGCGGATACATCAGCGCGAGCGTCAGCGCCAGCGACCACAGCGACAGCCCCTTGCGGCCGATGCGGTCCGACCACGCGCCGGCGATCGGCGACAGCACCATCAGCAGCAGGTTGCCGGCGATCACCGCGTAGAACGATTCCGCATAGGGCAGCTTCAGCTGTTTCACCGCGAAAGTCGGCAGATAGCTGATCAGCACGTAGATCGTCACGGTGAGCGCGATCACCGAGCCGAGCCCGCACAGCACCTCGCGCGGGTGGCGCGTGAACACTTCGCCGAGCGTCGCGCGGCGCGCGCTCTGCTGCGCATGCAGGAATGCTTCGGAATCCGCGAGATGACGGCGGATGTAGAAACCGATCGGGCCGATCACGAGCCCGAGGACGAACGGCACGCGCCAGCCCCAGCTGCGCAGCGCGTCGTGCGACAGCCCGCGCGTGACGGCCGCGCCGACGAGCGCGCCGATCAGCAGCGCGCCCGCCTGGCTCGCCATCTGCCAACTGCCGTAGAAACCGCGTTTCGAGAACGGCGCCGCTTCGATCAGCAGCGCCGTCGCGCTGCCGAATTCGCCGCCCGCGGAAAAGCCCTGCAGCAGGCGGCCGAGCACGATCAGCAGCGGGCCGCCGATGCCGATCGCCGCATAGGGCGGCGCGATCGCGAGCAGGAAGATGCCGGCCGTCATCAGCAGGATCACCAGCGACAGCGCGGCCTTGCGGCCCGCACGGTCCGCGTACAGCCCGAACACGATGCCGCCGATCGGGCGCATGAAGAATGCGACGCCGAACGTCGCGGTGGTGAGCAGCAGCGACGAGTATTCGCTCGAGGTGGGGAAGAACAGCTCGGCGATCACGACCGTCATGAAGCCGAACACCGTGAAGTCGTACCACTCGAGCGCATTGCCGATCACGGCGGCCACGACGGCGCGCCGGTTCAGCGCACGCTCGGGCCGGGTCAATTTCGTTGAATTCGCAATCGTCGCCATGCGTGCCTCGTCCTCATGAATTCGCCGTGTCGGGCGGTTCGGCGCGCGGGATGCCGCGGCGCGCTGGTGTGCAGCGAGTGTAGAAAGCGACGGAACCGTTTTCAAGCAATAAAAAACGCCCGCCATCGAACGACAGCGAGCGTGTTGCGGTTTTCGCCGCATTGCGGCATCGCTCGATGCCGCACGGGCCTCAACCCATCTTCGAGAACGCGCTGCACCAGCCTTTCGCCGACACCTGCTTGCCGGGGAACGCGCCGCACGGGCCCGACGCCGAGCCCTTCTTGCCCTGATACAGCATGCAGGCCGCGCAATCCTGGCCCGCCGCGTATTTCGGGTACTTCGTCTTGTCGACCTTCGTGGCATCGGCCTTGTAGCCGAGCGCCACCGCGGTCGGATCGGTTTCCGACAGCATCGGCGCATCGGCCAGCGCTTCGCGCGACAGCGCCAGCGCGGACACGGCGCCGATGCTCGTAATCAGGAAACTCCGACGGGATGTTTTCATGGGGGACTCGCTCCAACGTTATCGGTTTGAAAGCCGTTCTGGCGACGGCGTCCAACAGAATAACCGCCAAGCGAATAAATGTGCGCGCCGAAATGCCGGAGATAAGGGATTTCACACGGGCTTCACACGGGCTTCCCGCAGCCGGCCCGCGCGGAGGCGGACCGTGCGTCACGCGCGCGACACCGACACCATGTCGCCGACGCGCTGCGCGAGCGCGAGCGACGCGGTGAGCCCCGGCGACTCGATGCCGAACAGGTTTACGAGCCCGCGCACGCCGTGTTGAGCGGCGCCCTGCACGATGAAGTCGGCCGGCGGCTCGCCGGGCCCGGCGACCTTCGGCCGGATGCCCGCGTACGCCGGCTGCAGCGCATCGTCGGGCAGGCCGGGCCAGAATGCGCGGATCGACGCGTAGAACGCACCCGCGCGCGCCGGATCGACTTCGTAGCGCAGCGCATCGCACCACTCGACGTCCGGGCCGAAGCGCGCCTGCCCGCCGAGATCGAACGTCAGGTGCACGCCGAGCCCCGCGCGATCGGGCATCGGGTAGATCAGGTGCGAGAACGGCGCACGGCCCGACAGGCTGAAATAATTGCCGCGCGCGAGATAGAGCGGCGGCACCCAGCGCGGATCGAGGCCGCGCGTGCGGTGCGCGAGCACCTGCGCGCCGAGCCCCGCGCTGTTGATCACGCAGGACGCGTCGATCTCGGTCGGCGCGGCGCCGCCGGTGCGCACGATGAAGCGCCCGCCGCGCAGCACGTCGATCGACTCGACCGGAGATTGCAGCGCGCACACGGCGCCGTCGCGCTCCGCATCGCCGAGCAGCGCGAGCATCAGCTGGTGGCTGTCGACGATGCCGGTCGACGGCGAGAACAGCGCCTCCACGCATTCGAGCGCGGGCTCGAGCGTCTGCGCCTCGGCGCGCGTGAGCGGCAGCAGGTCGAGCACGCCGTTTTCGGCCGCGCGCGCGCCGATCGCCTTCAACTGCTTCACCTGCGCGGCGCTCGTCGCGACGATCAGCTTGCCCGTGCGCCGGTGCGGCACGTGATGCGTGTCGCAGAATTCGTACAGCAGGTCGCGCCCGTGCACGCACGACGTCGCCTTCAGCGACCCGCGCGGATAGTAGAGCCCCGCGTGAATCACCTCGCTGTTGCGCGAACTCGTGCCCGTGCCGATCGCGTCGGCCGCCTCGAGCACGATCGTTTCACGCCCGCGCGCGGCCAGCTCGCGCGCAATCGCCAGACCGACGACACCCGCGCCGATCACGACACAATCCGTCTGCTCCATGGCTTTTCGCGCTGCTCGCGCGTCGAAGGGAGAGAAGAGAATTGTACGTCCCGGTTCGCCCGCTTGCCGAACACGTGCGCATCGCGTCGCGACGATACGGATGGTGGTGTGGACAACGATGTGGCCGGGCGCACAACGCACACCCCGCGCACACCCCGCGCGCCCACCGCAGCCGGGCGCGCGGGGCGGCGTCAGAAGCCGATCGGCCGGCGCTTCGCCGCGCCTTCGTCCGCGCGGATGTCGGCCGGCCCGATCGCGTCGCGGCCGTCGAGCCGCGCGGCGCCGAACGCGTGCAGCAGCGCGCGGCGCATCGTGCGCGGCGGCGTCGCGGCCAGCACGTCGAGCGCATCGTCGCCGAGCGTCTCCGGGAAGCGCCGCCCCCACGCATGCGACGTGCGGATCTCGTCGTAGATCGTCTGCGCGATCCGGCGCGCGCCGGCCGCATCGGGCGCCGCGATCTCGTACACGTTCATCCGGTTGAGCAGCGGCTCCGGAATCGCCTGCGCGTCGTTCGCGGTCGCGATCCAGATCACGTTGCCCGCGTTGATCGGCACTTCCGCGAATTCGTCGACGAACGCGCGCGCGGTGTCGTGCTCGAGCAACGCATACAGCGCGCCGAGCGGATCGTATTGCGCATCGCTGCCGGCCTTGTCGATCTCGTCGACCGCGATCACCGGGTTCGCGTAGCTGCCGTTCACGAGCGCGTCGAACACCTTGCCCGGCTTCGCGTTCTTCCATTGCGACGACGCACCCGACAGAATCCAGCCGGCCGTCAGCGAACTCATCGGCACGTAGTGGTACGCGGTGCCGAGCAACTGCGCGAGCGCCTTCGCGAAATGCGTCTTGCCGATCCCGGGCGGCCCGAGCAGCAGGATCGGCATCAGTTCGAGCCGATCCTCCGTTTCGAGGCACAGTGCGATCTGCTTGCGCACGTCGTCGAGCGGCTCGCCGAAATTCGGCAGCGCTTCGCCGAGCGCGTCGAACGACGGCATCCGGTTCGGCTTCACGCAGAAGCGCAGATTCCCCGTCTTGAGCATCCGCTCGTAGGTCGAGCGCAGCGCGTCGCTCGCGCTCTCGTTCAGGTCGCTCAGCGCCGTCTCGACCTGCTCGAGGTCGTACACCGTGCTGAAGGACGCCACCGCCAGTTCCTGTTTCACCATCGCCGTCGTCATACCCACCTCGCTGCACTTGCCGTCACACACTCATCAGACCCTTACGATTTTCAGTGTAACGATCCCGCATCGCCGTGCAAGCAAGCAGCCGGGGGAGTCTGCTGCTAACAGCGCGCGCCCGCTGCACGGCCGCGCGCCGCGGCGTATGATCGAACGTTCACGACCCTCGCGCCGGGCCCGCCGCTCGCGCCCGCGCGCCGCTCGCACACTGCCCCGCACTTCGCCTGACGCCGCGCCGCCCGAAGGTATGCCGATGCCCGTCCCCGCTGCTTCCCCGCGCGTCGATGCCGACGCGATCCGTTCCGTCGATGCCGTCGACGCCGCGCTCAAGTCGCGCCGCGCGGTCCGCGCGTTCCTGCCGACGCCGGTGCCGCGCGACACGATCGAGGCGATCCTCGAAGCCGCGAGCCGCGCGCCGTCGGGCACCAACATCCAGCCGTGGCGCGTGTACGTCGCGACGGGCGCCACGCGCGACGCGCTCGCCGCCGCGCTCACCGCCGCCTACGACGACCCCGCGCGCGACGAGAAATACGTCGCCGAATACGACTACTACCCGCGCGAATGGGTGTCGCCGTATATCGACCGGCGCCGCAAGGTCGGCTGGGACCTGTACGGCCTGTTGAACATCCGCCGCGACGAGAAGGCGCGCATGCATGCGCAGCACGCGCGCAATTTCCGTTTCTTCGATGCGCCGGTCGCGCTGTTCTTCACACTGGACCGGGTCATGACGCACGGCGCATGGCTGGACTGCGGGATGTTCCTGCAAGGCGTGATGACGGCCGCGCGCGCCCGCGGCCTCGATACGTGCCCGCAGGCGGCGTTCGTGCCGTTTCACCGGATCGTCGCCGAACACCTCGACATTCCCGCGAACGAGCAGTTCGTCTGCGGGATGTCGCTCGGCCATGCGGACCCCGATGCGATCGAGAACCGGCTCGTCACCGAGCGCGCGAGCGTCGCCGAGTTCACGCGCTTTTTCGCTTGAAAACGCATGACGCGGCCCTACCTGTCGAGCAGGACCGCATCGTGCTGCGAACCTGGCGCGGCACGTCCGGTCACATCGCGACCGAAATCGATCGGGCGTAAGATGTGCGTCCGTTCCCCGCTATCCCGCGTTTCCGGAGACGTTTCATGCTGAAACACGGCCTGGCCGTCCTGCTTGCGAGCGTCGTGCTCGCCGCCCATGCGCAGAGCCCCGCGCCGGCCGTCGTCGCATGGGAAATCCAGGTGGTGCGCGACGGTCAGACGATCGACTCGTTCCAGCAAAACACCACCGTGGGCCAGTCCCGCACCGATACCCATCGCTATCCGTCGTCCGTGCCGGTCGGCTGCGGCAATGCCGCGCGCGTCGTGCCGACCGAGCGCGCGCGCTCGGTGACGGTTGCACCGCTCGCCGTCGACGTCAGCGCGAATACCGTGTCGCTCGGGCTCGACGTCCAGGAAACGCTCGACGACGAAAACGCGACGCGTAGCGATCCGTGCGTGCCGGCGTCGCCGCGGCAAATCGTCGCGAGCCACCCCGGCCTGGCGGTCGGCGGCGACGCCTGGACCGACTGGACGCTCGTCGAGCAGCATCCGCATCTCGTGTACCGCGTACGCGCGCACGTCGCGAAGGACTGAACGTCATGTCCGCCGACGCCCTCTCCTTGCCGTTCGCCGAGCCCCACGCCGCGCCCGACGAAATCACCGCCGTCAGCTGGAACCTGCACAAAGGGCGCTCGCCGCTCGGCTTCACCGCGTGGAACGCGATGCGCGACTGGATGCAGTCGACCCACGCCGACGTGTATTTCCTGCAGGAAGCGATGGCGCGCCGCATGCCGCGCCCGATGCTCGCACCGGGCTTCGGCGCGCCGATGGACGACACGGTCGACGACGTGTGGCATTGCCAGGCCACCGAGATCGCGCAGGCGCTCGACTGGCAGATCGCGCTCGGGCCGAACGTGTTCAAGCCGTCGTGGCGGCACGGCAACGCGATCCTGTCGCCGCATCCGCTCGACCTCGGCGGCCGCTGGGACATCTCCGCGCACCGCTTCGAGCGGCGCGGGCTGCTGGTCGCGCGCGCGACGCTCGCGGGCGCGCGGCCGGTGACGCTGCTGTGCGCGCACCTCGCGCTCACGCGCGCCGCGCGACTGCGCCAGATGCACTGGATCGCGCACTGGATCGAGCGCAACGCGAGCGACGGCCCGCTGATGCTCGCCGGCGACTTCAACGACTGGCGCAACGATTCGGTCGCGCTGTTCGGCGAGATCGGGCTGTCCGAGGTCGCGACGCTGCTCGGCGAATCGGGCCGCACGTTCCCCGCGTTCTCGCCGGCGCTCGCGCTCGACAAGATGTTCGTGCGCGGCCTGACGCCGCTCGAATGGCGCGCGCCGTCCGGCGAGGCCGCGTGGCTGTCGGACCACCTGCCGTACATTGCGCGCCTGCGCCTCGATCCGCAGTAACGCGCGCGGCCGGCCGCGCCCCGGTCACGGCGCCGCCGGCGCGCGCCGCATGCGCCGCGAATCACGCGGCCGACCGCCGAAAGCAGGTTGAAAGGATATGTTGCGCCAAATCCGCGCAGCCGCGGGGGTCAAGCCCGCGATCCGCGTCGACAGGGTAAAATAACCAGTTCCTCAAACGTCTGTCATCGAGAAGGCGCGTGTCCGACGCGCCAGCCGGCCGATCCGCGATCGGGCCGTCGCACTCGGTTTTTGCCCATTTTTTGGGCCCGTTACACGCGTTCGCCACGCGCGTCCGTTTTCAAAGCCATGAGCAAATACGACACCGCCACCGTCCAATCCGTCCATCACTGGACCGACACGCTTTTCAGCTTCACCTGCACCCGTGAGGCGAGCCTGCGCTTCAACAACGGCGAATTCACGATGGTCGGCCTCGAAGTCGACGGCAAGCCGCTCGCGCGCGCCTACTCGATCGTCAGCCCGAACTACGAAGAGCATCTCGAATTCTTCAGCATCAAGGTGCAGGACGGCCCGCTGACGTCGCGCCTGCAACACCTGAAGGTGGGCGACACGGTGCTGATCGGCAAGAAGCCGACGGGCACGCTGGTCGCCGACAACCTGCTGCCGGGCAAGACGCTGTGGATGCTGTCGACGGGCACGGGCCTCGCGCCGTTCATGTCGATCATCCGCGATCCGGACATCTACGACCGCTTCGACAAGGTGATCCTGACCCACACGTGCCGCCTGAAGGGCGAGCTCGCGTACATGGACTACATCAAGCACGACCTGCCGGGCCACGAGTACCTGGGCGACATCATCAAGGAAAAGCTCGTCTACTACCCGACGGTCACGCGCGAAGCGTTCGACAACGAGGGCCGGATCACCGACCTGATCGCGACGGGCAAGCTGTTCACGGATCTCGGCGTGCCGGCGTTCTCGCCGGAAAACGACCGCGTGATGCTGTGCGGCAGCACCGCGATGCTGAAGGACACGACCGAGCTGCTGAAGCAGGCCGGCCTCGTCGAAGGCAAGAACAGCGCACCGGGTCACTACGTGATCGAGCGCGCGTTCGTGGACTGATCGATCCCCTTATTTGCGCGTCATCAAGAACCGGAGCGAAAGCTCCGGTTTTTTTTCGTCCGCACTTGGCGAATTCGTAACAAACTGGGACCATTCCATCTCAAATAGTTACATTTGGATACGTCATCCCCGGGTGCTCGGGTGTCAGTGTTTTTCCTACAACACCTTCATTCCGATTATTCACATTTACCCTTAAATGTCCGCCTGACATGACCTTTTCAGAAATTTTGAGATATTATTCGGCGCGCGTGGTTGCCGTTTGGATGAGCTTGAAAGGGTCGGATGCAAGTGTTACAAGACGTAACTTTTGTTACTTCGGCATGGGGCGATTCTCCGGCGGCGACCGTCATCGAAACGGCAGCCAGCCCACGCAGCCAGCCGGTGTCTGAACCGCTTTCTGACAGCAGGGAGAGTCATGGATACGTCGCTTAACGCGCCCTCGGGCGCCCACGCCCCGTTCCCGTCGCGGCAGCGCATGCCTGGCCGCGCTGCTACTCCGTCGACGGCCGACGCCGCGTCGAAACGCGACGCGTCCGCCGCACGGATCGCAGCACTTTCCGCCCAGCTTCTCGCCGCCGACGAAGCGGCCCGCCGCCATCTGGCCGGCGAGCTGCACGACGGGCTCGGCGCCGAATTGACCGCCGCCCGCTTCGCGCTCGCAAACGTTCAAACGTGGCTGCCGGCCGATGCGCCGGAAGGCTGCTTGCGCGCGCTGGCGCTGGCGCAGCAGGCGCTCGACGCCGCGACCGACGCGAATCGCCGGCTCATCGACGAGCGCGACACGCCGGCGCTGGACGCCGGCATGGTCGGCGCGCTGGCGTCGTGGATCGACACCCATGCGGCCCGCACGGGCCTGCGCACGAGCTTCGTGTGCGCGGCCGACGCCCGCCTGACGCAGCTCGCCGGCGCGAGCGCGCTCGCGGTGTTCCGCGTCGCGCAGGAAGCGTTGTCGAACGTCGCGAAACACGCCCGCGCGACGTCGGTCGACGTCCGGATCGCCACCGACGGCACGCACCTGTCGCTCAGTGTCGCCGACGATGGGACCGGTTTCGCCCGGCACCGCCGCAGCGGCTACGGCCTGGCCGGCATGCGCGCCCGCTGCGAGGCGTTCGGCGGCAGCTTCGAGACGGCCACGCCGGCCACCGGCCGCGGCACGCGCGTCACCGCACGCTTCGCGTGGGATTCGCTGCTCGCGGTGCCGGTCGCGGCACGCCGCACGTCGCTTTCGTGAGGTCGCGATGAGCCTGAACATCCTGCTCGTGGACGATCACGCGATCGTCCGGCAAGGGATCCGCCAGTTGCTGATCGACCGCGGCATCGCGCGCGACGTGACCGAGGCCGAGAACGGCGGCGACGCGATGGCCGCCGTCGACAAGCAGGAATTCGACGTGATCCTGCTCGACATCTCGCTGCCCGACACGAACGGCATCGAGGTGCTCAAGCGCCTCAAGCGCAAGCTCACGCGTGCGCCGGTGCTGATGTTCTCGATGTACCGCGAGGACCAGTACGCGGTACGCGCGCTGAAGGCCGGCGCGGCCGGCTACCTGTCGAAGACGGTCAACGCCGCGCAGATGATCGGCGCGATCCAGCAGGTCGCGGCCGGCCGCAAGTACGTGAGCCCCGCGATGGCCGAGGCGCTCGCCGAATACGTGTCGTTCGAGAACGAACCGCTGCCGCACGAGAAGCTGTCCGATCGCGAATACCAGACGCTCTGCATGCTCGCGTCCGGCAAGCGGCTCACCGATATCGCGAACACGCTGTCGCTGTCGGTGAAGACGGTCAGCGTGTACCGGTCGCGGCTGCTCGAGAAGATGCGGTTGTCGAACAACGCGGAACTCACGTTCTACGTGATGAGCAACCGGCTCGTCGACATGGCGCCCACGGCCGGCGCCTGATCGCCCGGCCAGCCCCGAATTCGTCCGATCCGGCGACGCGGCGAACGCCGCGCCGCGCTCGATCGCGCCCGCTTCGCCTCCGTTTCACCCCGTGTCGCGCGCAAACGCTTGTTTTTTCGGACGATTCCGCGACGCGCCGCTGCACCGCAACGGGGCTTGCACGCCAAATCGGCTAAAATTATCGGTTTTCACTCAGTCGGCGCGCCGTGCCTGCGCGTGCTGGCGATTCATCTGCAATGTCTCTCTTCCGCAAGAAAAACGTCGATCGCATGATCGCCGGCGCGCAAGCCGCCGGGCTCAAGAAGGCGCTCGGCGCGATCGACCTCACGTTCCTCGGCATCGGCGCGATCATCGGCACCGGTATTTTCGTGCTGACCGGCACCGGCGCCGTTCAGGCCGGCCCCGCGCTGATGCTGTCGTTCGTGATCGCCGCGATCGCGTGCGGCCTGGCCGCGTTGTCGTACGCGGAGTTCGCGTCGTCGATCCCCGTCGCCGGGTCGATCTACACGTATTCGTACGCGACGCTCGGCGAACTCGTCGCGTGGATCATCGGCTGGGACCTGATGCTCGAGTACGGCCTCGCGTCGTCGGCCGTGTCGGTCGGCTGGTCGGGCTACCTGCAGTCGCTGCTGCAGGGCTTCGGACTGTCGCTGCCGGCCGTGCTGACGGCCGCGCCCGGCGCAGTGCCCGGCGTCGCCACGTGGTTCAACCTGCCCGCGTTCCTCGTGATGATCGTGATCACGACGCTGCTGTCGATCGGCATCCGCGAATCGACCCGCATCAACAACATCATGGTGTTCATCAAGGTGTCGGTCGTGCTGCTCGTGATCGCGGTCGGCCTGTTCCACGTGACGCCCGCGAACTGGAAGCCGTTCATGCCGCACGGCTGGAACGGCGTGTTCGGCGCGGCCGCCGTGATGTTCTTCGCGTTCATCGGCTTCGACGCGGTGTCGTCGGCGGCCGAGGAAGTGAAGAACCCGAAGCGCGATCTGCCGATCGGCATCATCGCGTCGCTCGCGGTGTGCGCGGTGCTGTACGTGACGGTCGCCGCGGTCGCGACCGGCATCGTGCCGTCGGCCCAGTACGCGAACATCTCGCACCCGATCTCGTACGCGCTGCAGGTCGCCGGCGAGAAGTGGGTCGCGGGCTTCATCGATCTCGGCGCGGTGCTCGGCATGCTGACCGTGATCCTCGTGATGAGCTACGGCCAGACGCGCGTGATCTTCGCGATGTCGCGCGACGGGCTGCTGCCGGCCGCGCTGTCGCGCGTGCATCCGCGTTTTGCGACGCCGTTCCTGACCACCTGGCTCGTCGGCCTGTTCTTCGGGCTGATTGCCGCGCTCGTGCCGCTCAACGTGCTCGCCGAGCTGATCAACATCGGCACGCTCGCGGCGTTCTCGATGGTGTCGATCGCCGTGCTCGTGCTGCGCCGCACGCACCCGGAGCTGCCGCGCGCGTTCCGCTGCCCGGGCGTGCCGGTGGTGCCGATCCTCGCGGTCGCGGCGTGCCTGTTCCTGATGCTGAACCTGCAGCCCGTCACGTGGGCCGCGTTCGGCATCTGGCTCGTGATCGGCCTCGTGATCTACTTCCTGTACTCGCGGCACCATTCGAAGCTCGCGCACGGCCACCCGGACGCGCACTGAGCGCCGTCATCGCGCGCCTTCCGCGGTGCGCCATGACGAACCCCACGCGGGGCCCGTCGCGGCCTCGCACACCTTCTTTCTCCGAATCCTCCGCCAGCGCGCGATCACTGTCCGATCGTCGCGATCTCTTGCCCGATCGTCCGGATTTGCCGGCACGGCCCGCGCGCCGCCTGCACACGCGCGCCGAGCGGTTCATAATCGCGCCATCGAACGACGGCGCCGCGCGGCGGCCCGTCCGGCAACAGGAAAACACGATGGAAAGCGTCGATCTCGATGTACTGAAATCCAGCGCGCGCTGGCTCGAAGAAGGGCGCCGCGTGCTGCTCGTGACGGTCGTGAAGACATGGGGCTCGTCGCCGCGCCCCGAAGGCGCGATGCTCGCAGTGCGCGAGGACGGCCTGGTGGTCGGCTCCGTGTCCGGCGGATGCATCGAGGACGACCTGATCGCCCGCGTGCATGCGAGCGGCATCGCGGCCGATGCGCGCCCCGAAGCGCTCAAGTACGGCGTGACGGCCGAGGAAGCGCACCGCTTCGGGCTGCCGTGCGGCGGCACGATCCAGCTGGTGCTCGAACCGCTCACGCGCGACAGCGGGATCGCGGCGCTGTGCGCGGAAGTCGAGGCCGGCCGCCTTGTCACGCGCACGATGACGCTCGCGACCGGCCGCGCGTCGCTGTCGCCCGCGCAGGCGACCGACGGGCTCGCGTTCGACGGCGAACGGCTCGTGACGATCCACGGGCCGCGCTACCGGATGCTCGTGATCGGCGCCGGCCAGTTGTCGCGCTATCTGTGCCAGATCGCGGTCGGGCTCGACTATCAGGTGACGGTATGCGATCCGCGCGACGAATACACGGATGCGTGGGACGTGCCGGGCACGCGCGTCGTGCATACGATGCCCGACGATACGGTGCTCGACATGAAGCTCGATGCGCGTTCGGCCGTGATCGCACTCACGCACGACCCGAAGCTCGACGATCTCGCGCTGATGGAGGCGCTGAAGACGCCCGCGTTCTACGTGGGCGCGCTCGGCTCGCGGCGCAACAACGCGGCGCGGCGCGAGCGGCTGCGCGAATTCGATCTGAGCGAAGGGGAACTGGCCCGGCTGCACGGGCCGGCCGGCATCTACATCGGCAGCCGGACGCCGCCGGAAATCGCGATCTCGATCCTCGCGGAAATCACCGCCGCGAAGAACAACGTGTCGCTGCCGACGATCCTGCAGGTCGAAGGCGCGAAGGCCGCGCGCGAAATCGCGGCGAACAGCGGCGCGGCCTGCGGGCTCTGACCCGCGGCGGCGGGCGGCCGCGCGTGCGCCGGGCGCTGGCCCCGGCCGGCGCGACCGTCGGTCAGGTCAGGCCGGCGGCCAGCGCGGCGGCGACCGAACCGACCACCAGCACGACGCCGACCGTGCGGCGCTTGTTCAGCTCGGTCCACAGCAGCACGCCCGTCAACGACAGCAGGATCAGCGAGCCCGCGATCGTATCCATCAGCAGCACCCAGCCGAGATTCATCCCGACGCCGCGATGCAGGTTGTTCAGCGTCGTCAGGAACGTGTTGCCCGTGCGCTTCACCGACACGTAGCCGTTGCCCACCCAGTATTCGCCCTGCAGGTTCTGGTGCGGCCCGAACACGCCGAATTGCCAGTGCTCGGGCTGCATCACGCGCTTGTCGCCCCACGCGACGGCCTGCGCGGGCTCCTTGCGCATGCGGCCCGGCTTGCCGTCGAAATGCAGCTCCTGCTGGAGCCACTTCATCATCGCGGCGGGCGTCTTCGGCACCGGATCCGGCAGCGCGATCTGCATCTCCTCGACCTGCGGCTCGCCGGTCGAGATCTTCAGCGGCGGCGCGCGGTGGTTCAGCACCACGCCCGTCACGCCGAACAGCAGCCCGAGCACCGCACCCCACAGGCCGACCCAGCCGTGCACCTTGCGCAGCCACTTGATGAAGGTCGCGCGGCGCGAGCGCCGGCGGCGTGCGGCCAGCTCGTCGTCGTTCAGCGGGCGGCCCGCCGGGTGCAGCACGGTGACGCCGGTGCGCGGCAGGCCCGTCTTGGGCGGGTCGATCGTTTCGGGCGCGTTCACGCGAAGGTATCCATTCGTTCAAAACGACGGGCGGCGCGCAGGGAATGCGCGCCGCCCGGGCAACATGAAAATGAGAATGGATATCATTACATAAATCGGAAGGCGGCTCAATCGGGTGCGCGTCCGGAGCGGCAGGTCCAATGCGCGCGCGAATGCGCAAGAAGGCATGCGTCGCGACACGATGGCGATCGATAGACGCAAAATGTCGGCGGGACCATCCCGCTGACCACGGACTGCCATCCGCAAGAAGCCGCCCGACGGCAGGCCGTTCAGCGCAACGGCGGCAACGGAAAACGCGGCGCGGCGCCATCCGGCGCAGGCTCGGTGCGATCGAGCGCGTACAGCCACGCGAGCAGGTCGGCGACCGCCTGATAGAGCTGCGGCGGAATCCGGTCGTCGAGATCGACCTGCATCAGCAGCGACACCATCTCCGGCGCCGTGTGCACGTACAGCCCCGCATCGTGCGCGCGCGCGACGATCATCTCGGCGAGCACACCATAACCCTTCGCGACCACGCGCGGCGCCGCATCGCCGCCTTTCGGGTCGTAGACGAGCGCGGCCGCACGCTTGCGGGACGTCATGCTCATCGCAGCGCCTCGTCATCGTCGCCCGGCACCCACGCATCGGGGCCGCCGGCCGCACCGCGCGCATACGCGGCGGCGGCGGCCTGGGCGGCGAACAGGTCGAAGCCGTCCGGCCCGTCGTCGACCGCGCGGATCGACAGCCCGCCCACCTTGAGCCCCGAGCCTTCGAGCCGCTGCCGCAGCGCGGCTTCGTGGCGCGTGAGACGGTCGGCGCCCGTCTGGTTCGCGCGCAGCCGGGCGACGAGCTGCGCGCCGTTCAGCACCAGTTCGGCATCGACCGTGCCGAGCGACGGCAGCGTCAACGTGAGGCGCGTGCGCCACGCGATGCCGTCGCCCGTGTCGTCGCCGCCGCCGCGCGGCGCGCGGTGGCCCGGCTCGTCGGGTTCGATCGTCCAGTCGAGCCGCGCGCCGGGCCACGCCTCGCCGGTCCAGCGAAACTGGTCGGTCGCGAGCGCATCGAGCTGCTGCCGAACGAGCGGCACGGCGGCCGGATGCACGGTCGCGAGCGGCTGCGCCTGCGGATCGGACGATGCGGCGGCCAGCTCGGCGCGCGCGGGCGTCCAGCGCGTATCGGCGTGCGCAGCCAGCGGATCGGCGGTATCGGGCGGCAACGACGTGCCCGGCCGGAATGCTGCCGGTACGGCCTGCGCGGGGTCGCGCGCCGATGCGCCGCCCTGGGCCGGCGGTGGCGCGCTGGCCCGCGCGGCGGCCGGCAGCGGCGGGCGCTGCGCGAGCAGTTCGTCGAGCACGTCGGTCGATTCGTGCGGGACGACTGTCGGGTCGGCCGGCGCGAGCGCGGTCGCGAGGCGTGCCTGCGGCTCGCGCATCAGCGCCGCGAGCGGACGCTGGCCGGCCAGCCACTGCGCGAGATGGGATTCGTAGAAGAGGCCGCTTTCGCTCACGGCCTGCGCCAACGCCGCACGCAACGCCGCGACCGGCGGCGGCGCGGCCGCTTCGCGCGTCGCCGCGGCGGACGACGCTTGAGCGGAAGCCGGCGTGGAAGCCCCGGTGGGTGCGGACGCAGCCGGCGCGGGCACCGGCGTATCGGTGAGCAGCACGGCCGGATCGGCGAGCAGCGGCAGCCGGCCGACGATCGCCGGCGTCGCATCGCCGCCCGAGCGCGAGATCGCGTCGAGCACGCGTCCGACATCGGACAGCGCGGTCTGCGTGGAAGCCGGCGGCGCGGCGGGCGGGCTGCCGGCCGGCGGCGAGGACGACGCGCCGGCGCCCGGCGTGCCGACCTGCGCGGTCGCGCCGCCGCCGGCGGACGCCGCGACGGTGCCGGTCAGCAGGCTGTCGAGGCGGCTCGCCAGCAGCGCGGCCGCAACGGAGTCGATACCGGTCATGATCGGGGCCTGCTCAGCTCAGCCAACGGGTTGCGAATCCGCGCGCGGCACGCCGGTGCCGCCCACGGGAACAGCGCGCGCCGCGTGCGGCGCCGGGTCCGGGCGCCTCGCGCCGGTCGCCCGGCGCCCGGCCCTACCCGCGCGCGCGATAAAGATCGGTCAATACCTGGGTCGAGCGCCGCGCCTCGAACAGCGCGGACAGCCGCGCGACGTCCGGGCTCGCGAGATCGCGGATCGCGGCGTCGTCGGCCAGGATGCGGCGGATCAGGTCCAGCTTGCGGCCGAGATCCGATTCGTCGAGCACGACGGCCGGATCGGCCTGCTTCAACCCGTCGACGAGTTGCATGAATTCGGCCTGCAACTCCGGCAACGCGTTCCAGTCGGCGCCGCGCGCGGCGCACAGCATCCGCCCCGACACGGCGGCGAGCGCCTCGTAACGCGCGAAGTATTCGGCCTTGTGATTCATCGTGATGCTTCCGCTACCTGTTGCGCGGCCATCCGCGCGACTTCCGGGGCGATGCCCGTCCATGCTTCCTCGAGCGTCGCGAGCAAGCCGTCGACCTCGACCAGTATCGCGTCGCTCGCCTGCGCGTTCGCTTCCAGCAGGCGCCGGCCGATATAGGTGTACAGCGCATTGAGCCGTTCGGCGATCTCGCCGCCCGCGTCGCGGTTCAGCGACGCCTGCAGGCCGCTCTCGACGATCCGGATCGCCTTGCCGATCGCTTCGCCGCGGCCGCCGACGTTGTCCTGCTGCAAATGCATGCGCGCCAGCGCGATCGCCTGCCGCGCGCCCTGGTACAGCATCGCGATCAGCCGGTGCGGGGAAGCGCCCATCACCCCGGTCTCGACGCCGACACGCGCGTACGCACTGGCTCCAGCGTGTCCTGGGGAAAACATGCGCTTCTCCTTGTTATTTGCGTTGGCTGGTCGGGAGCCGCCGCCGTGCGTCGCACGGTGCGGCCTTCACCGCAGTTATCGGAAGGGATTTGAAAAGCTTTAGGTGCGCGGGGGCCGCCGATGCCGGCTTGCCGGCCCCGTTCCGCAAGCCTGGGGCCGTTCCTGGATGCCCGTCGCCGGTTAGCCGTCCCCGAATGCCCGCCCGCGGATGCCCATCGCCTGATGGCCCGTCACACCGCCATCTGCATGATGTCGTTGTAAGCGCTCACTAGCTTGTTGCGGACCTGGAGCCCGAACTGGAAGCCGATGTTGGCTTTCTGCATGTCGACCATCACGTCGTTCAGCGAGATGTTCGGCGCGCCGACCTCGAACGCCTTCGCCTCGCCGAGCGCGTGCTGCTGGTCGCCGCTGATCTTGTCGAGCGACGCCTTCATCGCGCTCGCGAACGTGCCGGCCGTCGCCGCGCCCGAGCCGGCCAGCGCCGCCGTCGGGCTCGCGACGCCGCCGGACGCCTGCGCGGCCATCGACTGCATCTGTTGCAACACCGAACCGATTCCGCTGACGTTCGCAGTCATGCTGCCCCCAAACCTAGAGAAGAGACCCGGACGCACCGGGCGACCCGCCGGCGCCGCACCACGCGCACCATGCCGGATCGCGAGAAAGGATAGCAGCGCGGCCCGCGTCAAAGCCGCGAAAGTACGGGGGAAACCCCGCTCTTTTCGGTCGATCGGAGTGCGCCGCGGGTCACGATAATCGCATCGTGTCATTGTCCGCCCGCTCGTCCGAGCGAGCTCAGTCGTCCCGCTCCGGAGAAACTCGACGCATGGATTCGCAGGCCAACTCGCTGATCAACCCAGACGCCCGCGCGGGCCTCAGCCCGGCGCCAGGCGCCGCCGCGGCCGCCGCGTTGCCGGGCGCGGGCGGCGCAGGCGCGGACTTCGGGCTGGGCGGCTTCGCCGAACGCATTCCCGGCATCTCGCGGATGAAGGGCAACCCGAAGCTGCCGTTCCTGATCGCCGTCGCGTTCGCGATCGCCGCGATCACCGCGCTCGTGCTGTGGAGCCGCGCGCCCGACTACCGCGTGCTGTACAGCAACCTGTCGGACCGCGACGGCGGCGCGATCATCGCCGCGCTCCAGCAGGCCAACGTTCCCTACAAGTTCGCCGACGCCGGCGGCGCGATCCTCGTGCCGTCGGGCCAGGTGCACGAAACGCGCCTGAAGCTCGCCGCGATGGGGCTGCCGAAGGGCGGCTCGGTCGGCTTCGAGCTGATGGACAACCAGAAATTCGGCATCAGCCAGTTCGCCGAGCAGATCAACTACCAGCGCGCGCTCGAAGGCGAACTGCAGCGCACCATCGAATCGATCAACGCCGTGCGCGGCGCGCGCGTGCATCTCGCGATCCCGAAGCCGTCGGTGTTCGTGCGCGACAAGGAAGCGCCGAGCGCGTCGGTGTTCGTCGACCTCTACCCGGGCCGCGTGCTCGACGAGGGCCAGGTGCAGGCGATCACGCGGATGGTGTCGTCCGGCGTGCCCGACATGCCGGCCAAGAACGTGACGATCGTCGACCAGGACGGCAACCTGCTGACCCAGACCGCGTCGGCGTCCGGCCTCGACGCGAGCCAGCTCAAGTACGTGCAGCAGGTCGAGCACAACACGCAGAAGCGCATCGACGCGATCCTCGCGCCGATCTTCGGCGCCGGCAACGCGCGCTCGCAGGTCAGCGCCGATCTCGATTTCTCGAAGATCGAGCAGACGTCGGAAAGCTACGGCCCGAACGGCAATCCGCAGCAATCCGCGATCCGCAGCCAGCAGACCAGCAGCGCGACCGAACTCGCGCAGGGCGGCGCGTCGGGCGTGCCGGGCGCGCTGTCGAACACGCCGCCGCAGCCGGCCTCCGCGCCGATCGTCGCGGGCAACGGCCAGAACGGGCCGCAGACCACGCCGGTCAGCGACCGCAAGGACCAGACGACCAACTACGAGCTCGACAAGACGATCCGCCATACCGAACAGCCGATGGGCAGCGTGAAGCGGCTGTCGGTCGCGGTCGTCGTCAACTACCAGCCGGTCGCCGACGCGAAGGGCCACGTGACGATGCAGCCGCTGCCGCCCGCGAAGCTCGCGCAGGTCGAACAGCTCGTGAAGGATGCGATGGGCTACGACGCGAAGCGCGGCGACTCGGTCAACGTCGTGAACAGCGCGTTCTCGACCGTGAGCGACCCGTACGCCGACCTGCCGTGGTGGCGCCAGCCCGACGTGATCGCGATGGCGAAGGAAGCCGCGAAGTGGCTCGGCATCGCGGCGGCCGCGGCGGCGCTCTACTTCATGTTCGTGCGCCCGGCGATGCGCCGCGCGTTCCCGCCGCCCGAGCCGGCCGCGCCGGCGCTCGCGGCGCCGGAAGACACGGTCGCGCTCGACGGCCTGCCCGCGCTGGAGAAGCCAGCCGACGAAGCCGATCCGCTGCTGCTCGGCTTCGAAAACGAGAAGAACCGCTACGAACGCAACCTCGACTACGCGCGCACGATCGCCCGCCAGGATCCGAAGATCGTCGCCACCGTCGTGAAGAACTGGGTGTCCGATGAACGCTGAAGGCTTGACCAAGAGCGCGCTGCTGCTGATGTCGATCGGCGAGGAAGAGGCCGCGCAGGTATTCAAGTTCCTCGCGCCGCGCGAGGTCCAGAAGATCGGCGTGGCGATGGCCGCGCTGAAGAACGTCACGCGCGAGCAGGTCGAGGACGTGCTGCAGGAGTTCGTGAAGGAAGCCGAGCAGCACACCGCGCTGTCGCTCGATTCGAACGAGTACATCCGCTCGGTGCTGACGAAGGCGCTCGGCGAGGACAAGGCCGGCGTGCTGATCGACCGCATCCTGCAGGGCAGCGACACGAGCGGCATCGAGGGCCTCAAATGGATGGATTCGGCCGCGGTAGCCGAACTGATCAAGAACGAGCATCCGCAGATCATCGCGACGATCCTCGTGCACCTCGACCGCGACCAGGCGTCCGAAATCGCATCGTGCTTCACCGAACGGCTGCGTAACGACGTGCTGCTGCGGATCGCGACGCTCGACGGCATCCAGCCGGCCGCGCTGCGCGAGCTCGACGACGTGCTGACGGGCCTGCTGTCCGGCAGCGACAACCTGAAGCGCAGCCCGATGGGCGGCATCCGCACCGCGGCCGAGATCCTGAACTTCATGACCAGCGTGCACGAGGAAGGCGTACTCGAAAGCGTGCGCCAGTACGACGCCGATCTCGCGCAGAAGATCATCGACCAGATGTTCGTGTTCGAGAACCTGCTCGACCTCGAGGATCGCGCGATCCAGATGATCCTGAAGGAAGTCGAGTCGGAAACGCTGATCATCGCGCTGAAGGGCGCGCCGCCCGCGCTGCGCCAGAAGTTCCTCGCGAACATGTCGCAGCGCGCGGCCGAACTGCTCGCCGAGGATCTCGACGCGCGCGGCCCGGTACGCGTGTCCGACGTCGAGACGCAGCAGCGCCGCATCCTGCAGATCGTGCGCAACCTGGCCGAGAGCGGCGCGATCGCGATCGGCGGCAAGGCGGAAGACGCGTATGTCTGATTCGGCGAGCGATCGCGTGGGCACCCTCACCGCGTACCAGCGGTGGGAGATGGCGTCGTTCGACCCGCCGCCGCCTCCGCCGCCGCCCGACGACGCGGCGGCCGCCGCTGCCGCGCTCGCCGAGGAATTGCAGCGCGTGCGCGACGCCGCGCACGCCGAAGGCCATGCGGCCGGCCACGTCGAAGGCCAGGCGCGCGGCTACCAGGCCGGTTTCGAGCAGGGCCGCGAACAGGGCTTCGAGGCCGGCCAGGCCGACGCACGCGAACAGGCCGCGCAGCTCGCGGCGCTCGCCGCGTCGTTCCGCGAAGCCGTGGCGACCGTCGAACACGATCTCGCGTCCGACCTCGCGCAGCTCGCGCTCGACATCGCGCAGCAGGTCGTGCGCCAGCACGTGAAACACGACCCGGCCGCGCTGGTCGCCGCCGTGCGCGACGTGCTCGCGGCCGAACCCGCGCTGTCCGGCGCGCCGCATCTCGCGGTCAATCCGGCCGACCTGCCCGTCGTCGAAGCGTATCTACAGGACGATCTCGACACGCTCGGCTGGAACGTGCGCACCGACGCGTCGATCGAGCGCGGCGGCTGCCGCGCGCACGCCGCGACCGGCGAGGTCGACGCGACGCTGCCCACGCGCTGGCAGCGCGTCGCCGCCGCGATCGGCAAGGTGAGCACGTGGTGACGCGCTCGCCCGACGCGCTCGCGCACGACGGCATGACGCCGCTCGAACGCGAGCTCGCGCTCGCGTCGTTCGGGCCAGCGGCCGCGCACGATGCCGCGGATGGCGCCAAGCCGCATGCAGCAACCTCGGCCGCCGCCGCCCCGCGCGCGCCGCACAACCCGCATCTCGCCCACTGGCGCACTCACCTGAACGGGCTCGCCGCGCGCAGCCACCACGCGCTGCCGCTGCGCCCGTGCGGGCGCCTCACGCGCGCGGCCGGCCTCGTGCTCGAGGCGATCGGGCTGCGCCTGTCGGTCGGCGCAGAATGCACGATCGAACTGCCGCCCGGCAGCACGCTGCCGCACGCCGAAGCGGAAGTCGTCGGCTTCGCCGGCGACCGCCTGTTCCTGATGCCGACCACCGACGTCGCCGGCGTCTTGCCCGGCGCACGCGTGTGGCCGCGCGAAAGCGCGCCCGTCACCGATCCGCTCGCGGGCGCGAAGCGGCTGCCGGTCGGCTGGGAAATGCTCGGGCGCGTCGTCGACGCGTCGGGCCGCCCGCTCGACGGCCTCGGCCCGCTCGCGTCGAAAGTCGATGCGCCGCTGTCGGCGCCGTCGATCAACCCGCTCGATCGCGAACCGATCCACCACGTGCTCGACGTCGGCGTGCGCGCAATCAACGCGCTGCTCACCGTCGGCCGCGGCCAGCGGATGGGCCTGTTCGCGGGCTCCGGCGTCGGCAAGTCGGTGCTGCTCGGCACGATGGCGCGCTACACGAGCGCGGAAGTGATCGTGATCGGGCTGATCGGCGAACGCGGCCGCGAAGTGAAGGAATTCATCGAACAGATCCTCGGCGAGGACGGGCTCGCGCGCTCGGTCGTCGTCGCGGCGCCGGCCGACGTGTCGCCACTGCTGCGGATGCAGGGCGCCGCGTACGCGACGTCGCTCGCCGAGTATTTCCGCGACCAGGGCAAGCACGTGCTGCTGCTGATGGATTCGCTGACGCGCTACGCGATGGCGCAGCGCGAGATCGCGCTGGCGATCGGCGAGCCGCCCGCGACCAAGGGGTATCCGCCGTCGGTGTTCGCGAAGCTGCCCGCACTCGTCGAGCGCACCGGCAACGGGCCCGAAGGCGGTGGCTCGATCACCGCGTTCTACACGGTGCTGACCGAAGGCGACGACCAGCAGGACCCGATCGCCGATTCGGCGCGCGCGATCCTCGACGGCCACATCGTGCTGTCGCGTGCGCTCGCCGAGGCCGGCCACTATCCCGCGATCGACATCGAGGCGTCGATCAGCCGCGCGATGACCGCGCTGATCGACGAAACGCATCTCGACCACGTGCGGCAGTTCAAGCAGATGCTGTCGCGCTACCAGCGCAACCGCGACCTGATCGCGGTCGGCGCGTACGCCCCCGGCCGCGACGCGCAACTCGACCGCGCGATCGCGCTCTACCCGCGCATCGAGGCGTTCCTGCAGCAAGGCTTTCGCGAATGCGCGCCGTTCGCATCGAGCCTTACTGCGCTCGATGCGCTGTTCGACGCTTACGGAGGCTGATCCCGATGGCCCACGGCTTTCCCCTTCAGTTGCTGCTCGACCGTGCGCAGGACGACCTCGACTCGGCCGCGAAGCAGCTTGGCACCGCGCAGCGCGACCGCACCGCGGCGGCCGAACAGCTCGACGCGCTGCTGCGCTATCGCGACGAATATCACGCGCGCTTCGCGCAATCCGCGCAGAGCGGGATGCCGGCCGGCAACTGGCGCAATTTCCAGGCGTTCATCGACACGCTCGATGCCGCGATCGCGCAGCAGCGCAGCGTGCTCGCCGCGGCCGACGTCCGCATCGACGAGGCGCGCCCGAACTGGCAGCAGAAGAAACGTACCGTCGGCTCGTATGAAATCCTGCAAGCGCGCGGCGTCGCGCAGGAAGCACAGCGCGACGCCCGGCGCGAACAGCGCGACGCCGACGAACACGCCGCGAAGATCCTGCGCATGCGGGCCGACGCGGCCCGTTCGTCGTAACCGACCACCGCATTCGAACGAGAGAACCGTCATGCCTCCCCTGCCCCTGCTCGGCGCGCTGCTCGACACCGCCGGCGCCGCACTCAAGGCCGCCCGCGGCCCGGGTTCGTCCACCGCCAACGATGCGTCGGCCGCCACGAGCGCCGCGCCGTTCGCGCAGACGCTCAAGCAAAGCGTCGCCACGCGCGGCGATACGGCCAACGCCGGCACGCCGGACGCTTCGACCCAACAGGCTGCGTCGAAGCCGGCCGCCGGCGCGAAACCGTCCGGCACGGATGACGACAAGGCGACCGACGACACGACCGCGAACGCCGCCGTCAACCCCGACGCCGCCGCGCTCGCGGCCGCCGCGGCCGTGCAGGCGCAATTGCAGGCGCGCCCGGATACCGCGACGCCGGCCGACGCGGCGACCGCCGCGGCCGTTGCCGCCGCGGCCACGACGCAAAAGACGGCCGTGTCCGGCCAGCCGGACGCCACGGCGACGCTCGCCGATCATGCAGCCCAGGACGCGGCCGCCCAACCGACCGACCCGGCATCGAGCCGCGACGCGCTGCAAGCGGCGCTCGCCAAGCTGACGGGCGGCGCGGGCGCGATCGCGATGCCGGCGACCGGCGCGACCGGCGCGACCGCCGCCGCCACGCCGACGGCGCCGGCCGCAACCGCATCGAACGCCGCCGCACCGCTGACGCCGAAAGTGCCGACCTTCGACCGCACGCTCGCCGACGCGAAAGGCGCGCTCGCCACGCAACCGACGCCGACCCAGATCACCGCGCAGACGCTGCAGGCCGACGCGAACGCGCAGTCCGGCGCGCAGCACGCGCTCGCGGCGGCCAGCAACGCGACGGACCCGGCCGCCAGCGCGACGCTCGCGGCCGGCGCAACGGCTGCCGCGGCCGCGCAGGCGAACCTGCAACTGTCGCCGGCAGCCGGCGCGATCGCCGCCGCCAACGCGCACGTGCTCGCGCCGCACGTCGGCACGGCCGACTGGACGGATGCGCTGAGCCAGAAGGTGGTGTTCCTGTCGAACGCGCACCAGCAGAGCGCCGAGCTGACGCTCAACCCGCCCGATCTCGGGCCGCTGCAGGTCGTGCTGCGCGTCGCGGACAACCATGCGCACGCACTGTTCGTATCGCAGCACGCGCAGGTGCGCGACGCGGTCGAAGCCGCGCTGCCGAAGCTGCGCGAAGCGATGGAAGCGGGCGGGCTCGGGCTCGGCAGCGCGACCGTCAGCGACGGCGGCTTCGCTTCGCAGCAACAGCAGCAAAACCCGCAGCAGACCTTCGCCGGCGGCCAGTCGCCGCGACGCGGGAACGGCGGACCGTCAGCCGTCGATGCACCCGTCGACGCCGCGCAATCCGCACCGGTCGCCGCGCGCGCGAGCCGCGCCGGCCTCGTCGATACGTTTGCCTGAGCATGGGCCGCTGCTGCCGTGCGCGCGCCGCGTTCAGCGGCCGTGCACCGCGGCAGCCGCCTCGCCGCGCGGGACGCCGCCCTTGCGCGGGGCGACGATGAAGTCCGCCGCGCGTTCGCCGATCATCACCGACGGCGCATTCGTGTTCCCGCCGACCAGCGTCGGCATCACCGACGCATCCACCACCCGCAGCCCGTCGACGCCGCGCACGCGCAGTTGCGGATCGACGACCGCGCGCACATCCGAGCCCATCCGGCAGGTGCCGACCGGGTGATAGATCGTGTCCGCATGCGCGACGATCGTCGCGCGCAGCTCCGCTTCGCTCTGGTCCGGCCGCGTGTACAGCTCGCGGCCGCCCTGCGACGCGAGCGGCGCCTGCGACAGGATGCGGCGCATCGCGTGCGTGCCGCGCACCAGCAGGTCGAGGTCGCGTGAATCGCTGAAGAAGCGCGGATCGATCAACGGCGCGTCGCGCGCATCGCCGCTCGCGAGCGCGACCGTGCCGCGGCTGAACGGCCGCAGCGCGCACACGTGCAGCGAATAGCCGAAACCCCAGTGCATCTTGCGGTTGTGATCGTCGACGAGCGCCGTGCAGAAATGCAGTTGCAGGTCGGGCCGCGCGAGCGACGGATCGCTCTTGATGAAGCCGCCGGCCTCCGCGACGTTGCTCGTCATCATCCCCGTGCGGCTCGAGAAATAGCGCACGAGCGCGGGCGTCATCTTCGCGATCCCGCGCACGCACACGCCGACCAGCTCCGACGAATTCACGCGCGTGTTGATAATGAAGTCGATGTGGTCGATCAGATTCGCGCCGACGTCCGGCGCATCCTGCACGACCGCGATCCCGTGCCGACGCAACTGATCGGCCGGGCCGATCCCCGAACACATCAGCAGTTGCGGCGAATTGAACGCGCCGGCCGACAGGATCACTTCCGCGCGCGCGCCGAGCGTCTCGACCCGCCCGTTGCGCGACACGACGACGCCGACCGCGCGCTTGCCGTCGAAGCCGACGCGCAGCACCGTCGCATCGGGGACCACGTGCAGGTTCGGCCGGTTGCGGCCGTAAATGTACGCACGCGCCACGCTGCAGCGCGAGCCGTCGCGATGCGTGACCTGATAGAAGCCGACGCCTTCCTGCGTCGCCCCGTTGAAGTCGTCGTTCAGCGGATAGCCGGCCGCGTGCGCGGCCTGGATGAATCGTTCGGAGAACGGATTGCGAAAGCGCAGATCCGATACCGACAGCGGCCCGTCCGCGCCGTGCCATGCGTCCGCGCCGCGTTCGTTGCCTTCCGCGCGGCGGAAATACGGCAGCACGTCCTGCCAACCCCAGCCCGTCGCGCCGAGCTGCGCCCACTCGTCGTAGTCGGTCGGGTGGCCGCGCGTGTAGATCATCGCGTTGATCGCGCTCGAGCCGCCCATCCCCCGCCCGCGCGGCTGATAACCGCGCCGCCCGCCGAGGCCCGGCTGCGGCACCGTCTCGTAGCCGTAGTTGGTGCCGAGCTTGAACGGCACCAGCGCCGCGATGCCGACCGGCATGTTGACGAGCAGGTTGCGCTCCGTATGCGAGCCGGCCTCGATCAGCGCGATCGTCGCATCGGGGCAGGCATCGGCGAGACGGCCGGCGAGGCTCGAGCCGCCCGAGCCGCCACCGACGATGATGTAGTCGTATTGCATGTCACGTCTCCGTCGTGTCATGGAAGGCGCCCGGCACCGCCGCGCGACCGCGTCTCCTCTTGTGTTCGGGCATTGTAGGAATGGCCGTCCCGTGCGCGGCGCGCCGATTCAAGAGCGATTCCTCTAAACGCCCGCGTGAACTAAATTTAAGATGTATCGAGTCGCGTCGCGCGATGCACCGGCCACGAGAAGCCGATTCGTCGCGAAACGGGAGGAACGACGATGCAGCGCCAACGCCTGCCGGCCGCGTGCCGACCGGGTGATCCGGCGGTCACGCGCGCGGTCCGCATTTCATTTCAAACGGCGGCCCGCGCGACGATGCACGGCGCCATGCGCGCAGTCGGTCGAAATCGAACGGCACGTGTCGTCGCCGACCGTTTGGACAGTGTGTCGCCGCCGCCGCACGATGCGCGGCGAGCCACCGCCGCGGATCTGTCGCGCTGCGCCGCCGCGGTACACCGGCAGACGATCGCGAGACGGCATCGCGTACCCGCGCGTCACCGTATCGGCTCGTGCGCGCATGCCGTGCGGCACGACGTTCGGACGCGGACACCGTCGCGCGGATACGACGCTTGCCGCGTGCTGAAACCGGTTTTCGAGCACCCGTCGCATCCGGCCCCGCGCCGGGCGACACGCATCACCCGATCCGCGTCGCCGCGCTCGCCGAGCGTGCGCGTGCGGCGTGACGGCCGGCCGATCAGCCAGGCCCAACTGGAGGAGACGACATGAAGAACGACCTGCCCGAACTGGCCCCGCAAGCACTGCCGTCGGTCGATGCGCTGACGTCGCTGCTGCACGACCAGCGCGCGGCGTACCTGCGCGCACCGTACCCGGCATGGGACACGCGCGCGCAGCACCTGCGCGCGCTGCGCACGATGCTGATCGATCACGCGGATGCGCTCGCCGACGCAATCAGCGCCGATTTCGGCCATCGCGCGAAGCAGGAAGTGCTGCTGTCTGAAATCTGGATGGCGAAGGAAGAGATCGACGATGCGCTGAAGCACGGCAAGCGCTGGATGAAGCCGGTCCGCAAGCCGATGAACAAGTGGCTGCGCCCGGCGCGCGCGAAGGTGATTCCGCAACCGCTCGGCGTGGTCGGCATCGTCGTGCCGTGGAACTACCCGGTGCTGCTCGCGGCGGGCCCGCTGATCGGCGCACTCGCCGCCGGCAACCGCGCGATCATCAAGATGTCCGAACTGACGCCGCGCACGTCGGCGCTGTTCGAGCAGCTGATCGGCAAGACCTTCACGCGCGACCATGTCGCGGTGGTGAACGGCGACGCGGAAGTCGGCGCCGCGTTCAGCGCACTCCCGTTCGACCATCTGCTGTTCACCGGCTCGACGCAGGTTGGCCGCCACGTGATGCGCGCGGCCGCCGACAACCTGACGCCCGTCACGCTGGAGCTCGGCGGCAAGTCGCCGGCGATCGTCGGCCCGAATGCGCGCTTCGACGCGGCCGTCGACGCGATCGTCGCCGGCAAGACGCTGAACGCCGGCCAGACCTGCATCGCGCCCGACTACGTGCTGCTGCCGCGCGGCATGGAAGGCGCGTTCATCGAACGCGCGCGAACCCGCTTCGCGAAGCTGTATCCGGACCTGTCGACCAACGGCGACTACACGACGATCGTGTCGCCGCGTCACTACGCGCGCCTGCAGCAACTGGCGAGCGATGCGCAGGCCGCCGGCGCGCAGCTGCATCCGCTGTCCGACGCGCCGTCCGATCCCGCGTCGCGCCGCTTCGTGCCGTGCGCGGTCACGCAGGTGCCGGCCGCGTCGCCACTGATGCAGGAGGAAATCTTCGGGCCGCTGCTGCCGCTCGTGCCGTACGAACGGCTCGACGAAGCGATCGCGTACGTCAATGCGCGCCCGCGTCCGCTCGCGCTATACCTGTTCGACGAGGATGGCGGCACGATCGACCGCGTGATGCGCGAAACGGTCTCGGGCGGCGTGTCGATCAACGAAACGCTGATGCACATCGCGTGCGGCAGCTTGCCGTTCGGCGGCGTCGGCGCGAGCGGCATGGGCGCGTATCACGGCTACGACGGCTTCGTGACGTTCTCGAAGATGAAGCCGGTGCTCACGCAGGCGCGGCTGAACGCGCGCAACCTGCTCGCACCGCCGTACGGCAAGCGCTTCGCCGCGCTGATCAAGCTGATGCTGAAGTTCTGAGGGGGCGGGCCGCGTCGCGCCGCGGCCCCGGCGAAGCTGCCGCGCGGTATGGATGCCGCGCAGGCAGCCGCCCACGTCACACGGGCCAGAGCGGCCCTTCCTGCATCGCGCCGATCTGCTCGCGCAGTTCGAGCACGCGCGCTTCCCAGTAACGATGCGTGTTGAACCACGGGAAAGCGGCCGGAAACGCGGGATCGTCCCAGCGCCGCGCGAGCCACGCCGCATAGTGGATCAGCCTGAGCGTGCGCAGTGCTTCGACCAGATGCAGCTCGCGCGGCTCGAATTCGCAGAAATCCTCGTAGCCGGCGAGCAGGTCGGCCAGCGCGCGCGATGCGCCTTCGCGATCGCCCGGCAGCAGCAGCCACAGATCCTGCACGGCCGGCGCCATCCGGCTGTCGTCGAAGTCGACGAAATGCGGGCCGGCATCGGTCCACAGTACGTTGCTCGGATGACAGTCGCCATGCGTGCGCAGCACGCGAATCTCTCCGGCGCGCTCGAACGCGGCCTCGACGCCTTCGAGTGCGAGCTTGACCGCGGTCTCGTACGCCGGTCTTACGTCATCCGGAATGAAATCGTGCGCGAGCAGGTAGTCGCGCGGCTCGTAGCCGAACGTGGCGATGTCGAGCACGGGACGCGCGACATACGGCTGCGTCGCGCCGACCGCATGAATGCGGCCGATGAAGCGGCCGAGCCATTCGAGCGTGTCGCTGCGGTCGAGATCGGGTGCGCGGCCGCCGCGCCGCTCGAAGATCGAGAAGCGGAAGCCGTCGAACGCGTGCAGCGTGCGGCCGTCGAAGGTACGCGCGGGCACCGCCGGAATCTCGCGCGCGGCGAGTTCGGCGACGAACGCATGCTCTTCGAGGATCGCGTCGTCGGACCAGCGCGCCGGGCGATAGAACTTCGCGACGACCGGCGGGCCGTCTTCGATGCCGACCTGGTAGACGCGGTTTTCGTAGCTGTTGAGGGCGAGCAGGCGCCCGTCGGTGCGCAGGCCGGCCGGCATCAGCACGCTGTCGAGCGCGTCGAGCACGCACTCGGGCGTGAGGCCGGCGAACGGCGGGCTGGCGGGGGAAGCGGGAGCGGAAGTGGCGTCTGTCATGCCCCGCATTGTGCCGCCAGCCGGACCGAAAGACGAGCCTTAGTGAAGCGCCGCGCCGGCCGGCAGAACGGATTCGCCGGTGTCGATCAGGTCCTCGAGAAAGAAGGGCTCGGTGTTGAGTTCTTTCGACTCACCCGGCACGCCCGCGTACCAGGTCACCATGGCCATGTCGCCCAGGATGCGCTGGACGATGCCGCGCGCGCCCTTCGGCACCGCGATATGGGTAGTGCAGACGATCGACCCGATATGCATGATGGTTCCCCACTCTTGAATCTTGAAACCCGGCCCGCTGGCGAGCCGGCAAATGCACGATCCGCGCCGCTCTCGGCGGAGCGTTGCGCGTGATCCCATTGTTCACGGTTTATCGAAGCGCGAAAAGAAGAAGAAGCAGGCGAAGTGCCGCGAATTCGTCGAATGTCTCCAATCAACCACTGCGTCGGGCACGTACTTGCCCGTCCGGTTACCCCCATCATACCCTGTCGAATGTGACTGCCCACCGAAACCGCCCGGCGCCGCCGCGCGCACATGTCGACGCAACGCGCGTGCCGCTTCGCCTCGCCGCTGCGCAATCATCGGAACACTTCGCGCGGCCGACCGGAATCGCGTCGCGCGCATCGCATGCCGATCGCTATCCACCGTTCGTCGAACGCTTGCGCGCGCACCGGCATCGGTCTGCATCGACGCGACATGTCGCTCGCGATATGCAGCCGCCGACAGCAGTTGCGTTCGATGGCTGCCTTGCGGTACCTTAAGCCTTCATTCGCGTTCAACCGCACTCCGACACGATGTATCCGCTCACGTCCGCCCTCGCAAAATCCCGGCCGCAGTTCGACTCGCGGCCGCGGGCGTGCGCGCATCCGTCGGTCCTTCCTCCTCCTGTCGCACCGCCGCTCGTCTGCGCCGCGCCGCCCCCTTCGGCGGCACGCGCCGGCTGACTCGCCGGCATCCGTTTTCGTCTTCCATTCGCCCCGTTGGCCACAGGTACGTGCGTCATGACGCACGACGTGTTGCCGCGCGCGAATGGAACGTTTCGATCCGTTCGACAGGTGGATTCACATGGTTTCGTTCAAACGCGCGCTCGCCGCGCATGGCGCGACGTCGCTCTTCGTACTGCTGTGGAGCAGCGGCGCGATCTTCGCCGAACTCGGTCTGCGTCACGCGTCCGCGTTCGCCTTTCTCACTGCCCGTTTCGCGCTCGCGTCGCTCGTGCTGCTCGCGCTGGCCTGCATGCGCAAACGCTGGCTGCCGCCGCGCGGCGAGCGGCGCATGGCCGCGCTGACCGGCTTGCTGATGATGGGCGGCTATTCGATCTTCTATCTGCTCGCGCTCGAACGCGGCATCGCGCCCGGCGTGCTCGCGACGATCCTCGGCGTGCAGCCGATCCTCACGCTCGCGATCGTCGAGCGTCGCTGGCAACCGGTGCGCGTCGCGGGGCTCGCGCTGTCGCTCGCCGGACTCGCGCTCGTCGTCGGCCGCGGCGTGAGCGGCGGAACGGGCGGCCTGTCGGCTGCCGGCATCGCGTGCGCGCTCACGGCGCTCGTCGCGCTGACCGTCGGCTCGCTGCTGCAAAAGCGCGTCCGCGCGGCGCCCGCCGACGTGCTGCCGCTGCAGAATGCGATCGGCCTCGCGCTGTGCGTCGCGATCGTGCCGTTCCGGCCCGCGTCGTTCGATATGAGCTGGGCGTTCGTCGTGCCGCTGCTGTGGCTCGGCATCGTGATTTCGGTGATCGCGCAACTGCTGTTCTACCGGTTGATGCAGCGCGGCGATCTCGTCAACGTGACGAGCCTGTTCTATCTCGTGCCCGTCGTCACCACGCTGATGGACGCCGTGTGGCTCGGCAACCGTCCCGAGCCGCTCGCGCTCGCCGGCATGGGCGCGATCATCGCCGGGCTCGCGCTCGTGTTCCGCGCGCCGGCCGCACGCCCGCAATCCGATCGCGCGTGAGCGGGCGGGCCGCCGCGCTCGCGGGTGCGGCGGCCCGCATCGGACACATACGACGATTCCGCGAAAATCGAAAGGAACGGGAAAGATACGCGCAAGGCGTTCGTCTTGTTTGCACGAAAAACGCGGGATTCCCGAGGCTTTCCGCTGATTTTTAATGGTTCGGATAGCGAAAAACGCCGCCGGTTGCCTATACTCGAATTGACCGGCCTGCGTACGACGGGCCGGACCAATTAGAAACACCCGGCATGGGGCCGGGGTGAGCGCACGCGTGCCGTTTCAGGCCGATATCCCGCAGGGATGGAGCCACCAGGCAAGCACTGAAGCGCCCACTTCGGCCGACACTGGAGACACGCATGACGACCTATTTCACGATCGGCGACTTCATCCTGTTGATTCCGATGGCGCTGGCCGGAGCGCTATTTCTCGGCGCGGTGCCGTGCGCCACTCAATTCCGTCACAACCTGCTACGCGTACTCGGCGTCATTCTCGGCGTCGGCGTCGCGGTGTTGCTCGTTGAAGGCCTGCCTGCGCTGATCTAGCGCCCCACCCGCGCGTGACGTGCGTCGCTGCGCCGCAGCGACGCGTCGGATTGCCTGCGCGTGGGCGATACGGCACGCGATGTTTCGCATCCCGTATCGACTTCCGGTCAGATCGCCTGATCGGTGGACGGCTTTTCCCACAGATTGATGCCGCCTTCCGTCGCGTAGCGATCGATCTCCGCGAGTTCCTCAGCGGAGAATTCGAGGTTCTTCAACGCACCGACGTTCTCGCGCACCTGCTCCGCCCGGCTCGCGCCGATCAGCGCGGACGTCACGCGGCCGTTACGCAGCACCCACGCCAGCGCCATCTGCGCGAGGCTCTGGCCGCGCCGTTCGGCGATCGCATTGAGCTTGCGCACATGCTCGAGGTTGTCCGCGCTCAGGTGGTCCTGCTTCAGCGAGCCGCCGCCCGGCTTGTTCACGCGCGCGTCGGCCGGCACGCCGTTCAGGTACTTCGACGTGAGCAAACCCTGCGCGAGCGGCGTGAACGCGATGCTGCCCGCGCCGACGTCGTCGAGCGTGCCGAGCAGCTCCTCTTCGATCCAGCGGTTCAGCAGGTTGTACGACGGCTGGTGAATCAGCAGCGGCACCTTGTATTGCGCGAGCAGCGCGGCCATCTCGCGCGTCTTCGCGGCCGAGTATGACGAGATGCCGATGTACAGCGCCTTGCCCTGCTGCACCGCCGACGCTAGCGCGCCGGCCGTTTCCTCGAGCGGCGTATGCGCGTCGAAACGGTGCGAGTAGAAGATGTCGACGTAGTCGAGCCCCATCCGCTGCAGGCTCTGGTCGAGGCTCGCCAGCACGTACTTGCGCGATCCGCCGCCGCTGCCGTACGGCCCCGGCCACATGTCCCAGCCGGCCTTCGTCGAGATCAGCAGCTCGTCGCGATACGGCCGGAAATCCTCCTTCAGCAACCGGCCGAAGTTGGTTTCGGCGCTGCCGTACGGCGGCCCGTAGTTGTTCGCGAGGTCGAAGTGGTTGATGCCGAGATCGAACGCGGTGCGCAGGATCTCGCGCTGCGTCGAGATCGGCGTCGAATCGCCGAAGTTGTGCCACAGGCCGAGCGACAGGGCGGGCAGTTGGAGCCCGGATTTGCCGCAGGTGCGGTATTGCATGCCGGCATAACGTTCGGAAGCTGCTTCGTAGGCCATGAGTCTGTTCCGTCAGGACATCGGGGGAAGGGACGCGCGCCGGCCGCGCCAATCGCGCGACGGCGGCGAAGGAGTCATACGACGACTATGGTAGCGAAAGCGGCCGGATCACGCACGGCCGCACCGCGATGGACGCGACCGCGGGGCTCGCCTACACTGCGGCGTCTCGAATCACCGTTTCAGCGAGGTTGGTATGTCCCGGGTCATCTCGGTTGCACTGCTCGTCGGCGGCATCGTGCTGCTGTATTTCGGCGGCCAGTCGTTCCATTCGATCAACGACAACGTGTCGCGCTTCTTCACCGGCTCGCCGGCGACGAAGACGATTCTGCTGATCGTCGGCGGCGCCGTCGCGTCGTTCGTCGGCCTGATCGGCCTCGCGATGCCGGGCGGCAAGCGCTGATCGCGCCGCATGCACGGCTCGCGATTGCATCGAGAGCGGCTCGGTCGACTGTCCGGCCTACGGCGACCGGCTCATCGTGTCGACATCACGCACGCGAGCCGCGCCAAACGAAACGGGCGGCCAGGCCGCCCGTCGTTTCATTCGCCCGCGATGCGCTGCATCGCCCGAGTATCGCGGCGTCGCCGAATCCGCGCCTAGAACTGCACTTCCGGCTTCGACGCCGAGCGCGTGCCGGCCAGCGGCCGGTTGCTCGCGCCGTGATACGTGTACACGAGCGAGAACTTCACCTGGTCGGAACGGTTCTGCCCGGCCGAATGCAGCGTGTTGCTGTGGAAGAACACGACGTCGCCCGTCTGCAGCGACGGGCACGTGGCCGCGTCGATCATCCTGCGGTTTTCCGGCAGATCGCTGCGGAAGAATTTCGCGTCGTCGAACGCTTCCGGCCCGAATTCGGCCGTATGCGAACCCGGCACCAGCCACAGCGCGCCGTTCTCGTTGGTTTCCGGCCCGAGCGCAAGCCACACCGAGACCATGTCCGGGCGCTCGAACGCCCAGTAGCGGAAGTCGCGATGCCAGCCGGTCAGGCTGCCGTACGCCGGGTGCTTCGTCATCATGCAGTTGTGATGCGCGCGCGACAGCACCGGCTCTTCACCGAAATACTCGCGCATCCACGCGCCGATTTCGGGCGCGATCGCGCGCGCGGCGAACGCCGGATCGCGCGAATACGCATCGAGCAGCCGTCGCACCGTATGCCCGCCCGGCGCATGCTTCGACTCGGGCGCGCCCGGATAGCGCAGGTCGGCCTCGAACTCGATCGGCTCGGCGGCCTCCCGCAACTGGCGCTCCGCGATCTGCCTGAGCGCCGCGCACTGCGCTTCGCCGACGAGGCCGCGCGCGACGACGAAGCCGCGCTCGCGCAATTCCGCGACTTGCGCGCGGATCGATTCCGACTGCAATGGAGACGACATGGGATGCCAGACGTTTATTGTGTGAATGTGACGATTGTAAATCGGCGCCGGATACCGCGAACAGCGCCATTGTCGTGCGCAGGGGCATGCCAATCGCGGATTTGATCCAGCGCAAGGGAACTGTGCGACGCGGCGCCTGCCTCAGCGACAGGCGGTATGCGGCACACGCCTTGCGGCACAAGGGTTTATCGCGACTTTTGCGCGTCACGAATCCCCTGTAGCCTGACGCGGCCTGTCAATTCTGCGGGCGCGGCGCGCAACGGGTTTCGATAAGATCCGTTGCGTCGTCCGAGGCCGTTCATACCAGTGCGCTCTGCAGGGCGCCACCCATACAAGCGAAGCATCGTTCACATGCCATTCCGTCTGACTTCCCGTTTCAACCGCGCTGCCAAGCGCGTCGTGTCGCCCGCTCCTGTCCGCTCGCTGCGCCATCATCGCGCACGCACGCAGGCGCTGGCCGAACGTACCCACCCGCACAGCCGCCTGGACGGCATCCGTGCGTGGTTCCACGCGTTTTTCTCGATGATGAGCGCGCAGGCGTTCGCTCGCCGCGCCGGCCTGCGCTCGCTGCTGCAGAAGCCGTCGTCGCTGCGCGCGCTCGCGCTGCGCCGCAAGCTCGGCCCGCAGCGCCGCATCAACCGCCCGCGCCGCCTCGCGGCCAGCAACGGCTGGTTCGGGTTCGGCGCGCGTTGAGCGGGCGCCCGGCGGGCACGGCCCGCGCCGATCGCCGCCGTTACGCCGGCGATCGAAACGCGTAAAAAAACCCCGGCCTGGCCGGGGTTTTTCATTTCAGGCGGACGACGCTTACGCGACGCGTGCCGTCGGCTCCACGCCGGCCGCTTCGGCCAGCACGAGCGCCTTGTCGGTCGCTTCCCACGAGAATTCCGGCTCTTCGCGGCCGAAGTGGCCGTAAGCTGCGGTCTTCTCGTAGATCGGGCGCAGCAGGTCGAGCATCTTGATGATGCCCTTCGGACGCAGGTCGAAATGCTCGCGCACGAGCTTCGTGATCACCGCATCCGACACGCGGCCCGTGCCGAACGTGTTGACCATCACCGAGGTCGGCTCGGCCACGCCGATCGCGTACGACACCTGGATCAGCGCGCGCGACGCGAGGCCGGCCGCGACGATGTTCTTCGCGACGTAGCGGCCCGCATACGCAGCCGAACGGTCGACCTTCGACGGATCCTTGCCCGAGAACGCGCCGCCGCCGTGCGGTGCGGCACCGCCGTACGTATCGACGATGATCTTGCGGCCGGTCAGGCCGCAATCGCCCTGCGGGCCGCCGATCACGAACCGGCCGGTCGGGTTCACGAGGAACTTGATGTCGCCCTTGATCAGCTCGGCCGGCAGCGTCGGCTTGATGATTTCCTCGATCACCGCTTCGCGCAGCGCGGGCAGCTCGATGTCCGGCGCATGCTGCGTCGACAGCACGACGGTGTCGATCGAATCGGGCTTGCCGTCGACGTAGCGGACGGTGACCTGCGACTTCGCGTCCGGACGCAGCCATTGCAGGCGACCGTCGCGGCGCAGGCTGGCCTGGCGCTCGACGAGCCGGTGCGACAGGTAGATCGGCAGCGGCATCAGTTCCGGCGTTTCGTCGCACGCATAGCCGAACATCAGGCCCTGGTCGCCCGCGCCCTGATCGAGGTTGTCGTCGTGTGCGCGATCGACGCCCTGCGCGATGTCCGGCGACTGCTTGTCGTACGCGACGAGCACCGCGCAACCCTTGTAGTCGATGCCGTAGTCGGTGTTGTCGTAGCCGATGCGCTTGATCGTATCGCGCGCGATCTGGATGTAGTCGATGTTCGCCGTCGTGGTGATTTCACCGGCCAGCACGACGAGACCCGTGTTGCACAGCGTTTCGGCCGCAACGCGGGAGTATTTGTCCTGCTCGAGGATGGCGTCGAGAATCGCGTCCGAGATTTGGTCCGCGACCTTGTCCGGATGGCCTTCGGAGACGGATTCGGACGTGAAGAGATAATCGTTTGCCACTTTTTCAGGCTCCTGTGTGGTTACGGTTGGTTTCACGTAGCCAGCTTCGTTGGGCCTGAAGCGGCGACGCTTTAGCGGATTACCAGGACCGGGCAGCGTGTGTCGCGCCAGCCGGCTTCGCCCCGCAAGTTGTCAGTTAACTCGGCGAAGCCCGTATTATAGCGGCTTTCCTGAATTGTCACAGAGCGCCGCCCGTGCTGCATCTTCCGCTGTCTTACCACCCTGTTCGCAACGTGCCGGCCAGCCGGCCCTACGGAGATTCCGCATGCTAGGCCGCCTCGGCACGCACCTCGCCATCGGCTTGCTGAAGCTGCTCGCCCTGCTGCCGTACGGTCTGACCGCGCGGTTCGGCGATGGCCTCGGCTGGCTGCTGTATCAGATCCCCAGCCGGCGAAAGCGCATCGTACATACGAATCTGAAACTCTGCTTCCCCGACTGGAGCGACGCGCGGCGCGAGGAAGTGGCCGGCCAGCATTTCCGTCATGCGATCCGCAGCTACGTCGAGCGCAGCGTCCAGTGGTTCGGCTCGGAGAAGAAGCTCGCGAAGCTGATCCAGGTCGACAGCGCGGTCGATCTCACCGACCCCGACCTGCCGCCGACGCTGTTCCTCGGCCTGCACTTCGTCGGCATCGAAGCCGGTTCGATCTGGCTGAACCGGTCGTTGCAGCGTCGCTGCGGATCGCTGTACCAGCCGTTCTCGAATGCGGTGCTCGAGGAAGAGGCGAAGCAGGCGCGCGGGCGCTTCGACGCCGAGATGGTCGGCCGCGCGGACAGCGCGCGCGTCGTGCTGCGCTGGCTGCGCGACCGCAAGCCGGTGATGCTCGGCGCGGACATGGACTACGGGCTGCGCAACTCGACGTTCGTCCCGTTCTTCGGCGTGCCGGCCTGCACGCTGACGGCCGTCGGCCGGCTCGCGAAGACGGGCCGCGCGCAGGTCGTGCCGTTCATCGGCGAGGTGCTGCCGAACTACAAGGGCTACCGTCTGAAGGTATTCAAGCCGTGGGATCACTACCCGACCGGCGACGACGATCTCGACGCGCGGCGGATGAACGCATTCCTCGAGGAACAGATTCCGCTGATGCCCGAGCAGTACTACTGGGTGCACAAGCGCTTCAAGACGCGCCCGCCCGGCGAACCGAGCCTGTACTGACCCTGCCGCGAGACGGTCGCGGGTGCGCCGTCATGCGCGCGCCCGCGCTCTCGCCACCTTCGGCGCGCCCTTCGCGCGCGCCTGCCGCAAATCGTAGGCCGACTGCTGCGCGAGCCACAGATCGGCCCTTCCTCCGTTTTCCTCGCCGAGCCACGCTTCGAGCCGCAACGCCATTTCCGGCGAGATGCCGGCATGGCCGTGCAGGATCCGCGACAGCGCGGCGCGTGTCACGCCGAGTTGCGACGCAGCCTCGGTAACGCTCAGGCCGAGCGCCGGCAGCACGTCGTCGCGCAGCGTTTCGCCCGGATGGGGCGGATTGAAGATGCGGGTCATCGTTTGAATCACCTCAGTGGTAGTCCTAGTAATCGACCAGAACGACGTCGGGGCCCTCGAATCGGAATGTCAGCCGCCAGTTGCCGTTGACGCCGACTGCGTAATATCCGTCCAGCCCGCCGACGAGGCCGTGAAAACGCCAGCCGGCCACATTCATGTCGTGCGGCGTGGCCGCGACATCGAGACGCGCCAGCATGCGCCGCAGCCTGGGCGCATGATCGGGCCGAATACCCGCCTTGCTCCCGGTGACGAAAAACGCTTCCAGTCCCTTGTGTACCCATGACTTGATCATGGACCTCCCACACTCGAGCGCGACGTCGACAGCATGGCTCGAATGCGTATAGCCACACTATACGAATCACTTGATTTCCTCGTCAATCTGACCAGTACGAAAACGTTCGTCCGGGTCACCTCATACCTTCGTCGTGTGTTCGAGCATGCATCGCCAGTCCCGCCTCCGTTGCACGCGCTACGCCACGCCAATTTGTCTGCTCGCCACGTACCCGACCAGTCGACCAATCGACATATGCCGCCCACCCGGTTCGCAGCCGGGACCCGAAACCCCGTCCCCGCGCAGGACGCCCCTGTCGGCTGCATGTATCATTTGCGGTTGAGATCAGCACGACGAACGAGGCCGCCCGGCATGGCCGCCGGCCGTCCGTGTCGTGCCGACCGCCTTGTTCGCCATGGAATTCCGGACCCAGTGAAACTCTCGTTCACCAAGATGCACGGCGCGGGCAACGACTTCGTCGTGCTCGACGGCTACTCGCGCGCGCTGCCGCCGCTCACCGACGCGCAGGTGCGCGCGCTCGCCAACCGCCACTTCGGCATCGGCGCCGACCAGTTGCTGCTGGTCGAGAAACCGACCGTCGACGGCGCGGATTTCAAGTACCGGATCTTCAATTGCGACGGCGGCGAGGTCGAACACTGCGGCAACGGCGCGCGCTGTTTCGTGAAGTTCGTCAGCGACCGCGGCCTGACCGACAAGCGCAGCGTGCGCGTGCAGGTCATGAAGGGCCTGATCACGCTGACGTTGCAGGAGAACGGCGAAGTCGTCGTCGACATGGGCGCGCCCGTGTTCGCGCCGGCGCAGGTGCCGTTCGAGACGGCCGGTCCAGGCGCGTCGGGGCTCGACGCCCGCAAGGAAGGCAACGACACGCTGTGGCCGCTCGACGTCGGCGGCGCGACGCGCTGGATCTCGACGGTATCGATGGGCAACCCGCACGCGGTGCAGGTCGTCGACGATGTCGAAGCGTATCCGGTACTGGAAGAAGGCCCGCTGATCGAGCGCCATGCGCGCTTCCCGCAGCGCGTGAACGCCGGCTTCATGCAGATCGTGTCGCGCCGCGAAGTGAAGCTGCGCGTATACGAACGCGGCGCGGGCGAGACGCTCGCGTGCGGCACCGGCGCGTGCGCGGCGGTCGCGGCCGGCATCCGGCGCGGCCTGCTCGATTCGCCGGTGACCGTGCACACGCACGGCGGCACGCTGACGATCGGCTGGGACGGCGCGCGCGACGAAGCCGCCGCGCTGATGATGGCCGGCCCCGCCACGACCGTGTTCGAAGGCGAGATCGACCTGACCGCCTGACCCTGCAACGTCCTTGATAACTGAACGCGCCAGCCACATGAACGATCGCGAAGTCGCCGACTACCTGCTCGCCAATCCCGAATTCTTCGCGCAGCACGCCGAGCTGCTCGCGACGATCCGTCTCGCGAACCCGCACGGCAAGGCCGCGATCTCGCTGCAGGAGCGGCAGATGGAAATGCTGCGCGACAAGAACAAGCATCTCGAGCGCCGGCTCGCCGAACTCGTGCGCTACGGCCACGAGAACGACAGCCTGTCCGCGAAGTTCAGCCGCTGGACCGCGCGCGTGATCGCGGAGCGCGATCCGTACGCGCTGCCGCGCACGATCGCCGACGGCATCGCCGACGTGTTCGACGTGCCGCAGACGGCGCTGCGCGTATGGGACGTCGCCGACACCTACGCGCAAGCCGATTTCGCGCGCCAGGTCGGCGAGGAAGTGCGCCTGTTCACGAACGGCCTGTCGACGCCGTACTGCGGCGCGAACACGGGCTTCGAGGCTGCCCAGTGGCTCGCCCCCGCGCTCGCCGCCCCGGCCGCGAGCGCGGCGGAAGGCGCCGAAGCCGCGCCGGCGGCCGACGGTGCGGCCGCATCGGTCGCGCTGCTCGCGCTGCGCGCGCCGCTCGCCGGCACCGACGCGCCCGCGTTCGGCCTGCTCGTGCTCGGCTCGCCCGATCCGCGCCGCTTCCACGACGGGATGGCGACCGACTTCCTCGCGCAGATCGCGACGCTCGCGAGCGCCGCGCTCACGCGCCTGCTGCCGCACTGATCCGCCGCACGCGATGACCGACGATCCGATCGCCGCCTACCTGTCGAACCTGAAGCACGTCAGGCAGCTGTCGGAACACACGCTGCGCGCGTACACGCACGAACTCGACGAACTGAAGAAGCTCGCGGCCGGCCGGCCGCTCGACGCATTGACCGCCGCCGACATGCGCGGCGCGGTCGTGCGCGGACACGCGGCCGGGCTGTCCGCGCGCTCGATCTCGCACCGGCTTTCCGCATGGCGTGCGTTCTATCGCTGGTTCGCGCAGCGCGTCGAGATGCCCGCGAATCCCGTCGCCGGGGTCCGCGCGCCCAAACGCGAGAAATCGCTGCCCAAGGCGCTGTCGGTCGACGATGCGGTCACGCTCATGGATACGCCGCTGCCCGACACGACCGAAGGCATCCGCGACCACGCAATCCTCGAGCTGTTCTATTCGTCGGGGCTGCGCCTTGCCGAACTGGTCGGGCTCGACGTCCGGTACACGCAGGCCGACGGCTACCGCTCGGCCGGCTGGCTCGACCTTGCCGAAGCCGAAGTCACCGTGCGCGGCAAGGGCAACAAGGAGCGCAAGGTGCCGGTCGGCCGCAAGGCGATCGACGCGCTGAACGCGTGGCTCGCGGTGCGCGACGAATTCGTGAAGCACGATCCGCATCCGCTGTTCGTGTCGGTGCGCGGCAACCGGATGTCGCCGGGCGTCGTGCGCGAGCGCGTGAAGCGCGCGGCGCTCGCCGCCGGCATTCCCGCCAACGTCCACCCGCACGTGCTGCGCCACTCGTTCGCGACGCACGTGCTGCAGTCGAGCGGCGACCTGCGCGCGGTGCAGGAACTGCTCGGCCACGCGAGCGTCGCCGCGACGCAGATCTATACGTCGCTCGACTTCCAGCATCTCGCGAAGATTTACGACAGCGCGCATCCGCGCGCGAAGAAGCGCGACTGACGCGCGCCCCGTGTTACCCGCCGCGCGCGGCGGCCGGCACCGGCCGGCGTCGCGCGCGGCCCATTTCGATCTCATCATGCAAACCGTCACCCTCAAGCCGTCCAAGGAAAAATCGCTGCTGCGCCGCCATCCGTGGATCTACGCCAATGCGATCGACCGCGTCGACGGCAAGCCCGCGCCCGGCGCCACCGTGCTCGTGCGCGCGCACGACGGCCGCTTCCTCGCGCGCGGCGCGTACAGCCCGCAGTCGCAGATCCGCGTGCGGGTGTGGAGCTTCGACGAGCACGAGCCGATCGATCACGCGTTCTTCAAGCGCCGCGTGCAGCGTGCGGTCGCGCACCGCACGACGATGGTGTCGGACACGGGCGCGGTGCGGCTCGTGTTCGGCGAAGCCGACGGGCTGCCGGGGCTGATCGTCGACTACTACGTCGCCGACACCGCCGAAGCCGGCGCGGCGCCGCGCGGCCAGCTCGTCTGCCAGTTCATGGCCGCGGGCGTCGAAGCGTGGAAGGACGCGATCGTCGCGGCGCTCACCGGCGCGACCGGCTGCCCGAACGTGTACGAGCGCTCGGACGTGTCGATCCGCGACAAGGAAGGGCTCGAACAGACAACCGGCGTACTGGCCGGCGACGCGCCGCCCGCGACGCTGATCGCGAACGAAAACGGCGTGCGCTATCACGTCGACGTGCCGAACGGCCACAAGACGGGCTTCTACGTCGACCAGCGCGACAACCGCGCGCTCGTCGCGCAGTACGCGGCCGACCGCGACGTGCTGAACTGCTTCTGCTACACGGGCGGCTTCTCGCTCGCGGCGCTCAAGGGCGGCGCAAAACGCGTCGTGTCGATCGATTCGTCGGGCGATGCGCTCGCGCTCGCGCAGCAGAACGTCGTGGCCAACGGCTTCGACGCCGAACGCGCGACCTGGCTCGACGCCGATGCGTTCAAGACGCTGCGCCGCCTCGTCGACGAAGGCGAGCGTTTCGACCTGATCGTGCTCGATCCGCCGAAGTTCGCGCCGACCCGCGACAGCGTCGATCGCGCGGCGCGCGCGTACAAGGACATCAACCTGAGCGGCTTCAAGCTGCTGCGTCCGGGCGGCCTGCTGTTCACGTACTCGTGCTCGGGCGCGATCGACATGGACCTGTTCCAGAAGATCGTCGCGGGCGCGGCCGCCGACGCGAAGGTCGACGCGCGCATCCTGAAACGGCTCGGCGCGGGCGTCGATCATCCGCTGCTCGCCGCGTTCCCGGAAGGCGAATATCTGAAGGGCCTGCTGTTGCAAATCGTCTGATCGCCCCGATCTTGGCGGACACCCCGGTCCGCCGGCCCCGCCTGTCGGGCCCGCGCTTTCGCCTGTCGTCCGGACGACGGGCGGGGACTTGACAGGTATGTTTCAATGGATGGTTGTGCGCCCCGGCTCGCAGCGCGAGGGCGCGACGCACATCCTGGTTTTGACCCCGATTCACGAACCACAGGCGACCGACATGGCCACTCCCGTCACCATCCTTACCGGCTTCCTCGGCAGCGGCAAGACGACGCTGCTCAAGCGCATCCTGAACGAACAGCACGGCATGAAGATCGCCGTGATCGAGAACGAGTTCGGCGAAGAGAACATCGACAACGAAATCCTCGTGCAGGATTCGAACGAGCAGATCATCCAGATGAGCAACGGCTGCATCTGCTGCACGATCCGCGGCGACCTCGCCCGCGCGCTCGGCGATCTGGCCGCGAAGAAGCGCGAAGGCAAGCTCGATTTCGACCGTATCGTGATCGAGACCACCGGCCTCGCGAACCCGGGCCCCGTCGCGCAAACTTTCTTCATCGACAGCGAAATCGCCGACGATTTCCTGCTCGACGCGGTCATCACGCTGGTCGACGCGAAGCACGCGAACGCGCAGCTCGACGAACACGAAGTGGTGCAGCGCCAGGTCGGTTTCGCCGACCGCCTGTTCATCACGAAGTCCGACCTCGTCGACGACCAGACCGTCGCGGGCCTCAAGCACCGCCTGATGCACATGAACCCGAAGGCCGCGATCAAGGTCGTGAATTTCGGCGAAGCGGACATCAAGGAAATCTTCGACCTGCGGGGCTTCAACCTGAACGCGAAGCTCGAAATCGATCCCGATTTCCTCGCCGAGGACGATCACGCGCACGATCACCACGATCACGGCCATGATCACGATCACGCGAATTGCGACCACGATCACGGTCAATGCGCGCACGATCACGACCATGGCCACCATCATCACCACCACCACGCGCACCACGACGACAAGATCAAGTCGTTCGTGTACCGCAACGACCGCCCGTTCGACCCGAACAAGCTGGAAGACTTCCTCGGCGGCATCCTGCAGATCTACGGCGAGCGGATGCTGCGCTACAAGGGCGTGCTGTACATGAAGGGCGTCGACCGCAAGGTCGTGTTCCAGGGCGTGCACCAGATGATGGGCAGCGACCTTGCGGCGAAGTGGCTGCCGGTCGAGAAGAAGACCAACAAGATGGTGTTCATCGGCGTCGACCTGCCGCAGGACCTGATCACCGACGGCCTCGACGCCTGCCTCGCGTGACCCGCGCGGGCGCCCGCCGCGCCTCGCTGCTCGGCCGCCAGCCCGGGCGGTGGCGGCCGCCGCGCGGCGCCTTTTTCGGGCAGGGTTTCGCCGTCATCGCTTTTTCGCGATTTGCGCGTTATATTTTCTAGATATTGGCGCAGCCGACGGGGATCGACCCGATACGGCGCCCGCTTGCGATTCAGTTACAATACGTGCCCGCTGGAGTACGGCAACAAACAGGCCCGGTTCTTGCTGAACCAGTTTTCCGGGCATCGCAACCGCGCCGGATCGCCCATCCGCCTCCCGGCCGCGGCCGATGCGATGTGCCGCGCAGCACACCGGTTCGCAGCGCGCACAGCTCCGCGCCAGGCCTATCCTGGTATTTGAGAACCGGTTTTCCAGAGGCTTTCGGCCCCGCGGCGGCAAATCGCAAATGAATGCAAACGCGGTTGCGGGTAATCCCAAAGTGCAGGCAATATCTGTTGATTTGCCGCACATTGAAGAAGCAAGCAGATGACGAAGAAACTCTTGACCGAAGCCGAAATCCTGAAGATGAGCGACAAGGATTACATGAATGAGGATCAGCTCGCCTTCTTCAAAAATCGGCTCGAACAGTTGCAGGCGGACATCCTCAAGAATGCAGGCCAGACGACCGAGAACCTGCGCGAGACGGTGATCGTCCCCGATCCCGCCGACCGCGCGACGATCGAGGAAGAGCACGCGCTCGAGTTGCGTACGCGCGATCGCGAACGCAAGCTCCTCAAGAAGGTTCAGCAGTCGCTCGCCCGCATCGATTCCGGCGATTACGGCTGGTGCGAGGAAACCGGCGAGCCGATCGGCATTCCGCGCCTGCTCGCGCGTCCGACCGCCACGCTGTCGCTCGAGGCGCAGGAGCGCCGCGAGCTGCGCCAGAAGCTGTTCGGCGACTGATCGGGCGGCGTTCCGCTCAAACACGCTGCTTCCCGAAAGCGCGCGGCCTGCCGCGCGCTTTTTGTTTTTCCGGCACCGATTCCCGGCCGCCGGCCGATTTGCCTTCCCCTCTTGATATCCCGGCGCCCGCCCTAAAATGAAACGGACGCGCGCCGGGCCGCTCCCCGGCGCACTGCGGATTCACGCGGCGGCGCATCGCGCCGCCCGACTCTTCCCCGTTTTTCTCAAGGAACGCAGATGGAGCAATTTCACGGCACGACCATCGTTTCAGTCCGGCGCGGCGACCAGGTCGCGCTCGGCGGCGACGGCCAGGTAACCCTCGGCAACATCGTCATGAAGGGTGGCGCGCGGAAAGTGCGGCGGATCTACAACAACCAGGTGCTGGTCGGATTCGCGGGCGGCACCGCCGATGCGTTCTCGCTCCTCGACCGCTTCGAGGCGAAGCTTGAGAAGCACCAGGGCAACCTGACCCGCGCGGCCGTCGAGCTCGCAAAGGACTGGCGCACCGACCGGATGCTGCGCCGCCTCGAGGCGATGCTGATCACGGCCGACGCGACCACCACGCTCGTGATCACCGGCAACGGCGACGTGCTCGACCCCGAAGGCGGGATCTGCGCGATCGGCTCGGGCGGTGCGTACGCGCAGGCCGCGGCCCGCGCGCTGGTCGAGAACACCGAGCTGTCCCCGCGCGAGATCGTCGAGAAGTCGCTCGGGATCGCCGGCGACATGTGCATCTACACGAACCACAACCGCATCATCGAAACGATCGAGTAAGGACAGCCCCATGAGCACCATGACCCCTGCCGAGATCGTCTCGGAACTCGACAAGCACATCATCGGCCAGGCGAAGGCGAAGAAGGCCGTCGCCGTCGCGCTGCGCAACCGCTGGCGCCGCCAGCAGGTCGCCGAGCCGCTGCGTCAGGAAATCACGCCGAAGAACATCCTGATGATCGGGCCGACGGGCGTCGGCAAGACCGAAATCGCACGCCGCCTCGCGAAGCTCGCCGACGCGCCGTTCATCAAGATCGAAGCGACCAAGTTCACCGAAGTCGGCTACGTCGGCCGCGACGTCGACAGCATCGTGCGCGACCTGATCGAGATCTCGGTCAAGCAGACGCGCGAATCCGAAATGCGCAAGGTCCGCAGCAAGGCGACCGACCAGGCCGAAGACCGCATCCTCGACATCCTGCTGCCGCAACCGCGCGCGGTGGGCTTCGGCGGCAATGCCGGGCACGCGAACGACGACAACAACGCGACCCGTCAGACCTTCCGCAAGCGCCTGCGCGAAGGCCAGCTCGACGACAAGGAAGTCGAGCTCGACCTCGAGCAGCCGTCGGTCGGCATGGACATCATGGCGCCGCCGGGGATGGAAGAGATGACCGAGCAGATCCGCTCGATGTTCTCGAACCTCGGCAGCGGCAAGAAGCAGCGCCGCAAGGTGAAGATCAAGGAAGCGCTGAAGCTGCTGACCGACGAGGAAGCGGCGAAGATGCTCAACGAAGAGGAAGTGAAGACGAAGGCCGTGCAGAACGTCGAGCAGAACGGCATCGTGTTCCTCGACGAGATCGACAAGATCACGTCGCGCAACAACGAAGGCAGCGGCGGCGAAGTGTCGCGCCAGGGCGTGCAGCGCGACCTGCTGCCGCTCGTCGAAGGCACGACGGTCAACACGAAGTACGGGATGGTGAAGACCGATCACATCCTGTTCATCGCGAGCGGCGCGTTCCACCTCGCGAAGCCGAGCGACCTGATTCCCGAGCTGCAGGGGCGCTTCCCGATCCGCGTCGAGCTCGATTCGCTGTCGGTCGAGGATTTCGAGGCGATCCTCGATGCGACCGACGCGAGCCTCGTCAAGCAGTACCAGGCGCTGCTCGCGACCGAAGACGTGCAGCTCGAATTCGCCGACGACGGCATCCGGCGCCTCGCCGAGATCGCGTTCGCCGTCAACGAGAAAACCGAGAACATCGGCGCGCGCCGGCTGTACACGGTGATCGAGAAGCTGCTCGAGGAAGTGTCGTTCTCGGCCGGCAACCACGCCGGCGAGCGCGTGACGATCGACGCGCAGTATGTCGACCGCGCGCTCGGCGAAGTGGCGCAGGACGAAGACCTGTCGCGCTACGTGCTGTAACGCGCGCGGCGCCGGATGAAAAACGGGCGGCCCCTTTCGTCGGGGGCCGCCCGTTTTCGCTGGTGCGCCGCTTACTGCCGGACCGGCTTCTTCGCGAGCTTGCGCTGCAGCGTGCGGCGGTGCATGTTCAGCGCCCGCGCGGTCGCCGAAATGTTGTTGTTGTTCTCGGCCAGCACGCGCTGGATGTGCTCCCATTCGAGCCGGTCCACCGACAGCACGACCGGATTCTCGAGCGCCTCGTCGGCCTGCACTTCGGTCGCGTTGGTCTGCAGCGCGGCCAGGATCGACTCGACGTTCGCAGGCTTCGCGAGGTAGTTGTCCGCGCCCTCCTTCACGGCCTGCACGGCGGTCGCGATGCTCGCGTAGCCGGTCAGCACCAGGATCCGCGCATCGGGCTGCAGGTCGCACAACGGCGCGATCAGGCTCAGCCCCGAATCCTCGCCGAGATGCAGGTCGACGGTGATGAACTGGAACTTGCCGCCCGCCGCGAGCCGCAGCGCCGCCTCCTTGTCGTGCGCCTGCTGGACCGCGTAACCGCGGCGCTCGAGGCCACGCGCGAGCGTGCCCGCGAACACCTCGTTGTCGTCGATCACCAGGAAATTGTTCTCGCTCATGTGGTTTCTCCGTCTACGTGTTGGTTGAGGCCGCCGGCAGCGCGACCCGCACGACCGGCAGGCGCAGCACGGCCCGCGTGCCGCGCCCGGCCGGCGCGCCGGCCGCGCGGCTGTCCGGCGTGCCGGCTGGCCGTTCGGCTGCATGTGCGCCCGTGCGCGCACCCGCGCGTTGTCCCGATGCGGCCGCCGCGTGGCCATTCGCCGCACCGCCGGCCCGCCCGTTGCCGCCCGCCGCGCGCGGCGTGACGTCGGACAGTTCGATCTCGCCGCCCAGCCGCGCGGCCGCGCTGAACGCCAGATACAGGCCGACGCCGTGCCCGCCCTGCGTGCTGTCGACCGGCATCGCGCCGAGCGATTCGCGCAGCGCGGCCGGAATGCCCGGCCCGTCGTCGCATACCTCGAATTCGATTTCGTCGGCCGTGCCGCCATGCGCGACCTTCGCCGCGAGCGTCACGCGCTGCGGGCTCGCGCGCGCGGCGTTGTCGAGCAGGATCGTCAGGATCTGGCCGGCCGCGACCGTATCGTCGAGCGCGACGCCCGCCGGGCGCGCGCCGAGCAGCTCGAACTGCACGTGCGGATGCCGCAGGCGCCAGTGCTCGACGAACGTGTCGAGCCAGTCGTCCACCGGCTGGCGGCTCGCCGGCGCGCTCGCGCGGCTGCGCAGGCGCGCGAGCGCCGACGTGCACAGCGACATCTGTTCCTCGAGCACCTTCAGGTCGGCCTCGTAGCGTGCGAGCCCCGGATCGGCGCGCGCCGCGTCGCGCAATTCCTCGGCGAGCATCGCGATCGTCGACAGCGGCGTGCCCATTTCATGCGCGACGGTGGCGGCCTGCACGCCGAGCGCGACGGCCCGCTCGTCGCGCAGCAAGTGCTGTTGCGCCTCGCCGAGCGCCGCGTCGCGCTGGCGCAGCGCGTTCGACATGCGCGCGACGAACCACGCGATCAGCCCGACGCTGACCATGAAGTTCGCCCACATGCCGGTGCGGTAGTAATCGAACAGGTTCGCCGGGTTGTCCATGTTGAGCGGCACCGAATCGAAGCCGAGCGCCGCGTAGCAGGCGACCGCGAACGCCGCGAGCCAGATCATCAGGTGCCACGGCAGCACGGCCGCCGCGATCGCGAGCGATGGCAGGTACAGCGACACGAACGGGTTGGTCGTCCCGCCCGACAGGAACAGCAGCGCGGACAGCGCGCCGAGGTCGACCCACAGCTGGCCGAGCAGCTCGAAATTGGTCTCGGGCCGCGCACGCAGCACGCGCACCCAGGTCAGCGCATTGAAAACGATTTCGAGCGCGATGACCATCAGCATCGCCGGCAACGGCAGGTACACGCCGAAATAGGTCTGCACGACGCCGATCGTCACGAGCTGGCCGATGATCGCGAGATTGCGGAGCCAGAACAGGTGACTGAGGTTGACGCGCCCGGTGGTGGTGATTCGTTGCATCCGGGCAGTTTACCCGTTTAGCGCCCGGCGCCTCCAGCGGGGCCGGATCCGCGCGCACGAACGGGCGACGCGCGTGCATGGCGCGACACCGCGACACCGTCAACCGGCCGCGCCGGCCATGCGCTTCGCAATCTCGTCGGCCAGGCACTCGGGGCATCGACACCGCCCGCCGGCCGCCGGCGGCGTACCGCCGGGCGGCACCGGCATCGACGCGCACCAGCAGTCGAACGGCTGCGTGCCGGCACCGCAGTCGAAGCCGCGCCCGCAGTGCGGGCAACGCGCGCGGCGCGGAGCGGAACGGGCGTCGGCGGCGGAATCGGTCATGGCGCAATCGCGGAAACGGGCGGGACATCGCCCCACGCGACAAGCATAGCGCGGCGGCTGAATTTTGCACGCTGGCCGCCGGGCCGAGGTGCGGCGCAACCACGCGTGCGTCCGCCCGCTGGCAGCACCGGCACGGTACCGCCCGAATCGCGCCGCGCCATAGCCGGCGGGCCGCCGCGTGCGATGCCGCGTCGCGCCGACCGTGTTCCGCCCGGCCCAAAAACCCGATGCTGCGCTGCGCCACTCCTGTACAATTCGGCCTGTTTCAACCGTTCCCAGCCAGAGCCGCCGCCATGTCCGAGCCCATCGACCTCTCGCAGATCGCCCCCACGCTGAAAGCAGAAATCCTCGCGGAGGCGCTGCCGTACATCCGCCGTTACCACGGCAAGACCGTGGTCATCAAATACGGCGGCAACGCGATGACGGAAGAGCGGCTCAAGCAGGGCTTCGCGCGCGACGTGATCCTGCTGAAACTGGTCGGCATCAATCCGGTGATCGTCCACGGCGGCGGCCCGCAGATCGATCACGCGCTGAAGAAGATCGGCAAGGCCGGCACCTTCATCCAGGGCATGCGCGTCACCGACGAAGAGACGATGGAAGTCGTCGAATGGGTGCTGGGCGGCGAAGTGCAGCAGGACATCGTGATGCTGATCAACCACTTCGGCGGCCACGCGGTGGGCCTGACGGGCAAGGACGGCGGCCTGATCCACGCGCGCAAGCTGCTGATGCCGGACCGCGACAACCCGGGCCAGTACATCGACATCGGCCAGGTCGGCGAAGTCGAGGCGATCAACCCGGCGGTCGTGAAGGCGCTGCAGGACGACGCGTTCATCCCGGTGATCTCGCCGATCGGCTTCGGCGAAGATGGCCTGTCGTACAACATCAACGCGGATCTGGTCGCGGGCAAGCTCGCCACGGTGCTGAACGCCGAGAAGCTGCTGATGATGACCAACATCCCGGGCGTGATGGACAAGGACGGCAACCTGCTGACCGACCTGTCCGCACGCGAGATCGACGCGCTGTTCGAGGACGGCACGATCTCCGGCGGCATGCTGCCGAAGATCTCGTCGGCGCTCGACGCCGCGAAGAGCGGCGTGAAGTCGGTGCACATCGTCGACGGCCGGATCGAGCATTCGGTGCTGCTGGAGATCCTGACCGAGCAGCCGTTCGGCACGATGATCCGCTCGCATTGAGCGCGCGCCGCCCGCCCTCCCGCACCGACCTGCCGGCGTCATTGCGACGCCGGCGCATCTCCCGCAGCCGGCCGCGCGCCGGCGCGCCCGTCTGGCTGTTCGACCTCGACAACACGCTGCACCACGCATCGCACGCGATCTTTCCTGAGATCAACCGTGCGATGACGCAATACATCGTCGACGCGCTGCAGGTCGGGCACGCCGAAGCCGACCGCCTGCGCAACGGCTACACCGAGCGCTACGGCGCCGCGCTGCTCGGCCTCGCGCGCCATCATCCGATCGACCCGCACGACTTCCTGCGCGTGGTCCATACGTTTTCCGATCTGCCCGCGATGGTGCGCGCCGAGCGCGGCCTCGCGCGGATCGTCGCCGCGCTGCCGGGCCGCAAGCTGATCCTGACCAACGCGCCGGAGAACTACGCGCGCGCGGTGCTGCGCGAGCTGGGCATCGAGCGGCTGTTCGAGCGCGTGATCGCGATCGAGCACATGCGCGATCGCCGCGCGTGGCGCGCGAAGCCCGATCACACGATGCTGCGCCGGACGCTGCGCGCCGCGCACGCGCGGTTCGCCGACGCGATCCTCGTCGAGGATACGCGCAGCCATCTGAAGCGCTACAAGCGTCTGGGCATCCGCACGGTATGGATCACGGGCCACCTGCCCGGCCATCTGCCGGCGACCGGACGCCCGCATTATGTCGACCAGCGCATTCGTTCGTTAAAATCGCTGCGACTGGGCACACGATCGGGGCGACAAAAATGCAGCCGACTTACCCGCAGGACCAAGCCGTAACGGAAGACAAGGCCACGCCGTCCCGCCCGCGCCCGAAGCCGGGCGAGCGCCGCGTGATGATCCTGCAGACGCTCGCGGCGATGCTCGAGGCCCCGAAACCCGAGAAAATCACGACGGCCGCGCTCGCGGCCCGGCTCGACGTGTCGGAAGCCGCGCTGTACCGGCACTTCACCAGCAAGGCGAAGATGTACGAAGGGCTGATCGAGTTCATCGAGCAGGCGCTGTTCGGGCTCGTCAACCAGATCGTCGCGAAGGAGCCGAACGGCGTGCTGCAGGCCCGCACGATTGCGCTGACGATGCTCAATTTCGCCGCGAAGAACCCGGGCATGACGCGCGTGCTGACCGGCGAGGCGCTGGTCGGCGAGGACGAGCGGCTGACCGAGCGCGTGAACCAGTTGCTCGACCGGATCGAGGCGACCGTCAAGCAATGCCTGCGGGTTGCGCGTACCGAGGCGCAAGCGCCCGATGGCGCGACGCCGTTCGTGCTGCCTGCCGACTACGATCCCGGCGCGCGGGCGAGCCTGCTCGTCAGTTATGTGATCGGCAGGTGGCACCGGTTCGCGAAGGGCGGGTTCCAGAAGCCGCCGGGCGAGCAGGCCGATGCGCATTTGAGGTTGATCCTGCAGTGACCGACGCGTGACGGTACGCCCGGCCACGCGCCGAATCCGGCCTTCGCAATTTCCGCTATACTTTGCCGACTTGCCGCCCCCTCTGGCGGCAGGTCGGAAGCGCGCCGATTTGCTGACTCGATTGCGGGCGCGCGAACCGGCCGGGGCTTTTGATGCGTCACGCGTCGTCCCCCGGCGGTTCACTACAAATGCGGCTAAAGAGGTCGTCAGCCGCGCACCTTCGCCTCCGCGCATCGCCGACACCGTTTAGCCGCCCAGTCATAAGGCGGAACGAATGGAATCGATCGGCATCGTCGCTCCACAGACCATGCACTTCGCCGAACCGCTGCGCTTGCAAAGCGGCAGCGTGCTCGGCAACTATCAGCTCGTCGTCGAGACGTACGGCGAGCTCAACGCCGCGCGCTCGAACGCGGTGCTCGTGTGCCACGCGCTCAACGCGTCGCACCACGTCGCCGGCGTCTACGCGGACGATCCGCGCAGCACCGGCTGGTGGGACAACATGGTCGGCCCGGGCAAGCCGCTCGACACCAACCGCTTCTTCGTGATCGGCGTGAACAACCTCGGCTCGTGCTTCGGCTCGACCGGCCCGATGAGCATCGACCAGTCGACCGGCAAGCCGTACGGCGCGAAGTTCCCGGTGGTCACCGTCGAGGACTGGGTGCATGCGCAGGCGCGCGTCGCCGACGCGTTCGGCATCGAGCGCTTCGCCGCGGTGATGGGCGGCAGCCTCGGCGGCATGCAGGCGCTCGCGTGGAGCCTGATGTATCCGGAACGCGTTGCGCACTGCATCGACATCGCATCGACGCCGAAGCTGTCCGCGCAGAACATCGCGTTCAACGAGGTCGCGCGCTCGGCGATCCTGTCCGATCCCGATTTCCACGGCGGCGACTACTACGCGCACGGCGTGAAGCCGAAGCGCGGCTTGCGCGTCGCGCGGATGATCGGCCACATCACGTACCTGTCCGACGACGACATGGCCGAGAAATTCGGTCGCGCGCTGCGCCGTGCCGACGGCGCGCTCGATGCGTACAACTTCAGCTTCGACGTCGAGTTCGAGGTCGAGTCGTACCTGCGCTACCAGGGCGACAAGTTCGCCGACTACTTCGACGCGAACACCTACCTGCTGATCACGCGCGCGCTCGACTACTTCGATCCGGCGAAGGCATTCGACGGCAACCTGAAGGCCGCGCTCGCACAGACGCAGGCGAAATACCTGATCGCGAGCTTCTCGACCGACTGGCGCTTCGCGCCCGCACGCTCGCGCGAGATCGTGAAGGCACTGCTCGACAACAAACGCACGGTCAGCTATGCGGAAATCGATGCGCCGCACGGCCACGACGCGTTCCTGCTCGACGACGCGCGCTATCACAACCTGATCCGCGCGTATTACGAACGAATCGCCAACGAGGTAGGAGCATGAACCAGCAAGCGCTGAATTCCCTGTCCGCGCGCGCGGACTTCCGCACGATCGCGCGCTGGGTCGAGCCGCGCTCGACCGTGCTCGACCTCGGCTGCGGCGACGGCTCGCTGCTCGCGCTGCTGATGGAAGAACTCGACGTCACCGGCTACGGGATCGAACTGAACGACGCGGGCGTGCTCGCGAGCGCGAAGAACGGCATCAACGTGATTCAGCAGAACCTCGAGGACGGCCTGCGCCTGTTCGAGGACCACAGCTTCGACATCGCGATCCTGTCGCAAACGCTGCAAACGATCCACCAGACGGCCGCGATCCTGCGCGAAACGGCGCGCGTCGGCCGCGAGTGCATCGTGTCGTTCCCGAACTTCGGCTACTGGCCGCACCGGCTGTCGGTGCTGAACGGCCGGATGCCGGTGTCGAAATCGCTGCCTTACCAGTGGCACAACACGCCGAACGTGCGGGTGCTGACGATCGAGGATTTCGAGGCGCTCGCGCCCGAAGTGGGCGTGACGATCCTCGACCGCGTCGTGCTGCACGAAGGCCAGCCGATTCGATGGGGAGCGAACTGGCGTGGTAGTCTTGCTGTCTATCGCGTCAAGCGCAGCTGAGCCGGGGAGCCGTTGACGGAAGATCCGGCCCGCCCGCGCGCGCGGCCGCCCCTCCCGCGCCGTGCGCGCCGCCTGCGCTGCCGCCGCCATCAGTCAACGCTACCCAGCTCCAGTCCATGTCGAAAACGCCACACGAGGCGCCCGCACTCACCGCTCACGAGGATCACCCCGGCTGGCGCGCCTATCTGAACACGCACATGCTGATCTGCGTGTTTCTGGGCTTCACGTCGGGGCTGCCCCTGTTCACGCTCGTCTACCTCGTGCAGGCGTGGCTGCGCTCCGAGGGCGTGAACCTGAAGGAAATCGGCCTGTTCGCGCTGATCCAGTTCCCGTATACGTGGAAGTTCCTGTGGGCGCCGCTGATGGACCGCTACATCCCGCGCCTGCCCGGCTGGCGGCCGGGCCGCCGGCGCGGCTGGCTGCTGCTCACGCAGCTGCTGGTCGCAGGCGCGATCGCCGCGCTCGGCTTCGTGTCGCCGCGCGACTCGATCTGGACGGTCGCCGCGCTCACCACGCTCGTCGCGTTCTTCGGCGCGAGCGCCGACATCGTGATCGACGCGTATCGCCGCGAGTTGCTGCGCGACACCGAGCAGGGCCTCGGCAACGCGGTGCACGTGAACGCGTACAAGCTCGCCGCGCTGATCCCCGGCTCGCTGGCGCTGATCCTGTCCGACCACCTGCCGTGGGATGCCGTGTTCGCGATCACCGGCGCCTTCATGCTGCCGGGCATCCTGATGACGCTCGTCGTGCGCGAGCCCGAAGTGGTCGGCACGCCGCCGCGCAACCTGCGCGACGCGATCGTGCTGCCGTTCCGCGAATTCATCCAGCGCGACGGCTGGGCCGGCGCGCTGCTCGTCATCGCGTTCATCTTCCTGTTCAAGATCGGCGACACGATGGCCACCACGCTGTCGACGTCGTTCTTCCTCGACATCGGCTTCACGCGCACCGAGATCGGCATCGTCGCGAAAACCACCGCGCTGGTCGCGAGCGTCGCCGGCGGCATCATCGGCGGCGTCTGGCTCGTGAAGATCGGCATCGGCCGCGGGCTGTGGATCTTCGGCGCGCTGCAGATGGTGTCGACGCTCGGCTTCGCGTGGCTCGCGCAGCTCGGCCCGGGCTCGCCGGTGCTTGCGGTGCTGTACGACTTCACGGTCGCGGCCAGCCACGCGCTCGCGTCGTTCATGTCGGTGTTCGGTATCGAGATCACGCCAAGGCTGAGCCCGATGACAGTCGCGCTCGCGATCGTCTACGGCTTCGAAACCTTCACGACCGGCCTGACGATGGCCGCGTTCGTCGCGTATATCGCGAGCACGACCGACCCGCGCTATACGGCTACGCAGTTCGCGCTGTTCACGAGCCTCGCGTCGGTGCCGCGCACGCTCGCGTCGGCCGCGAGCGGCTTCGTCGTCGCGAAGATCGGCTGGTACGACTATTTCATCGTGTGTACCGCGCTCGCCATCCCCGGCATGCTGCTGCTGTTCAGGATCGCGCCGTGGAACGGTACCGCGCGCAACGGCGAGGCGAGCCGTGCGCGGTAACCGCCCGCGTCGGCTCGCACACGCGGCGGTGGCGTTGAGCGTCGGCGCCGCGGCGCTGGCCGCGACGCTCGCGCACGCGACCGACACCGGCGCGACCGCGGCAGGCTCCGCGCCGGCCGCCGCCCAGACCGCGCCGCCCGCCGCTGCAACCTCTGCCGCGCCCGTCCCGCCGTCCGCCGAAGGCGCGCAGCCGACCGGCGCCGCGGTGCCGGCAAAGGCCTATACGCCGACGCCGCCGCAAGTCCGCTACGGCAACGCGATCGCGTTCCGCACGCTGATCCCGTCGCCGCTGCTTGAACAGCTCACCGCGAACGAATACGCGCAGATCGTGCAGACGGCCGCCGACAGCAACCGGCTGCTGCCCGCGAACCAGCCGCGCGTGAAGCGCCTGCGCGCGATCGTCGCGAAGCTCGCGCCGTATTCGGTGAAGTGGAACGACCGCGTGAAAAGCTGGGCGTGGGACGTGAACGTGATCCGCTCGCGCGACATCCGCCTGACCTGCCTGCCGGGCGGCAAGGTGCTCGTGTACGGCGGCATGCTCGATCGCGTGCGCCTGAACGACGACGACTTCGGCGTGCTGCTCGCGCACGGCATCGCGCACGCGCTGCGCGAACACGCGCGCAGCAACTTCAGCGTGGCCTCGCAGACGTCGCTGCGCGCGGCCGCGCTGCCGCCGCTGTTCGGCGTCGGCGATCCGCTGCCGCAGGCGCTGAACCTCGGCGAGCGCCTGCAGTCGCTCCACTACGATCCGACCGACGAGACCGAGGCCGACGTGATCGGCGGCGACATCGCCGCACGCGCGGGCTTCGATCCGCGCGCGGCGATCACGCTGTGGGACAAACTCGCGGTCGCGACGCGCGCGAACAAGACGTCGGGCTTCATCTACACGCACCCGTACAGCACCGCGCGCCGCCAGGATCTGCTGAACCGGCTACCGGACCTGATGCCGCTGTACGCGAAGGCGACGGGCAAACGCGTCGAATCGCTGCCCGACTATGCGGGCATCAGCGCGCAGCGGCGCAAGATCGTGCGGCGCTGAGCCGCCGGGCGAGACGCAAGACAAGACGCTACGCGTGCGCGTCGGCCGTCGCCGGGCGCACGCCGCTGTCACGCATCCAGCGCACTTCGTCTCCGGGGCTGCGGCCGAACAGCCGCTTGAACTCGCGGCTGAACTGCGACGCGCTCGCATAGCCGACCCGCGCGGCCGCCGCGCCGGCGCCCACGCCGTCGCGCACCATCATCAGCCGCGCCTGGTGCAGCCGCGCGGTCTTCACGTACTGCATCGGCGACGTCGCCGTCACGTGCTTGAACTGCGCGTGGAACACCGCGAGGCTCATCCCGGCCTCGCGGGCGAGCGTCTCGACGTCGAGATCGGCCTTCAGCTCCGCATGGATGCGCCGCAACGCCTTCGCGATGCGGCCGAAATGATGCTGCTGCACGAGCGCCGCGCGCATCGCGTCGCCCTGCTCGCCGGTCAGCACGCGATACGCGATCTCGCGCATGATCGCCGGCCCCAGCACGCGCGTGTCGTGCGGCGACGCGAGCGCTTCGAGCAGCCGCACGACCGCATCGGCCAGCGGCGCATCGAGCGGCGTCGAGTAGACGCCGAGCGGCTCGCTGACGGCCGCGCCGAGCGTCTCGTCGAGCAGGATCGCCAACTCGGCAATAACCGCCAGATCGACGCGGATCGAGATCGCGAGAAACGGCTCGTCCATGCTCGCGAACGTCTCGCATTCGAACGGCAGCGGCACCGACAGCACCAGATACTGCTGCGCGTCGTACACGAACGAGCGGTCGCCGAGATAGCCGAGCTTGCGGCCCTGGCACACGACGATGATGCTCGGCTCGTACAGCACGGGCATGCGCGGTACGGAATGGGTGACGCGAATGAAGCGCACGCCGTCGAGCGCCGCGAGCGTGTCGCCCTCGTTCGGCGCGAGGCGCGTGTGCAGGTCGATCATGCGGCGCTGCAGGCGCTCGCCCGCGTCGGCCAAAAGGGGTTGGAAGCTCATCGGTGCGGCCCTGTCCGGCAAGAGAATCTGGCTCGCAATGTAGCACCGTGAACGCGTTTTGACGGCTGTTCGCGGGCAATTCGAGAGGAATAGGCAAATCTTCCAGACCTTCGGGTATTTCGCCGCGGCGGTGCGCTCCTTACGATAGGCACCTGTCTCGCCGCACCGCCACAGGGTGCGGCGGCAGTCTGTTTCACCGGACGTTTTCCGGACAAGGAGCCCATTGCATGAGCACAACCTATGCCTACGCGGCGACCGATGCGCAGTCGCCGCTCGCCCCGTTCGAATTCCAGCGTCGCGCGCTGCGCGACCTCGACGTCCAGATCGACGTCCTCTACTGCGGCGTCTGCCACTCGGACCTTCACCAGGCGCGCAACGAATGGCGCAACACGATCTACCCGGTCGTGCCGGGCCATGAAATCGTCGGCCGCGTGACCGCGACCGGCCCGCAGGTGTCGCGCTTCAAGGTCGGCGAGCTGGTCGGCGTCGGCTGCCTCGTCGATTCGTGCCGCACCTGCGCAAGCTGCGAAGAAGGCCTCGAGCAGTATTGCGAAAACGGCTTCGTCGGCACCTACAACGGCCAGGATCGCGTGACGGGCGACATCACTTACGGCGGCTACTCGACGCAGCTCGTCGTCGACGAAGCATTCGTGCTGCGCGTGCCGGACACGCTCGATCCGGCCGGCGCCGCGCCGCTCCTGTGCGCGGGGATCACGACCTACTCGCCGCTGCGGCAGTGGAACGTCGGCCCCGGCAAGAAGGTCGGCATCGTCGGCCTGGGCGGCCTCGGCCACATGGGCGTGAAGCTGGCCCGCGCGATGGGCGCGCACGTCGTGCTGTTCACGACGTCGCCGTCGAAGATCGAGGACGGCAAGCGGCTCGGCGCGCATGAAGTAGTGATCTCGAAGGACGAAGCGCAGATGAACGCGCACCTGAACAGCTTCGACTTCATCCTCAACACGGTCGCCGCGCAGCACGACCTGAACCCGTTCCTGAACCTGCTGAAGCGCGACGGCACGATGACGCTCGTCGGCGCGCCCGAGCACGACCATCCGTCGCCGCAGGTGTTCAACCTGATTTTCAAGCGCCGCCGCCTCGCGGGCTCGCTGATCGGGGGGATCGCGGAAACGCAGGAAATGCTCGATTTCTGCGCGGAGCACGGGATCACGTCCGATATCGAGACGATTCCGATGCAGCAGATCAACGCCGCCTACGAACGGATGCTGAAGAGCGACGTGAAGTACCGGTTCGTCGTGGATATGGCGTCGCTCAAGCAGTAAGCCGCGCCCCAAACGAAACGGGCCACATGTTCGACATGCGGCCCGTTTTGCATGCGGCGGCTACGCGCACCGCGCAGCGCCGGCCGTCACTTCGTGTAGTCGTAGTCGATCGTCAGCGGCGCATGATCGCTGAACTTGATGTCCTTGAAGATCGACGTGCTTTTCGCGGTGCCGGCCACGCCCGGCGTCGCGATCTGGTAATCGATCCGCCACCCGACGTTCTTCGCGTACGCCTGACCGCGGTTGCTCCACCACGTGTACTGCTCGGGGCGTTGATCGAGCGTGCGGAACACGTCGACGTAGCCGACGTCGTCGAACAGCCTCGTGAGCCACTCGCGCTCTTCCGGCAGGCAGCCGGAGTTCTTCTGGTTGCTCTTCCAGTTCTTGATGTCGATTTCCTTGTGGACGATGTTCACGTCGCCGCACAGGATCACCTCGCGCTTCTTCTTCAGCGCGGCGAGATGCGGCATGAATTCGGCCATGAAGCGGTACTTGGCCTGCTGACGTTCTTCGCCGCTCGAGCCGGACGGCACGTACACCGACACGACCGACAACTTGCCGTAGCGCGCCTCGACGTAGCGCCCTTCGGGATCGAATTCGCTGCTGCCGAAGCCGATGATCACGTCGTCGGGCTCGCGGCGGCTGTACACGCCCGCACCGCTGTAGCCCTTCTTCTCCGCGTGGTGGAAATAGCTCTTGAAGCCGTGCGGCTCGACGAATTCGGCCGGCAGGTCGTCGGCCGACACCTTGATTTCCTGCACGCACACGCAATCGGCGTTCTGTTCGCCGAGCCAGTCGAAGAAGCCCTTCTTCGCGGCGGAGCGGATGCCGTTCAGGTTGGCGGTAATCACTCGCATCATGTCGGGTTCCGTTCAGTTCGATGTTTTTACAGGGGGGCAGCTTAACGGATCTTCACGCCTTCGAGTTCGGGCTTCGGCGGCGGGAATTCCAGCTTCATGTCGGTCATCGTGCGCAGCAGCAGTTCGGCGATCATCACGTTGCGGTGCGTCTTCGAATTCGCCGGGATCACGTACCACGGCGCATGCTCGGCCGACGTCGCGGCGAGCGCGTCGCGGTACGCGGACTGGTACGCGTCCCAGTGCTTGCGCGCGTCGAGATCCGAGATGTCGAATTTCCAGTGCTTGGTCGGATCGTCGATGCGCGCCTGCAGCCGCGCGCGCTGCTCGTCCTTCGAAATGTGCAGGAAGCACTTGACGATGGTCGTGCCGTTCTCGAACAGCATCGTCTCGAAATCGCGGATCTGCCGGTAGCGGCGCTCGCATTCCTTGTCGTCGATCGCACCGAGCACGCGCGGCACCAGCACGTCCTCGTAGTGGCTGCGATTGAAGATCGCGAGTTCGCCCGCCGCCGGCACCTGCGCATGCACGCGCCACAGGAAGTCGTGCGCGGCCTCGATCGGCGTCGGCGCCTTGAACGGCACGATGCGCAGGCCGAGCGGATCGACCTCGCGGAACACCGCGCGCACGGTGCCGTCCTTGCCGCTCGTGTCCATCCCCTGCAGCACGAGCAGCACGCGCTTCTTCTGCTGCGTGTGCAGGCGCTCCTGCTGGACGTCGAGCTCGGTCGACACGGCCGACAGCCGTTCGCGGTCGGCCTCCTTCGAACCGGACGAAAACGGCTTCGCGGCCGGGTCGAACGCGTCGAGCTTGAATGCGGCGGCTTCCTTGTCGCGCGTGCTGTAGGGCACGCGGAAATCGTCGAGCGACGGTTGTTTCGCCATTCGTTCCTCCGTTGGACGGTGCGATGCATACGATAACGCATCCACCAAACGCGACGGGCCGCCCCGAACTGATTCGGAGCGGCCCGTCGTCAAGCGCGGTTCAGGCGCGCGCGCATGTTCAGCCGAGCTTCTTCTTCAGCAGTTCGTTGACCTGCTGCGGATTGGCCTTGCCCTTGGTCGCCTTCATCGCCTGGCCGATCAGCGCGTTGAACGCCTTTTCCTTGCCCGCGCGGAATTCCTCGACTGACTTCGCGTTCGCCGCGAGCACTTCGTCGATGATCGCTTCCAGCGCGCCGGTGTCGGAGATCTGCTTCAGGCCCTTCGCGTCGATGATGCGGTCGGCCGCCCCGTCGTCGGTCGCCTTCTCGTCCCAGATCGTCGCGAAGATTTCCTTCGCGATCTTGTTCGAGATCGTGCCGTCGGCGATGCGCTGCAGCAACAGCGCGAGTTGCGCGGCCGACACCGGAATCGCGTCGATCTCGATGCCGTCGCGGTTCAGTTGCGACGACACGTCGCCCATCAGCCAGTTCGCGACGATCTTCGCATTCGCCGCGCCGGCCTTCGCGACCACCGCTTCGAAGTACGCGGCCATCGCCTTGCTCGACGTCAGCACGCCCGCGTCGTACGCGGACACGCCGTACTCGTCGACGAAGCGCTGCTGCATCGCGGCCGGCAGTTCGGGCATGCCCGACTGCACACGCTCGACCCAGTCCTGGCCGATCACGAGCGGCATCAGGTCGGGGTCCGGGAAGTAGCGGTAATCGTGCGCGTCTTCCTTGCTGCGCATCGAACGCGTCTCGCGCTTGTCCGGATCGTACAGGCGCGTTTCCTGCACGACTTCGCCGCCGTCCTCGATCAGCTCGATCTGGCGGCGCACTTCGTAGTTGATCGCTTCCTCGAGGAACCGGAACGAGTTCAGGTTCTTGATTTCCGCGCGCGTGCCGAACTTCTCCTGGCCGACCGGGCGCACCGACACGTTCGCGTCGCAGCGGAACGAGCCTTCCTGCATGTTGCCGTCGCAGATGCCGAGCCACACGACGAGCGCGTGCAGCGCCTTCGCATAGGCCACGGCCTCGGCCGCGCTGCGCATTTCCGGTTCGGTGACGATCTCGAGCAGCGGCGTGCCGGCACGGTTCAGGTCGATGCCCGTCATCCCGGCGAAGTCTTCATGCAGCGACTTGCCGGCGTCTTCCTCGAGGTGCGCGCGGGTCAGGTTGACGGTCTTCTCGTACGCGGCCTTGCCGGCCTTTTCGTTGGCCGGCACCTGGATCGTGATCTGGCCGCCCTGCACGACCGGAATCTCGTACTGGCTGATCTGATAGCCCTTCGGCAGATCGGGGTAGAAATAATTCTTGCGCGCGAAGATGCTGCGCGGCGCGATGGTCGAGCCGATCGCGAGGCCGAAGCGGATCGCCCGCTCGACCGCGCCGCGGTTCAGCACCGGCAGCACGCCCGGCAGCGCCAGGTCGACCGGGCACGCCTGCGTGTTCGGCTCGGCGCCGAACTGCGTCGAGGCGCCCGAGAAAATCTTCGAGACGGTCGACAGTTGCGCGTGCGTCTCGAGACCGATAACGACTTCCCATTGAGTCATGCTTACACCCCCGCCGGAACTTGCTTGTGCCAGTCGGTCGCGCGCTGGAACGCGTCGGCGACCTGCAGCATCCGGGCTTCGTTGAAATAGTTGCCGATGATCTGCAGGCCGACCGGGCGCTGCGCGTTCGCGCCCGCGCCGAAGCCGCACGGCACGCTCATGCCGGGCAGGCCCGCGAGGCTCACCGACAGCGTGTAGATATCGGCGAGATACATCTGCACCGGATCGTCGCCCTTCGCGCCGAGATCCCATGCGACCGTCGGCGACGCCGGGCCCATGATCACGTCGCAGGACTTGAACGCTTCCTGGAAATCGTTCGCGATGATGCGGCGGATCTTCTGCGCCTGCAGGTAGTACGCGTCGTAGTAGCCGTGCGACAGCACATACGTGCCGACCAGGATGCGGCGCTTCACCTCGGGCCCGAAGCCTTCGGCGCGCGACTTCTTGTACATGTCGAGCAGGTCGCCGTACTGCGCGGCGCGGTGGCCGAAGCGCACGCCATCGAAACGCGACAGGTTCGACGACGCTTCCGCCGGCGCGATCACGTAGTACACGGGGATCGACAGTTCCGTCTTCGGCAGCGACACCGGCACGAGCGTCGCGCCGAGCGCTTCGTATTGCTTGAGCGCCGCGTCGATCGTCGCGCGCACGTCGTCGGCGAGGCCGGCGCCGAAATACTCGTTCGGCAAGCCGATGCGCAGGCCCGCGAGCGGCTTGCCCGCGTCGTTGCCGGCCGCCCACGGCTGGCCGAGGTGGCGCGTGAAGTCTTCGTCGTCGCGCTCGAGGCTCGTCGAGTCGCGCTCGTCGAAGCCGGCCATCGCGTTCAGCAGCAGCGCGCAGTCGGACGCGCTCTGCGCCATCGGGCCGCCCTGGTCGAGCGACGACGCGAACGCGATCATCCCGTAGCGCGACACGCGGCCGTAGGTCGGCTTGATGCCCGTCACGCCCGCGAACGACGCGGGCTGGCGGATCGAGCCGCCGGTGTCGGTGCCGGTCGCGGCCGGCGCGAGGCGCGCGGCGACGGCGGCCGAGCTGCCGCCCGAGCTGCCGCCCGGCACCGCGTTCGTGTCCCACGGGTTCTTCACCGCGCCGAACGCCGAATTCTCGTTGGACGAGCCCATCGCGAACTCGTCCATGTTGGTCTTGCCGAGCGTGACCATGCCGGCCGCCTGCAGGCGGGCGACGACGGTCGCGTCGAACGGGCTCTCGTAGTTCGCGAGCATCTTCGAGCCGGCGGTCGAGCGCCAGCCGCGCGTGACGAACACGTCCTTGTGCGCGATCGGCAGGCCGGTCAGCGCGCCGCCCGCGCCGCGGGCGAGTTCCGCGTCGGCGGCTTTCGCCTGCGCGAGGGTGAGGTCGGCGTCGACGTGGACGAACGCGTTCAGGTCGCGCGCGGCGTCGATCCGTTTCAGGTAGTGCTGCGCGAGCTCGACGGCCGAGCATTCCTTGGCGGCGAGCGCGGCGCGCAGTTCGGTCAGGCTTTTTGCGTGCATTGAGTGGTTTTCCTGGGAATTCTGGGTGGCGCGCGGCGCTGGACGGCCGGCGCGCTTGTCATCGAATGCTTACTCGATCACCTTCGGCACGAGATAGAGGCCGTCCTGGACGGCCGGCGCCGGACGCTGGTTGTCGTCGCGATCGACGACTTCCGTCACGGCGTCGTCGCGCAGGCGCTGCGCGACTTCCTGGATCTGTTCGATCGGGTGGGCGAGCGGCGCGATGCCGGCGGTGTCGACCGCCTGCATCTGTTCGACGAGGCCGAAGAATTCATTGAGCTGGCCGAGCATGTGCTCGGCGTCGGCCATTTCGAGTCGCGCCAGGTGCGCGATGCGTTTCACATCGGTCAGGGTCAGGGCCATGCGATCACCGGAAAAACAAGGCTGCGCAGTGCATCGACGACAGCACTGCGGCGGGGGGTTGGAGGGTGCGATCCCACCCTCAAAAATCGGGGCCGAAGCGGCAAAAATACCGCCCGTTTCGATTCAAATACCGAGAAATTATAAGGTATCATTACGCGTTCGACCCAAACCCGGCAGCCTTTTCCCGCACCGTTTCGCCCTGTTTCGGCAAGCCGTGCGTGCTTCGTGCGATCCCCGGTAGACATCACTCGCAGCTTCGTGCGCCGCGGCGGCCGCTTCCGCCACGCTTCCCGAGGCTGTTATTTTTTCCGCTGCCGCCCTCAGCGCTCGCTATGCAGGGCCGGCCCAGAGCGAAACAGGATTCTGAATGTTCGGTTTTTTGCGCAGCTACTTCTCCAACGATCTCGCGATCGACCTCGGCACCGCAAACACCCTGATCTACATGCGCGGCAAGGGCATCGTCCTCGATGAGCCGTCCGTCGTGTCGATCCGCCAGGAAGGCGGCCCCAACGGCAAGAAGACGATCCAGGCGGTCGGCAAGGAAGCCAAGCAGATGCTCGGCAAGGTGCCGGGCAACATCGAGGCGATCCGCCCGATGAAGGACGGCGTGATCGCCGACTTCACCGTGACCGAGCAGATGATCAAGCAGTTCATCAAGACGGCCCACGAGTCGCGCATGTTCTCGCCGTCGCCGCGCATCATCATCTGCGTGCCGTGCGGCTCGACCCAGGTCGAGCGCCGCGCGATCAAGGAAGCGGCGCACGGCGCCGGCGCGTCGCAGGTCTATCTGATCGAGGAGCCGATGGCGGCCGCGATCGGCGCGGGCCTGCCGGTGTCCGAAGCCACCGGCTCGATGGTCGTCGACATCGGCGGCGGCACGACCGAAGTCGGCGTGATCTCGCTCGGCGGCATCGTGTACAAAGGCTCGGTGCGCGTCGGCGGCGACAAGTTCGACGAGGCGATCGTCAACTACATCCGCCGCAATTACGGGATGCTGATCGGCGAGCAGACCGCCGAGGCGATCAAGAAGGAAATCGGCTCCGCGTTCCCGGGCTCCGAAGTCAAGGAAATGGAAGTGAAGGGCCGCAACCTGTCGGAAGGCATCCCGCGCAGCTTCACGATCTCCAGCAACGAAATCCTCGAAGCGCTGACCGATCCGCTGAACCAGATCGTGTCGTCGGTGAAGATTGCGCTCGAACAGACGCCGCCGGAACTCGGCGCCGACATCGCCGAACGCGGGATGATGCTGACGGGCGGCGGCGCGCTGCTGCGCGACCTCGATCGCCTGCTCGCGGAAGAAACCGGTCTGCCGGTGCTCGTCGCCGAAGATCCGCTCACCTGCGTCGTACGCGGTTCGGGCATGGCGCTCGAGCGCATGGACAAGCTGGGCAGCATCTTCTCGTACGAGTGATCGCCTAAGCAGTCCCGTTTGATATGACGCACCCGCGGCGTGGCCGGATCGCTCGTTCAGAACGAACCGCCGCGCCGTTTGCGCGTCTGAGCATTATTTAACCGATCACACGCGCCCGGCGCCGACCATGGAATACAGTCCGCCGCCCCTCTTCAAGCAAGGTCCGCCCGCGCTCGCGCGGCTCATCTTCTTCGTCGCCCTCGCCATCGCGCTCCTCGTGTCGGACGCGCGCTTCAGCACGCTCGAAATCGTGCGCGGCGTGCTCGGCACCGTGCTCTACCCGCTGCAACGCGCGGCGCTCGTGCCGCGCGACCTGTTCATGGGCGCGGCCGACATCGCCGTTACCGGCGCGTCGCTGCGCCACGAGAACGACGACCTGCGCAAGCGCAACCTGCAACTGTCCACGCAGGCCAACCAGGCCGCCGTGCTCACGCAGGAAAACGCGCATCTGCGCGCGGTGCTCGAGCTGCGCCAGCACATCGCGACGCAATCGACGCCGGTCGAGATCCAGTACGACACGAGCGATCCGTTCACGCAGAAGATCGTGGTCGGCCAAGGCTCGCAGCAAGGCATCCAGGACGGCTCGCCCGTCGTCAGCGAGGACGGCGTGATCGGTCAGGTCACGCGCGTGTTCCCGCTGCAATCCGAAGTCACGCTGATCACCGACCGCGATCTCGCGATCCCCGTGCAGGTGCTGCGCACCGGCCTGCGCAGCGTGATCTACGGCACGCCGAAGGGCGATTCGCTCGACCTGCGCTTCGTGCCGACGAGCGCGGATCTCGTCGTCGGCGACGAGCTCGTCACGAGCGGCCTCGACGGCGTCTATCCGCCCGGGCTGCCGGTCGCGAAGGTCGTGCGCGTCGACAAGCTCGCCGATACCGCGTTCGCCCGCGTGACCTGCGCGCCGGTCGCAGCCGTGCGCGGCGCGCGCCAGATGCTCGTGCTGCATTACCGCAACGACATCCCGCCGCGCCCGGCCGAGCTTGATCCCGCGACCGAGAAGAACGCGAAGGGCAAGAAGGGCGCGAAAGCCGCCGCGAAGGGCGACAAAGCGGAGAAAACCGACAAGGCCGACGCGAACGCGAAGCCCGCCGCCGGGCAATCAGGAGCCCAGCGATGAACCGCCCGCAATACATCCTGCAGCCGGTCAATCCGTACTTCATCGTCTTCAGTCTCGCCGCCGCGTTCCTGCTGAACCTGATGCCGTGGGGCCGCCTGCCCGGCGTGCCCGACTTCGTCGCCCTCGTGCTGCTGTTCTGGAACATCCACCAGCCGCGCAAGGTCGGGATGGGCGTCGCGTTCGCGCTCGGCATCCTGATGGACGTGCACGACGCGGGGCTGCTCGGCGAGCACGCGCTCGCCTATACGCTGCTGTCGTACGGCGCGATCACGATCCACCGCCGCGTGCTGTGGATGCCGATCGGCGTGCAGGTGCTGTACGTCACGCCGCTGCTCGTCGCCGCGCAGCTCGTGCCGTTCGTGATCCGCCTGCTGATGGGCGCCGCGTTCCCCGGCTGGCGCTATCTGGTCGACGGTTTCGTCGAAGCCGCGCTGTGGCCGATCGCGAGCCACCTGCTGCTGATGCCGCAACGCCGCCCGGTCGACCCGGACGATACGCGACCGATCTGAGCCGGACCGACCTTGAATACCCGCCGCCCCCACGCCCGCCGCGCGCCGCGCTCCGGGGCGGCACCTCGCCCGCGCCCGCGCGCGGGCCAGATTGCCCTTAAATGACCGAATTCAACGACACCCAACAGCAGCTCTCGAGGTTCCGCCTGCGCGTCGCGGCGGCGGGCGTGTTCGTGTTCGTCTGCTTCGGGCTGCTCGCGAGCCGCTTCTTCTACCTGCAGCTGATGCAGCACGGCAAATACGCGCTGCAGGCCGAGGAAAACCGCATCTCCGTCGCGCCGATCGTGCCGAACCGCGGGATCATCACCGACCGCAACGGCGTGATCCTCGCGAAGAACTACTCGGCGTACACGCTCGAGATCACGCCGTCGAAGCTCGACGACACGCTCGACAACACGATCGACAAGCTGTCCGAGATCATCCCGATCGACGCACGCGACCGCCGCCGCTTCAAGAAGCTGCAGGAAGACTCGAAGAACTTCGAGAGCCTGCCGATCCGCACGCGGCTCACCGACGCGGAAGTCGCGCGCTTCACCGCGCAGCGTTTCCGCTTCCCCGGCGTCGACGTGCGCGCGCGGCTGTTCCGCCAGTACCCGCTCGGCATGACCGCCGCGCACGTGATCGGCTATATCGGCCGGATTTCGAAGCGCGACCAGGATCGCATCGACGCGATGAGCGACGACAACGACAGCGACCAGGAGCACTACGATCCGCGCCGCGACGCGAACAACTACAAGGGCACCGACTACATCGGCAAGATCGGCGTCGAGCAGAGCTACGAAACCGAGCTGCACGGGCTGACGGGTTTCGAGGAAGTCGAGGTGACGGCCGGCGGCCGGCCGGTGCGCACGCTGTCGCGCACGCAGGCGACGCCCGGCAACAACCTCGTGCTGTCGCTCGACATCGGGCTGCAGCAGGTCGCCGAGCAGGCGTTCGCCGGCAAGCGCGGCGCGCTCGTCGCGATCGAGCCGAAGACGGGCGACGTGCTCGCGTTCGTGTCGTCGCCAAGCTTCGACCCGAACTCGTTCGTCGACGGCATCGACCAGCAGACCTGGGACGAGCTGAACAACTCGCCCGACAAGCCGCTGCTGAACCGCCCGCTGCACGGCACCTACCCGCCCGGCTCGACGTACAAGCCGTTCATGGCGCTCGCAGGCCTGACGCTCGGCAAGCGCACGCCGGGCTGGGGCTTCCAGGATCCCGGCTACTTCACGTTCGGCGGCCACACGTTCCGCAACGACGTGCGCTCGGGCCAGGGCTGGGTCGACATGAACAAGGCGATCATGGTGTCGAACGACACCTACTTCTACATGCTCGCGCGCGACCTCGGCGTGAACGCGATCGCGAACTTCATGAAGCCGTTCGGCTTCGGCCAGATCACCGGGATCGACATCCAGGGCGAGGCGCGCGGGATCCTGCCGTCGACCGACTGGAAGAAGAAGGCGTTCAAGAAAGCGGCGCAGCAGAAGTGGTTCGACGGCGAGACGATCAGCCTCGGGATCGGCCAGGGCTACAACTCGTTCACGATCCTGCAGCTCGCGCATGCGACGGCGACGCTCGCGAACAACGGCGTCGTGATGAAGCCTCACCTCGTGAAGGAAGTCGAGGATCCGATCTCGCGTGCGCGCCACCTGACTGTGCCGAAGGAAAGCGACGTGATCCCGCTGAAGGCGGCCGACATCGACGTCGTGAAGCGCGGGATGGAGAACGTGATCGAGAACCCGTCCGGCACCGCGTACAAGGTGTTCCGCGGCGTGCCGTACCTCGCGGCCGGCAAGACCGGGACCGCGCAGGTGTTCTCGCTGCAGGGCTCGAACTACAAGGGCCACCTGCTCGCCGAGCACCTGCGCGACCACGCGCTGTTCATCGCGTACGCGCCGGTCGACCATCCGCAGATCGCCATCGCGCTGGTCGTCGAGAACGGCGGCTGGGGCGCGCAGGCCGCCGGCCCGATCGCGCGGCGCGTGCTCGACTACTACCTCGTCGAGCGCCAGAACCCGAAGAACGAAGCCGCGGCCGTGGCCGCCGCGGCGTCGGCCACCGAGCCGGTGAGCGCGCCGGTGGTCGGCGACACGTCGAAGCCCGCCACGATCGCGGCCGGCTTCACCGCGCTGCCGCAGCCGGTCGTGCCGTCGGCGGCCAGCGCGGCCGATGCGGCATCGGCTGCATCTGGGACGTCGGGTGCCTCGGGGCCGGCTAGCGCCACCGCGCCGGCCGACGCGAGCGCCGCGGCGCCGATGGCCGCGAGCCTGCCGCCGATCCGGCGCCCGCACCGGCCGCGCCGGCCCGCCAGCGACGCGCAGCCGGTCGTCGCCACGCCGCGGGACGACAACCACCGTGCAACGGCCCCCGCGAAAGCGGCGGACGCCGGCACCGCTCATTAACGGAGAAAGGCATGCAATTCGACAAGCGCGCCTGGCTCGACAAGATCAAGCAGATGTTCGCGGGCTTCGACCGCCCGCTCGCCCTCATCGTGTTCCTGCTGCTGTGCGTCGGCATCGTCACGCTGTACAGCGCGTCGATCGACGTGCCGGGCCGCGTCGAGGACCAGTTGCGCAACATCCTGCTGACGTTCGTGCTGATGTGGGTGATCGCCAACATCCCGCCGACCACGCTGATGCGCTTCGCGGTCCCGCTCTACACGTTCGGGGTCGCGCTGCTGATTGCCGTCGCGCTGTTCGGGATGACCAAGAAGGGCGCGAAGCGCTGGCTGAACGTCGGCGTCGTGATCCAGCCGTCGGAAATCCTGAAGATCGCAACGCCGCTGATGCTCGCGTGGTACTACCAGCGCCGCGAAGGCGGGCTGCGCTGGTACGACTTCGTCGCCGCGTTCGGGATCCTGATGGTGCCGGTCGGGCTGATCGCGAAGCAGCCCGACCTCGGCACGGGCCTGCTCGTGTTCGCGGCCGGCTTCTTCGTGATCTACCTCGCCGGCCTGTCGTTCAAGCTGATCGTGCCCGTGCTCGTCGCGGGTGTAATCGCGGTCGGCTCGATCGCCGTGTTCGAGGAGCGCATCTGCCAGCCCGACGTGCAGTGGCCGCTGATGCACGACTACCAGAAGCACCGCGTGTGCACGCTGCTCGACCCGACGTCCGACCCGCTCGGCAAGGGCTTCCACACGATCCAGGCCGTGATCGCGATCGGCTCGGGCGGCGCGCTCGGCAAGGGCTACCTGAAAGGCACGCAGGCGCACCTCGAATTCATTCCGGAAAAGCACACCGACTTCATCTTCGCGGTGTTCTCCGAGGAATGGGGGCTCGCCGGCGGGCTCGTGCTGCTGACGCTGTACATGGCGCTGATCGCACGCGGCCTCTACATCGCCGCGCAGGGCGCGACGCAGTTCGGCCGGCTGCTCGCGGGCTCGCTCACGCTCGCGTTCTTCGTCTATGCGTTCGTCAACATCGGGATGGTGAGCGGCGTGCTGCCGGTCGTCGGCGTGCCGCTGCCGTTCATGAGCTACGGCGGCACCGCGCTCACGACGCTCGGCATCGCGATCGGGATGATCATGAGCGTCGGGCGGCAGCGGCGGCTGATGAAGAGCTGACCGCGCGGCCTGTCCCGCGACACACGAAAACGGCGCCCCGGCGCCGTTTTTCATTGGGCCAGGCCGCTTACTGCGGCGGCGCGTACGGCTTGCCTGGCTGCACCGCGCCGGCGCCCGATGCCGGCGTCGGCGCCTTCAGCCGCGCGCTCAACTCCTTGAATTTCAACCCGGCCGTCTCGTCGCCCTGCGCGGCCGCCGCCGCGTAATACGCGCGCGCGATGTTCAGGTTCTGCGCGACGCCGTCGCCGCCGCGCTCGTAGAACGACGCGGTCACGTACTGCGCGACGGGATCGCCGGCGTCGGCGGCCTGCTTGTACCACGTGAACGCCTGCCGGTTGTCGCGCGGCGTACCGCGCCCGTCGAGGAACTGGTTTGCGAGCGACAGCTCGGCCTGCACGTGCCCCTGCTTCGCGGCCCGCAGGAACCAGCGATGCGCTTCGGCCGGGTTGCGCGCGACGAACTCGCCGTCGTCGAACATCCGGCCGTACACGTACTGCGCGTGCGACATGTTCGCGTCCGCCGCGCGCTTGAGCCAGCGCACCCCTTCGTCGACGTTCGCCGTCACGCCTTCGCCCGTCAGCAGCATCATCGCGTAGTTGAACTGCGCGAGGCGATCGCCGCGCTCGGCCGCATCGTGGAATTGCACGAGCGCCGCGCGATAGTCGCCGGCGTTGTAGTCGGCGACCGCCGATTGCGTCTCGCGCGCCGGATCGGGCTTCGCTTGCGGCACGCCCTGCGCGGCGGCCGCCGCCCACACCGCCCACAGCCCGACCATCGCCCCGATCCGCAGCCGCCTGCGGCACGCAGCGTCTGCTCCGTTCATGACCGTACCTCCTGCAACGCCTGCCGCGTCGCGCGCAACAGCCAGCTCACGTCGGCCGATACGGTGATCATCCGGTATCCGGCGTCGCGATACTGGCGCGCGGCCGCCGTATCGCCGGCGAAGATGCCGACCGCGACGCCCGCCTGCTTGCCGGCCGCGAGCACGCGCGCCATCGCGGTTTCGACGTCCGGGTGGCGGATATCGCCGAGATGCCCGAGGCTCGCCGCGAGATCGGCCGGGCCGACGAACAGGCAATCGACGCCGGGCGTCGCCGCGATCCGCTCGACTTCGTCGACGCCGCGCGCCGATTCGACCTGCACGACCACCGCGACTTGCGCATTCGCCGTCTGCAGGTAGTCGCGGCGCATGCCGAATGCCGCCGCGCGCACCATGCCGGCCACCCCGCGCAGCCCGTCCGGCGACTCCGGCGACGGAAAGCGCGTGAGCCGCACCGCGTGCGCGGCGTCGTCGGGCGACTCGATACACGGGAACATCAGCGTGCGCGCGCCGGCGTCGAGCGCGCGCTTCACGAGCCACGGCTCGCGCGCCGGCACGCGCACGACCGGCTCGCTCGGCAGGTGCGCCGCGGCGATCGCGCGCAGTTGCGATGCCACGTCGCGACTGTCGTTCGGCGCATGCTCCATGTCGATGCAGAGCCAGTCGTAACCGGCATGCGCGAGCGCTTCCGCGGCCGAGTCGCTGCCGAGCGACAGCCACAGGCCGTACAGCGGCTCGTCACCGTCGCGCAGGCGTTGTTTGAGGGAATTGGTGAGCGTGCTCATCGATACGGCCTCCGGAACGGAACGGCAATCGAACGGGACAAGCAACAGGCGAAGCGAAACGCGCACCGCCCAAGCAATCGAAGCATGGCGGCGGCGGCAGACCGCGCGCCGCAGAACGTGAGTCGGACCGGGACGGCCGATCTGACAGCGCGGGCCGCGCGATCGCCCATGCGCGCGTTTTTCGGCGCCGCACGACGATCATAGCGCGGCGGGGTGCTCGATGCGGGAACAGACGGGGGAAGCCGTACCGGCGCGGGACGGCGGGAGGCGACACCGCCAGGCGCGGTGACGGGCAGCCCGCGCCGGACGGCGGGGCTGCCGGTGCAGGCAGGATCAGCGGCCGGGCTGGCGCTCGACGTCGGCCCAGCAGTTCGGCGTTTCGTACAAGCGCACGCGCTCGAGGCGCAGGTTCACGCCGTAGTGCGCGTCGTACACGTTCGCGAGGAGGTCGAACGCGATCGCCGCGAGGTTCTCGACGGTCGGGATCCGGTCGATCACGACGGTCTTGTGGTCGGCCATCTGCTCGAGGAACGAGCGCACGACGTCGTCGCGCGCATAGACCAGGAACGCGTGGTCCCACTTGCTGACGAGGTGCTCCATCGCGAGCGCCTTCACGTCGGCGAAATCCATCACCATGCCGCGGTCGGGCGCGCCCTCGGTATCGACGAGATCGCCGCGCAGCGTGATTTCGAGCACGTAGCGATGGCCGTGCAGGTTCCTGCACTGGCTGCGGTGATCGGGAATGCGGTGGCCCGCGTCGAATTCGAGTTTTCGGGTAATCAGCACGATGTCAAAGGCCGTGGCTCAGGGAATGTTCAGATATTTGTGGGTCTGCATCGACAGCCGCCACTGCGGATGACGCTTGCACCAGTCGATCGCGAGCTTCGTGTTGAGGTCGCGCGACGGGCCGTCCATCGGCTGCACGAGAAAATACTCGAAATCGAGCTTCGCGTAGTCGGCGAGCCGCTGGTTGTCCTGCGGCACGACGACCTTCAGTTCGTTGCCCTTCGTGACGACGAGCGGCGCATCGGCCTTCGGGCTCACGCAGATCCAGTCGATCGTGTCGAGCACCGGCAGCGAACCGTTGGTCTCGATCGCGATCTCGAAGCCGGCCGCATGCAGCGCGTCGACGAGCGGCTGGTCGAGCTGCAGCATCGGCTCGCCGCCCGTGCAGACGACGAAGCGGTGCGCTTCGCCGTCCGGCCACAGGCCGGCGATCGTCGCGACGAGCGCGGCGGTGTCCTTGAACTTGCCGCCGTTCTCGCCGTCGGTGCCGACGAAATCCGTATCGCAGAAGCGGCACACGGCCTCCGCACGATCCTCTTCGCGGCCCGACCACAGGTTGCAGCCGGCGAACCGGCAGAACACGGCCGGCCGGCCCGCATTCGCGCCCTCGCCCTGCAACGTGTAGAAAATTTCCTTGACCGCGTAAGTCATCGTGCTTCGTCCGGCTCGCGCCGCTCGTTGTCGATCAGAATCCGTTGTCCATCAAGCGCTGCCCGCGCGAGCCGCGTCACAGCGGCGCTTCGGTCACCCGCTCGCCCTTCAGGTAAGCCTCGTAGCCGCGCTTGCGCAGCTTGCAGGCCGGGCATTCGCCGCAGCCGAAGCCCCAGTCGTGCAGCTCCGCGCGCTCGCCCACGTAGCACGTGTGCGTCTCGACGCGGATCAGTTCGACGAGCGCGTCGCCGCCGAGCTGTTCGGCGAGCTGCCAGGTCTGCGCCTTGTCGAGCCACATCAGCGGCGTCTCGAGCACGATGCGCGTATCCATCCCGAGATTCAGCGCGACCTGCAGCGCCTTCATCGTGTCGTCGCGGCAGTCCGGATAGCCGGAGAAATCGGTCTCGCACATCCCGCCGACCAGCACGCGCAGCCCGCGGCGATAGGCGATCGCCGCGGCGATCGTCATGAACATCAGGTTGCGGCCCGGCACGAACGTGTTCGGCAGGCCGTTGGCCGTCGTCTCGATCTCGATCGTGCGCGTCATCGCGGTATCGCTGATCGCGCCGAGCACCGACAGGTCGATCATGTGATCGTCGCCGAGCCGGTCCGACCACGCGGGAAACTTGCGCTTCAGCGCTTCGCGCACGCCTTCGCGGCACTCGAGTTCGACGCGATGACGCTGGCCGTAATCGAAGCCGAGCGTCTCGACCGTCTGGTAGCGCTCGAGGGCCCATGCCACGCACGTGGCGGAGTCCTGCCCGCCGGAAAACAACACGAGCGCGCCGTCTTTAGCGTCTGTCCGAATCACCGTGATACTCCGTGAATGTGTAGGCTCGCGTCGCACTGCGCCCCGAGGCCGGCTGCCGCCGGACGGCCGACGCGGCCGGCCTGCGCCGGCCCGACCAGTATAGGCAGCGCGGTTGGCCGCGAACGCGGCGGCGCGCTTATACCGCTCATCGCGCGGCATCGTGGCCGCGCGCCGCGGCAGGTGCGCCGCGGGCAGCCTGCCATGCGCATGAAGCGATGCGCTAAGTCATTGAGCGGGCACGGATTTTATCATGCCCCGGCGAATGCTGCCGGGCCCGCCGCTCACGACGCGCGATATCCACCACAAACGAAAAACCCCAAGAACCTTCCGATTCTTGGGGTTTTAAATGCTGGTGGCCTGGGACGGAATCGAACCATCGACACGCGGATTTTCAATCCGCTGCTCTACCAACTGAGCTACCGGGCCAACGAAGAATGAAAGTATATCGAGCTATTCGGCCCCGAGCAAGTGCTTTTGCGAAATTTTTTACAGCGCACCTTCTGACGGTTTCTTGCCGAGCTCGACGCCGAGTTGCTTCAGCTTGCGATACAGGTGCGTGCGCTCGAGGCCCGTCTTCTCCGCGACGCGCGTCATGCTGCCGTTCTCGCGCGCGAGGTGATATTCGAAGTACGCGCGCTCGAACGCATCGCGCGCCTCGCGCAACGGGATGTCGAACGGGATCGCGGCCGTCTGGCCCGCGAGGCCGAGCGCCGACGCCATGTCGTCGCCGAGCGTCGGCAGCGCCGCCGCGGACGCGACCGCCGCCGGCCCCGCGGCCTGCCCGCCGCCCGCCTTCGCCGCCGCGTTCGCGGACACCGGCGCCGCGCCGCGCGCCAGCCCGTGCTCGACCGACTTCAGCAGCTTCTGCAGCGCGATCGGTTTCTCGAGGAAATCGAGCGCGCCGATCTTCGTCGCCTCGACGGCGGTGTCGATCGTCGCGTGCCCGGACATCATGATCACGGGCATCGTCAACAGCCCCTGCGCCGCCCATTCCTTGAGCAGCGTGACGCCGTCGGTATCGGGCATCCAGATATCGAGCAGCACGAGATCGGGCGCCTGATTCAGCCGGTATTCCCGCGCGGCCTGCGCGTTCTCCGCCGCCTCGACGACATGTCCTTCATCGCTGAGGATCTCCGAGAGCAATTCCCGGATGCCCATTTCATCATCTACCACCAGGATGGTTGCCATTTACGCTGCCTTTGTCTGCTCACTTGCTTTTGTCTTGGCGGGAGTCGCCCCGTCCTGCGCACCGGGTTCGGCGCCTGGCGTATCGCTCGCCATCTGCAGGAACAGGATCGACACCTGCGCACCCTCGACGGTCTCGCCGTGCATGCGATTGCGCAGATCGATCCGCGCGCCGTGCTCGTCAACGATTTTCTTGACCGTGGCCAGCCCGAGCCCCGTGCCCTTCGCCTTCGTCGTCACGTAAGGCTCGAACGCGCGGGTCAGGATGCGTGCCGGAAAACCGGGCCCGTTGTCGGACACGGTCAGACGTACCGCGACGCGCGTTTTGCCCTCGGCGTCGGGGTCGCCATATTCTACTGTCTTGGTTTCGATCAACACACGCGGATGCGCGGACTCCGCAACCGAATCCTGCGCATTCTGCAGCAGGTTGTGAATCACCTGGCGCAATTGCGTCGCGTCGCCGCGAATCACCGGCAGCGACGGCGCGAGTTCGGCGACGATCGGGTTCTTGCCTTCGCCGACGCCGTACAGCCCGAGCACCTCGCTCGCCAGTTCGTTCAACTGCAGGTTCGCGAGCACCGCCGGCGGCGTGCGCGCGTATTCGCGGAAATCGTCGACCATCCGCTTCATCGCGGCCACCTGGTTCACGATCATCGTCGCGCCGCGCTTGAGCACGTCCGCGTCGGGCGGTGAGAGCTTGTCCGACAGCTTCATCTGCAGCCGCTCGGCCGACAGCTGGATCGGCGTCAGCGGATTCTTGATCTCGTGCGCGAGCCGCCGCGCGACCTCGCCCCACGCGACCGAACGCTGCGCGGAAATCACGTCGGAGATGTCGTCGAACACGACGACGTAGCCGGACGTCTGCGGATCGTCGGCCTGCCCCTCGACCGTCGACACGAGCCGCGTGCCGCGCACGAGCAGCGTCAGCGGATCGGTTTCGCCCGGCACCTCGATCGCGAACTGCTGCTGCCAGTGGCCGCGATCGCCGCTGCCGCCGTCGGACGCCGCCTCGCGATCGGCGAACGCCTTGCGCACCATCGCGCCGAACCCGGCGGCCACGCCGATCCGGTCGAGCGTCGTGCCGATCAGCGAGTTGAACGGCTGCCGGAAGATCCGCTCGGCGCCGCGATTGGCCGTCGTCAGCCGGAACTGGCGGTCGAGCACGAACACGCCGGCCGTCAGGTTCGCGAGAATGCTCTCGAGATACGTCTTCGAATGCTCGAGCGCGATGCGGTTCTTCTCGACCGCGAGCCGCGCCTCCGACAACTGGCGCGTCATCGCGTTGAACGACTGCGTAAGGAAGCCGAGCTCGTCGCGCGTCTTGATCTCGCGCTTCGGCGTGTAGTCGCCTTCCGTGATCTCCTTCGTGCCCTGCGCGAGCAGGAACAGCGGCCGCGCGAGCTGCTGGCCGAGCGCGAGCGCGAGCATCATCGCGATGAAGGTCGCGAGGAACAGCGCGAGCGTCAGCGTGCCGATGTACATCTTGCGTAGGCCGGTGCGGCCGAGCGACTTTTCCTGGTACTCGCGGTACGCGCGCTGCACGGCGTCCGCATTGTGCGCGAGCCCGGGCGGCACCGGCTGCGTGAGCTGCAGGAACCGCTCCGCCGGCTGCAGCAGCGACGTCGTCGCATCGGGAATCGGCCGCACGACGCGCAGCCGCAGCGCGCCCTTCGCACCGTGCGCGCGCGGGTCGCCGTCGACTTCGCCCTCGATCGCCGCATACGCGCCGTGTTCGCGTGCCTGGCTCAGCATCAGCGGCGTCGGCAGGTCGTCCGGAATCAGCGCCGCGAAATTGCCCGACGCCTGCGCGACGATGTGCAGGTCGGGCGCGGCACCCGAGCCGCCGCGGCTCGGCTCGACGATCGTCGCGTCCTGCACGCCGAACTGGTCGCGCAACCGCAGCAGCGTGAGCGTCGTGCCGTTCGTGTTCGCATCGACGCTCGCGAGCTGGTCGGACATCAGCCGCGCCTTCGTCTGCAGATCGGACAGCGACGCATCGAGCATCCCGCGGCCGAGGTTCAGGCCGGCCGTCAGCGCCGTCTCGACGTTCACGTCGAACCACGATTCGATACTGCGCGACACGAACTGGTACGACACGATGTAGATGATCCCGCCCGGCACCACGCCGACGAGCGCGAAGAACACCGCGAGCTTCGCGAGCAGCCGCGTGCCGAACTTGCCCTTCCTCAGGCGCACGACGATCATCCCGATCAGCCCGAGCACCACGAGCAGGAACACGAGCGCGACGACGATGTTCGTCGCGTACAGCCACGAGTAGTAGCGGTCGAAGAATTCGGTGTTCGCGCTCGCGGCCGCGAGCAGCACGAGCAGCAGCAGCGCGGTCAGCGCGACCGTCGAGACGATCACGCGGATCAGGAGGCTCTTCCCGCTGGCCGCGCGGCGTACTTTATTTAGCACGTTCGGTCACCGTGAAGTTGAAGCGCTTCCAGTCCGACCCGAGCGTCCAGTCGCGGTTGTTCACGGCATCGACCTGGAACGGCTTCGGCATCAGCGCCGTATCGAGCTGCATCCGCACCGACGCCGTGTAGGTTTCGCCCGCGCGCACCTGGTTGCGGTCGATCACGTGCCACGACGTGATGTGCCGGACCACCGCGAGCGCATCCTTCAGCGACGGGAAGCCGAGCTGCAGGCCGCCCGTCGACACGCGGTACTCGCGCGTGAGCGGCTGGAACGACAGGCGGATCGTCTGCGTGACCGCCACCGGCTGCTCGTCGAACCAGTACCAGCGCGCGCGGCTCAGCTCGAAGTCGGTCGTGAAGTAAAGTGGGATGCCCTTGTTGACGGCATCCTCGAGGTTCGGATTCAGCTCGAAGTCGAACCGTGCGTCGAGGCTCCAGCCGCTTCCGTCGGACTGGAGCGACGCGCGCTGCACGGCGATCGATTCGGCATGCGCCGGCCGGACGACGGCCAGACACAGCGTCAACGCGACCAGCAAGACGGCCGCGAGCCGAAAGGGAAAAAGGTGTTTGATCGTCACCGTTTCTGAAACCGCGCGTAGAAAAATCCGTCGTGATCGGTGTTCTGGTCGAGTGCGCCGGCGGCCGCCCGTCCCTGCACGCCGCCCGGCAGCAGTTGGCCGGGGGCGTCCAATCGTACCGCATCTTCACAGGCCGCTTCAAACCAGCGGGCCTGCCCTTCGCCTTCCTCGGGGAAGATCGAGCAGGTCACGTAGAGCAGTTCGCCGCCCGGCTTCACGAGCGGCCACAGCGCCGACAGGATGCGTCGCTGCTCCGCGACCAGCGCCGGGATGTCGGCCTCGCGGCGCAGCCAGCGGATGTCGGGGTGCCGCCGCACGATGCCGGACGCCGAGCACGGCACGTCGGCCAGGATGCGATCGAACGGACGCCCGTCGTACCATGCGTCCGGCGCGCCGGCGTCGCCGACGCACACGTTCGCGGCGAGCGACAGGCGCACGAGATTCTCGCCGATCCGCGCGGCGCGCGTCGCGTCGCTTTCGAGCGCCACGACTTCGGCATCGGCGAGTTCGAGAATATGGCCCGTCTTGCCGCCGGGCGCCGCGCACGCATCGAGCACGCGCATGCCGTCGCGCGCGCCGAGCCATTCGGCCGCGAGCTGCGCGCCGGCGTCCTGCACCGACACCACGCCGTCGGCGAAGCCCGGAATGCGTTCGACCGGCAGCGCCGACGCGAGTCGCACCGCATGCCGGCCGATTGCGGTCGCTTCGATTCCATTCGCGCGCAGCGTGTCGAGATACGCGTCGACGCTCGCGCGGCGCGCATTCACGCGCAGCGTCAGCGGCCCCTGACGCTCGCCGGCCGCGAGAATCGCCTGCCACGCGTCGGGCCATGCACGCTTCACCGCATCGACCCACCACGCGCGGTAGTTCCAGCGCGCGACCGGGTCGTCCTGCATCGCGGCGACAAGTGCGTCGCGCTCGCGCAGGAAACGGCGCAGCACCGCGTTGACCATCCCCTTCGCGAACGCGAATTCGCGCCGCGCACCGATGACGGTGACGGCCTGGTCGACCACCGTGAACGCCGGGTACGCGGCCTCGTCCGCCGGGTCGAGCAGCAGCGCGAACGCGCCGGCGAGCACCGCGTGCACGTGCGCGGGCGGCGCCTTGCTGACGAACTTGCCGATCAGCCAGTCCGCGCTGCCGAGGCGGCGCATCGTCCGATAGGCGACGTCCTGCGTCGCGCCGCGCGCGAGTGGCTGCGCACCGGATGGCATCTGCGCGAATACCGCCGACAGCGCCGCCGGCAACGCGGTGCCGCGTCGCACCGCATCGACCGCCTGTGCGGCCGCGTCGAGCGCGAAGCCGAGCGAATCGGGCGCCAGGTGCAGCGCAGCCAGGCGCGCCGGGCGGCCGGAGGAAGTCGGAGCGGAAGAACGGGGTCGTGTCATCGGTGCGGAATCGGCAAACAGGCGCGGCAAACAGGCGCGGCAATCGGGTGCGGCAATCGGGTGCGGCAAACGGCGGGATCGCACCCGCCAGATGGCCCGGCGATCCCAAACCGCGCATTGTAGCGTGCGGCCATGCTGCCCCTTTGGCCCCTTTACGGCGCGCACAAATGAAACACCCCGCAGCGCGAAGCATGCGGGGTGGCGAAGCGACCCCGCGCGGCAGCGGCCGCGCGGGTCGCCAAGCGTCACTCGAAGCGGCCGGTGCGCGCCATCTCCATCAGGCGCGCGATGCGCTCCTCGGTGGCCGGGTGCGTCGAGAACAGGTTCTGCAGGCCACCGCCATGCAGCGGATTCATGATCATCATCTGCGCGGTTGCCGGGTGCGCTTCGGCCGCCTGGAACGGGATGCCCGCCGCATAGCGATGGATCTTGTCGAGCGCGGTGGCGAGCGACTGCGGATCACCGGAAATCTGCGCGCCGCCGCGATCGGCCTCGAACTCGCGGGCCCGCGAAATCGCCATCTGGATGAGCGCGCCGGCGATCGGGGCCAGTAGCGCGACCGCGATCCCCGCGATCGGGTTGGCCGGCCGGCCGTTCTCGTCGCGCCCGCCAAAGAACATCGCGAAGTTCGCGAGCGCGGAGATCGCGCCCGCCATCGTCGCGGTGATCGTCGAGATCAGGATGTCGCGGTGCTTCACGTGCGCGAGCTCGTGCGCCATCACGCCGCGCATCTCGCGCTCCGACAGCACGCGCAGGATGCCCGTCGTCGCGGCGACCGCCGCGTGCTCGGGGTTGCGGCCCGTCGCGAACGCGTTCGGTGCGTCCTCGTTGATCAGGTAGACGCGCGGCATCGGCAGGTTCGCGCGCGTGGCCAGCTCGCGCACCATCCGGTAGAACTGCGGCGCCGTGTTCTCGTCGACTTCCTGCGCGTTGTACATGCGCAGCACCATCTTGTCCGAGAACCAGTACGAGAAGAAATTCATGCCGAGCGCGAACAGCAGCGCGATCGTCATGCCGCGCGAGCCGCCGATCATCCCGCCGATCACGATGAACAGGGCCGTGATCGCGGCCATCAGCATCGCCGTTTTGACCCAATTGAACATACCCACTCCTTATCCGTCAGGGGACCCGCCGCGCATCACAGCGCACGGCGGAAAATTGTAAGCGATTTGTTAGATAAGGTCTTGCCGGAAAAATTCAATCTCAGCGTTGCGAAGCGGCGAGACGAAGGCCGAGCCCGACGAAAGCGCTGCCGACCGTGCGGTCGAGCCACTTCCTGACGCCCGGCTTGCCGGAAAAGCGCTGCGTGACGCTGCCCGCCACCCACGCGACCACGCTCGTCCAGACCGTGCTCATCGCAACGAACACCGCGCCGAGGGTCAGGAACGCCCAGGCCTTGTGCGGGCTGTCGGCCGATACGAACTGCGGAAAGAACGACACGAAGAACAGCACGACCTTCGGATTCAGCACGTTGGTCCAGAAACCCTGCATGAACAGCTGGCGCAGCGGCTTGGCGGCCGCGGCCTGCGCGGCTTCGGCGCCCGACGGCGCGGCGGCCTGCTTCGCGATGATCATCCGCACGCCGAGATAGATCAGGTACGCGGCGCCGACCAGCTTGATCACCGTGAACGCGGTTGCCGACGCAGCCAGCAGCGCGGTCAGGCCGAACGCGCAGGCGAGCGCATGGACGCAGCAGCCGGCCGAAATGCCGAACGCCGACATCAGCCCCGCGCCGCGCCCCTGCGCGACGCTGCGGCCGACGATGTAGGCCGTATCGGGACCGGGCGTGATGTTCAGCAGGAAAACCGCGAACACGAAGAAGCCGAAATGGGTGATGCCGAACATGAAAACCTCGAAACCGGAGAGCGCAGGGAAATTCTACGCGCGCCTGCCGTCCAGCGCGACTCGGCCGTCCGGCCAGTTGCGCCGGGCCGGCGGACCGGGTCGAATGACGCTCGGGCCGTGTCAGTCCACGTCGGGCAGCGCGAACCGCTGGCCGGCGGCGAGCGGCGAACCGGCGAGGAATTCCCGCGCGGGCAGCCGCTTGCCGCCCGGTTTCTGCAACTGGGTCGCGCGCAGCGCGCCGCTACCGCATGCGACCACCACGCCTTCCGGCGCGGCTTCGACGATCGTGCCGGGCGCCGCGTCGGCAATCGTGGCCGGCGCTGCCACGGGCTCGGCCGCCCACAGCTTGATGGCCGCGCCGTCGAGCGTCGCGACGCCGCCCGGGAACGGATCGAACGCACGCACCTGACGCGCGAGCACGTCGGCCGGCTTGCGCCAGTCGAGCGCCGCTTCGTGCTTGCCGATCTTTTCCGCGTAGGTCACGCCGTCGGCCGGCTGCGGCGTCGCCGGCAGCGTGCCCTCGCGCTCGAGCCGCACGAGCGCGTCGACGATCAGCCGCGCGCCGTCGGCGGCGAGCCGGTCGTGCAGCGTCGCGGTCGTATCGTCGGGCGCGATCGCGAGGCGCGCCTCCTCGATCATCGCGCCGGTGTCGAGGCCGACGTCCATCTGCATCAGCGTAACGCCCGTCTCGGCGTCGCCGGCCTCGATCGCACGATGGATCGGCGCGGCGCCGCGCCAGCGCGGCAGCAGCGACGCGTGGATGTTGATGCAGCCGGCGCGCGGGATGTCGAGCACTTCCTGCGGCAGCAGCAGGCCGTACGCGGCCACCACCATCACGTCGTGCGGCGTCGTGCGCAGCAGCTCGATCGCGTCGGCCGCCTCCGCCGGGTACTTGCCCGCGCGGCGCAGCGACGGCGGCTGCGCGACGGTCATCCCGTGCTCGACGGCGTAGCGCTTCACGGCGCTCGCCTGGAGTTTCATCCCGCGCCCGGCCGGGCGATCGGGCTGGGTGAGCACGAGCGGCACCGGGAAACCGGCCTCGTGGATCGCGGCAAGGGCGGCCGCGGCGAATTCCGGCGTGCCGGCAAAAATCACGCGCAACGTATGGGTCATGACAGCGTTCGGGGTCGGGCTGGGCGCACGCGCATCACATCGCGCGTTCGAGTTTCTTCATCTTCGTCTTGATACGCGTCTGCTTGAGCGGCGACAGGTATTCGACGAACACGCGGCCCATCAGGTGATCCATCTCGTGCTGGACGCACACCGCGAGCAACCCTTCGCAGTCGAGCTCGAACGTCTCGCCCTGCTCGTTGAGCGCGCGCACGCGCACGTGGTCGGGACGTTCGACTTCGTCGTAGATGCCGGGCACCGACAAACAGCCTTCCTCATAGGTCTGCTTCGCGTCGCTCGACCACACGATTTCCGGGTTGATGAACGCGCGCAGCTCGTTCTTCTCCTCGGAGACGTCGATCACGATCACGCGCTCGTGCACGTCGACCTGGGTGGCCGCCAGGCCGATGCCGGGCGCCGCGTACATGGTCTCGGCCATGTCGGCGACGAGCTTGCGGATCCGGTCGTCGACCTTGTCGACGGGCTTCGCGACCTTGTGCAGCCGCTTGTCGGGGTAATGAAGAATATTGAGCAAAGCCATGGTGTTCGGTATTCGGTGGAGCGGCGCGCCGCATCGGCCATCCGGCCGGCTGGCGCCGCCGCCGGGATGCAATGAAGATGACGCGGATGCGTGGCATATCAATGCCGCGGATCGCGCCTCCTGCAATCGGCCGGGCGCCTGCGCGCACGGCCCTGTCGAGTATTTCGGATGATGAAAATTTTATCATGGCGCCACGCGCTCCGCTGGACGCCGCATTCGAGGGCCGCCTCATGTCCCCGCAAGCGCTGACGCCCGCCGCGCTGCGCGCCTGGCTGCAGCTCGCGCATGCGCCCGGCCTCTCGGCCGCCGTGCTACAGGCGCTGCTCGCGGCATTCGGCTCGCCGGCGGCGTTGCTGCGTGCGTCCGACGAAGCCATCGCCGCCGTGAGCAGCCCCGCCGCCGCGCAGGCCGTGCGCGCAAGCGAGCGCGACGATCTCGACACGCGCACCCGCGGCGTGCTCGGGTGGCTCGACGGGCCGGGCAACGGGCTCGTCACGCTGAGCGACCCGGCCTACCCGCCGCGGCTGCGCGACCTGCACGATCCGCCGCCGCTGCTATATGTAAAGGGGCGGCTCGACCTGCTGCACGCACACGGCCTCGCCATCGTCGGCAGCCGCCATGCGACGCCGCAAGGGCTCGCCGACGCCGCGCACTTCGCCCACGCGTTGTCCGACGCGGGCCTCACGATCGTCTCGGGCCTCGCGCTCGGGATCGACGGCGCCGCGCATCGTGGCGGGCTCGACGGCCGCTCCGGCACCGTCGCGGTGATCGCGACGGGCGCGGATCTCGTCTATCCGGCGCGGCACCGCGCGCTCGCCCACGAGATCGCCGCGCACGGCACCATCGTGTCGGAATGGCCGCTCGGCACGCCGGCCCGCGCCGCACATTTCCCGCAGCGCAACCGGTTGATCGCCGCGCTCGCGATCGGCGTGCTCGTCGTCGAGGCGGCCCCGCGCTCGGGCTCGCTGATCACCGCGCGGCTCGCGAACGAACTGGGGCGCGATGTGTTCGCGATGCCCGGCTCGATCCACGCCCCGCTCGCGCAGGGCTGCCACGCGCTGATCCGCGACGGCGCGAAGCTCACCGCGGCGCCGCTCGACGTGCTCGAGGAATACGGACTGGGCGAGCCGGCCGCGCGCGCAACGGGCGGCGCGACGCGGGTCGGCAACCGGGGCGAGAACACCGGTGCGATTCGCGAACCCGAAGCTACCGGCGTCGCGCCAGCGGATCGCGCCGTCGCGGGCGCGCCGTCGTCCCCTCGCATCGAAGCCCGGCCACCGGGCAACTCGTCGGAGCAGGCGGTGCTCGCCGCGCTGGGATACGGGCCCGTGACGTACGAATGGCTCGCCGAGCACAGCGGCCTGTCCGACGACGTGCTGCATGGCGCGCTGCTCGCGCTGGAACTGGCCGGCCGCGTCGCCAGCGTCCCCGGCGGGCGCTTCGCGCGGCTTGATGCGGCGCCCACCCCGTCCGCGCGGGGCGTGCTACATTCCCCGGCATAGGGGCGGCCCGGCCGCCGACGCTACCCAAGGAATGCCATGCCCGCGCTGAATCTCGACACCGACGCAGATCGGATCGCCGAGCGCCTCGCCGATCCCGATACGTTGCTGGTCGCGTGCCTGTGCGCCGACTGGTGCGGCACGTGCCGCGACTACCGGACCGCCTTCGACCAGCTCGCCGACGCGCATCCGGACGCCTGCTTCGCATGGATCGACATCGAAACCCATGCCGACCGGCTCGACGATCTCGACGTCGAGAACTTCCCGACCATCCTGATCGAGGATGCGCACACCGCACGCTTCTTCGGCACGGTGCTGCCGCACGCGGCGATCGTCGAGCGCATGCTGTCCGACCTGAGCGCGGTGCCCGGTGCGCCGCACGCACCGAAATTGCGCGACGTCCTGAACGTCGAAGCCTGAATTCGCGGGCCGGCGCGGCGGTTTGGCGCAGGTTTGCGCGCGCCGCCGCGCCCGGCGCTTGCCGCCGTTGCGGCCCCCCTCTATGATGAGCCGCTTTTTACACGCCGAGCCGCCGTCGCTGCGGCGTGTGCTATAAAGCGGTCGTAAAAGGGACCTACACCGGCGAACCCGGTCTACCAACACACACCTGTCATGTCCAAAGCACTGATCATTGCGGAAAAGCCTTCTGTCGCGAACGACATCGCACGCGCTTTGGGCGGCTTTACCAAGCATGACGAGTATTACGAGAGCGACGATTTCGTCCTTTCGTCCGCTGTCGGCCACCTGCTGGAAATCGCCGCCCCGGAGGAGTACGAGGTCAAGCGCGGGAAATGGAGCTTCGCGCATCTACCCGTCATCCCCCCGCATTTCGACCTGAACCCGATCGCAAAAAGCGAGTCGCGCCTCAAGGTGCTCACGAAGCTGATGAAGCGCAAGGACGTCGACCGCCTGATCAACGCATGTGACGCGGGGCGCGAAGGCGAGCTGATTTTCCGCCTGATCGCGCAGCACGCGAAGGCGAAGCAGCCGGTCCAGCGGCTCTGGCTGCAATCGATGACGCCGCAGGCGATCCGCGACGGTTTCGCGAACCTGCGCAGCGACTCGGACATGCAGCCGCTTGCCGACGCCGCACGCTGCCGCTCGGAAGCCGACTGGCTCGTCGGGATCAACGGCACCCGCGCGATGACCGCGTTCAACAGCAAGGGCGGCGGCTTCTTCCTGACCACCGTCGGCCGCGTTCAGACGCCAACGTTGTCGATCGTCGTCGAACGTGAAGAGAAAATCCGCCGCTTCGTCCCACGCGACTACTGGGAAGTGAAGGCCGAATTCGCGTGCGCAGGCGGCTTCTACGAAGGCAAGTGGTACGACCCGAAATTCAAGCGCGACGAATTCGATCCGGAAAAGCGCGACTCCCGTCTGTGGAGCCTGCCGGCCGCCGAAACGATCGTCGCCGCCTGCCGCGACCAGGTCGGCACGGTGTCCGAGGAATCGAAGCCGTCGACGCAACTGTCGCCGCTGCTGTTCGACCTGACGAGCCTGCAGCGCGAGGCGAACGGGCGCTTCGGCTTCTCCGCGAAGAACACGCTCGGCCTCGCGCAGGCGCTGTATGAAAAGCACAAGGTGCTGACCTACCCGCGTACCGACGCGCGCGCGCTGCCGGAAGACTACCTGTCGACGGTCCAGTCCACGCTCGAGATGCTCAAGGAGAGCAACAACTACCTGCCGCATGCGAAGCAGGTGCTCGACAAGGGTTGGGTGAAGCCGAACAAGCGGATCTTCGACAACTCGAAGATCAGCGACCACTTTGCCATCATCCCGACGCTGCAGGCGCCGAAGTCGCTGTCCGAGCCGGAGCAGAAGCTGTACGACCTGGTCGTGAAGCGCTTCCTCGCGGTGTTCTTCCCGGCGGCCGAGTTCCGCGTGACGACCCGGATCACCGAAGTCGCCGGCCACCACTTCAAGACCGAAGGCAAGGTGCTCGTCGAGCCGGGCTGGCTGCAGGTGTACGGCCGCGACGCCGAAGGCGCGGACGCGAACCTCGTGCCGGTGCAGAAGGACGAGAAAGTGAAGACGGACGAGATCGCCGCCGTCGCGCTCGTGACGAAGCCGCCCGCACGCTACTCGGAAGCAACGCTGCTGTCCGCGATGGAAGGCGCGGGCAAGCTGGTCGAGGACGACGAGCTGCGCGAGGCGATGGCCGCGAAGGGCCTCGGCACGCCGGCGACGCGCGCGGCGATCATCGAAGGCCTGCTCGGCGAGAAGTACCTGCTGCGCGAGGGCCGCGAACTGATCCCGACCGCGAAGGCGTTCCAGCTAATGACGCTGCTGCGCGGCCTCGGCGTGAAGGAACTCACCGCGCCCGAGCTCACCGGCGAATGGGAATACAAGCTGTCGCAGATGGAGCGCGGCAATCTCGGCCGCGACGCGTTCATGCAGGAAATCGCCCGCATGACGCAGCAGATCGTCAAGCGCGCGAAGGAATACGATTCCGACACGATTCCCGGCGACTACGCGACCCTTCAGACGCCGTGCCCGAACTGCGGCGGCCAGGTGAAGGAAAACTACCGCCGCTTCGCGTGCACGAAGTGCGACTTCTCGATCTCGAAGATCCCGGGCAGCCGACAATTCGAGATCCCGGAAGTCGAGGAGTTGCTGCAGAAGAAGGAAATCGGGCCGCTGTCGGGGTTCCGCAGCAAGATGGGCCGCCCGTTCTCGGCGATCCTCAAGCTGTCCTTCGACGACGAGACGAAGAACTACAAGCTCGAGTTCGATTTCGGCCAGGACCAGGGCGGCGAGGAAGGCGAAGCGCCCGACTTCTCCGCGCAGGAACCGGTCGGCGCGTGCCCGAAGTGCAAGGGCCGCGTGTTCGAGCACGGGATGAGCTACGTGTGCGAGCACTCGGTCGCGAACCCGAAGACCTGCGACTTCCGCTCCGGCAAGGTGATCCTGCAGCAGGAAATCACGCGCGAGCAGATGGGCAAGCTGCTGGCCGACGGCCGTACGGATCTGCTGCCGGGCTTCAAGTCGTCGCGTACCGGCCGCAACTTCAAGGCGTTCCTCGTGAAGCAGCCGGACGGCAAGATCGGCTTCGAGTTCGAGAAGAAGGAACCGAAGGCGGCCGCGGCGAAGAAGACGGCCAAATCGGCGACGAAGGATGCCGAAACCGTGACCGAAGGCGCCGAAGAGAAACCGGCGCCGGCACGCAAGACCGCCGCCCGCAAGACGACGGCGCGCAAGACGGGTTCGTGACGGCCCGGCCGCCGGGCGCCGCTTCGAGCGTGCCCGGCGCCGGCACGCAGCCATGAAAAAACGCGGATCGATCGATCCGCGTTTTTTATTTGCGCCGGCCGCCGAGCCGTTACAGCGGCGACGGCACCGCCACGCGCGTACGCGGCGAGCGCGCAAGACGCGGCTGCAGGTTCGGATCGGTCGATTCGGGCGGCTCGGCACGCATCTCGACACCGATCGGCGGCGCGCTCTGCGCAGCCCACTGTTCGCCGATCGTCGCGTCGGTCGCGTGGCTGAAATGCTCGACGAGGTGATCGATGAACGTCCGCACCTTCGCCGGCAGATGGCGCCGGCTCGGGTACGCGATGTTGATCTCGACCTGCGGCAGCCGGAAATCCGGCAGCAGCCGCACGAGCGCGCCGCGCGCGATGTCGCTGCCGATCAGGTAGCTCGGCAGGATCGCGACGCCCATCCCGAGCAACGCGAACTGGCGCAGCATCGCGGTGTTGTTCGCGACGATCACGTTGGTCGGGCGCACGCGCACTTCGCCGTCCGGCCCCGTGAACACGCGCTCGTCGCCCCAGTATTCGGTCGGCAGGCTCAGGGCCGGGTGCTCGGCGAGCTGTTCCGGATGAATCGGCACGCCGTGCTTCTCCAGATAGCTGGGCGTCGCGCACACGGTCATGCAGCCGGTGGTCAGGCGCCGCGTGACGATGCTCGCGCTACGCATCTGGCGCGTGACGACGATGCCGACGTCGAAGCCTTCCTCGACCAGATCGACCTGTCGGTCGACCAGCGTGAGATCCGGCACCACTTTCGGGAAATTCTCCGTGTACGACTGCAGCACGGGCGCGAGGTTGTGCAGGCCGAACACGACCGGCGCGACGATGCGCAGCGTGCCGACCGGCTCGTGATTGCGTGCGACGACCATCTGCTCGACGTCCTCGAGCTCGTCGAGGATCTGGCGGGCACGCTCCAGATAGACCTGACCCGACTCCGTCAGGGAGAGGCTGCGCGTGGTGCGGTTAAGCAAACGCGTGCCGAGCCGGCCCTCCAGATCGGCGACGTGGCGCGTCGCGACCGCGTTGGAGATATCCATTGCGCTCGCGGCCCGCGCGAAACTGCCGAGATCTGCAACCTTGACGAACACGCGCATCGACTGCAAATGATCCATAAACGACTCCTGCCGCTGTTACAACTTCAAAAAGATGAAGCAAATGCGTAATTCTCCTACGACAGCGGAAATGATGCAGAGTTGCTCAACAAGGGGCCCGTTGACGATAAAAATAGTCAAAAATCCTCGCCTTCTGCGGATACTTGATCCAATTATTCTGCTTGAAGCAACAATTGGGTGAACCTCGGCGAGTAAACGGCCGAATCAGAAAGGACGTGTTTGATGCGACACAACAGCGCACCCGTGTGCACGGGCCGGGAGCGGCGCCGGGGGCGGCAGGGCCGATTGCGGCGGAGCGTAACAACCTGTTAAAAAGACACCACCAAGGCGGCCGACGTTGCATCATGTCGGCCCCGGCCGGGCGAGACGGCCGCGCAAGCTGCGCCGCCGCCCCTGCCGCTTTCAACGCGCGACACCCCGTTCACCATGAAAATTGCCATCCTCGACGACTACCAGGACGCCGTCCGCAAGCTGAACTGCTTCGAGATGCTCGCCGGCCACGACGTAAAGGTCTTCAACAATACGGTGCGCGGCCTCGGACAGCTCGCCAGCCGTCTGGCCGAAGTCGAGGCGCTCGTGCTGATTCGTGAACGAACCCCGATTACGTCCCAGTTGCTCGCCAAGCTGCCGAACCTGCGCATGATCAGCCAGACCGGCCGCGTGTCGAGCCACATCGATCTCGACGCGTGTACCGATCGCGGCGTCGCGGTGCTCGAAGGCACCGGTTCGCCGGTCGCGCCGGCCGAGTTGACGTGGGCGCTCGTGATGGCCGCCCAGCGCCGCATCCCGCAATACGTCGCGAACCTGAAGCAGGGCGCCTGGCAGCAGTCGGGCCTGAAGACGTCGGCGATGCCGCCGAACTTCGGCCTCGGCCAGGTGCTGCGCGGCCAGACGCTCGGCATCTGGGGCTACGGCAAAATCGGCCGGCTCGTCGCCGGCTACGGCAAGGCGTTCGGGATGAACGTGCTGATCTGGGGCCGCGAGCATTCGCTCGAAGCCGCGCGCGCCGACGGCTACACGGCCGCCGACAGCCGCGAGGCGCTGTTCGAGCAGAGCGACGTGCTGTCGCTGCACCTGCGCCTGCACGACGACACGCGCGGGATCGTGAAGCAGGAAGACCTGATGCGGATGAAGCCGACGTCACTGCTCGTCAACACGAGCCGCGCCGAGCTGCTCGAGGAAAACGCGCTCGTCAACGCGCTGTCGCACAACCGCCCGGGGATGGTCGCGATCGACGTGTTCGAAAGCGAGCCGATCCTGCAGGGCTACAGCCTGCTGCGGATGGAAAACGTGATCTGCACGCCGCACATCGGCTACGTCGAACGCGAAAGCTACGAGCTGTATTTCAGTGCCGCATTCCGCAACATTCTCGCGTTCGACGACGGCGACATGTCGAGCGTCGCCAACCCGGAAGCGCTGACGCCGATCCGCAAGCGCTGATCGCACGGGCTGCGCGGGTCGCGCGGCCCCTTTTGCCCTTTACTCCCTTCCCGATCGATCGTCAGGCGGCCACGCAGCCGCCCGTCATCGCGCCGACGCGCGTGAGAAAGTGCTCGCCGTCGCGCCGCCCGAGATCGTACGCATGCCGCATCTGCGACGGGCTCGTGTAATCCCAGCTCGAAATCGGCACCTTGCTCGACGGCTGCACGTACAGCCGCCGCTGGTCGCCATGCGCGACCGTGAACATCTGCGGACGCGGATACAGCCGCGTGACGAGCACCAGCACGTCGCCCGGCGACGGGTCGAGCGCATCGACCGGCACGTTGTCGACCATCCCGCCGTCGAGCACCGGCCGGCCGCCGCGCCGCAGTACCGGCGTGAACGGCGGCGTGCAGGACGACTGCAGGATCAGGTCGGCGAGTTCGTCGACGTGCGTGCAGGCCTGCGCGCGCACGAATTCCGGCCGAAAGCCGAGCGTGCGCCCAAGCGTCGGGTGCAGCGTCTTGCGCACGTACTTTTCGATGTTGTATGCGACGAGGCCGGCGGCCACCGCGCTGCGCGCGCCGAGCCAGCGCGGCACGTGCGACACGCCGATGCGGATCTCCGGCGCCGCGGCGAGCTTCGCGAACGGCTCGCCATAGATGTCGAGCAGCGCCTGACGGTAGATCCGGTAATGCGGAAACACGGGCTCACGCCCGAACAGGTTGCCCCAGTACGCATTCTTCCGGTTGTGGCGCAGCGCCTCTTCGTAATAGCGCATCACCCACGCGGCGTCGCGCGTATACAGCATGCAGGCGGTCGCCGCGCCGGCCGAGATGCCGGTGATCACGCGCGGGCGCAGGCCGAGGGCCGGCTGCGCGACGTCCCAGAAGCCGGCTTGCCACCAGCAACGATTGCCGCCGCCCGCGAAGACGATCTGGTCGAACATCGCGCCGCTCAGCTGATGAGCGCGTAGGTCGACGTCGCGTGAACGGCCATCGTGCCGTCCTCGTCGAACAGTTCGACTTCGCCGAACACGAGGTTGCGGCCCATCCGCAGCACGCGCGCGGTGACGAGCACGTCGCCCTTGCGCACCGGACGCATGAAATTCGTGTTCAGCGACACCGTCGTCATCGGCCTGAATTCGCCGAGCGCGGCCGAGATCGCGACCACCATCGCGGTGTCGGCGGCCGCCGTGAACACCTGGCCGCAGATCACGCCGCCCGAATGACGGAACTCGCCGGAAAACGGCAGGCGCAGCGTGACGCTGTCGTCGCCGATCGACACGGGGACCAGACCCAGCGAGCGGACCCACGGGGCCAGCAGGCGATCCAGCAATTCGCGGACTGCGTTTTCGTCCATCTTCGAATGTCCAGAAAACGTTGCGCGACCGCCGCGCAACGCGTGTGGCGTCATCATACCGGGAGCGCGCAAACTGCGACCGCTCGTTACCGCGCCGACAGCCGCCACCGTCTTGACGAAATATTTTCAGGAAATTCGAAGAAAGGGCTTGCCATGCCCTGAAAACCCCGGCATAATCTTTCTTCTGTTGGGGGCGTTAGCTCAGTTGGTAGAGCAGCGGACTCTTAATCCGTAGGTCGAGTGTTCGAGTCACTCACGCCCCACCAAAGAATTCCCTTCAGAATCAAGAAACTATGCCGCTCTAGCCAGCGGCATTTTTTCTTTCTGCTCCCCCAATTTTGACCAAAACTTGACCGTACCTGCGTGTTCGGCCAAGTGACTGGGGGCGAGGTGGGCGTACTTCTGCACCATCTCAATCGTTTCCCACCCGCCCAGTTCCTTCAGCACCATCAACGGCGTGCCGCGCTGGACATGCCAGCTTGCCCATGTGTGGCGCAGGTCGTGCCAGTGAAAATCGTCAATGCCGACTGCTTGGCAGGCCCGCTCCCAGTCTCGTGTGTCGATTTGCTGGATGCGAGCATCGAGCCCTTCCCCGCGAGTGAAAACGAGACGCTCCGAAGACTCTAACCGGCGAGCCAGCACACCCACCGCGTCGTCGTTCAGCGGCACTGAGCGCGCACGCTTGGATTTCGCCCCCTCATGCGTGATCCACGCATTGCACTGGGTCAAATCGACCTGGGACGGCGTAAGCCCAAACAACTCGGACTGACGCATGCCCGTGGCGACCGCCACAATGGTAGCGTCACGCATCCAGGGCAATCGCAGTGCATTGATGAGCGCCGCGATAACCTCGGGCGGCTCCCATCGGACACGCACGTCCGGCTCGAAGTACCGGGGAAGTTTGGGCACCCGGTCGATCCACTCCCATGCCTCGCACAGATTCAGCAGACGCTTGATAGTCGCGATATACCGATTGCGCGTGCTGCCGGTCAGCGGCTCGGCACGCTTACCCTTGACGACTCGATGCGTGGGCAAGGCGTCCGTGATTTCGTCGGCTGTTAAAGAACGAACCGAGCGGCCCGAGAACTGCTCGCGCCAGTAAGCGACATGCCGCAGCTTGGTGGCGTAGTCGCGCTGGCCCTCACACTCCCGCAAGAACTTAACGGCCGCTTCCTCGAAGGAGCGATCAGGCGCTTCGCCGAGCTTGTCCTGTCGCCACAGTTCAGCTTTCAGGCAGTCGTGGTATTTCTGGGCCGCCTTCCGGTCTTTGGTTTCAGTAGAGCGTCTAATTCTTTCGCCGCCTGGCGTGCGGATGTCGAGGTGCCAGACCCCGGAATTTTTATCTTTGCGGATGGACATTGATTCTCTCCAGCGACCCGCATCGATAGCCGGGTCACATTGTTCTTGGTTTCACAGAGTTCGGCAAGCCGGGACGGCAATACGCGCCAGACGCGTGAGCCCGGCAACCGGAACCCGACACGGTGCCGCATCGCGAAAACCGTGCTGTAGGACAGTTGCAGTCGGTCTGCAACCTGCTGCAGCGTCAGGGCCATTTCGTCATTCATGGCGGCTCAGCCTTCTTTGGCGCCGACCAGCATGGTCACGATGGGGGCGCGCCCCCGTGTCCGCTCCACAGTAATCAGGCCCGCTTGCTGGAGGCGGTCGAGCGCCTCGTATTTGGCGTCCCGGGCGACCCCCAGAACGGCCAGCGCCTTCGCTCCCAGCTTGACGGTATGGGTCTTCTGGAGGCCGGCCAGGTATTGCAGGGCCAGCGCCACATGCAAGGTCTTCCCTGGCAGGCAGGCCGCCCGGCCGATCCAGTCCAAGGGGATGGGCCCCTTGATGAACCGGCCGCCGTGGGACACGGACCTGCCCGGAGCTTCCCCTTGCACTGGAACCAGCGCCTGAGCAGCGTGCGACCACGACAGCCTCGCCTCATCGATAGCGACCGGCATCATGCGACCACCTCGGCCTCGATGTCGGCCAGCAGGTCATTCACGATGTCCCACATCACGACACCACGCTCATCGATGTAGCGTTCGGGGAAAGCGATAGTCTTGGCATCGGCACGCAGCTCGAACCCATCGAGTACGGTAGCGCTAGCCTGACGCATGCATTCCTGCATGCGGGCCATGACGGCGTCGAGCTCTTCCACTGGCGCCTCGATCAGCACGGCATCATGAATCGGAGCCACGATACGAACACCGGCCTCGGCCGCTAGACAGCACGCGAGCCGCAGCATCTCTGCTCCATTGGCCTGCATAGGGAAGTTTCGCAGCGAGCGCACATTGGCATCATCGCCGACGTGAATCCGCCAGTCGAACACTGTCCACAGGTGGCTCTGCGTCAGGGCATAGTCGAGAGCTGCGTCCGACCATCGCCAGAAATCCGGGTACGTACGCCGGTGCATCTTGAGCAATTCACGGGCGTAGACCGCAGGCTGCTTGATCCGACGGCCAAGCGACTCTTCCTTCATCCCATACTGCACAGCGAGCACGCACGCCTTGTATTGCTCACGAATGGCCGCGTGACTGGTCTTCGTGGCATCGTCAGGAGCCGCACCGGCCTGCTTGGCAAAGGCAAGGTACGGGTCACCAGACATGTAAGCATCCTTCATGTTTTTGTCACCTGAAAGGGCGGCTGCGATGCCGAACTCCTGCTGGGACCAGTCCACATAGACGAGGCCATACCCCGGCTGCGGCTTGATTAGCCCGCGCAGCCAGGCCGACAGGCCGAATACGAATTTCGCGTTCGATGGCTGGTTGCGCCCGGTCTTAGAGCTGAACATTGAAAGCAACGTACGATTGCGCCCGTCAGCACCGACAGCGAGGTCGTTCAGCCGAAGTTGCCCCATCGCCTGCCGCAGATCCTTCAGCGGGCGCAGTTGGGGCCAGCTCTTGCACTGATCGCTGAACGTTTCATCATCCAGCATCAGCGAGCCAGAATCGAGGCGAGGCCACGCGATGCCGGTGCGCCCGAGATATTCCTCGAAACGCTTGTGCTTGAACGTCCGGCCTTCATAGACGCTGTAGCGCTCATCGACGCGGGCGATAAGCCGCGTCTGCAACTGCTCCCAGTGGGCGCGCAGCTTCGCCAGCATTGGCACATCGACCGGAATACCCTGCCATTCCATTTCAGCGACGGCCTTCGTGTAACGCCCACGGTTAAGGGCGTAGGCGAGCCTGTTGCGCTCATCCAGGATGGCCGACATCTTCTGCAGCAATCTTGCCGTGGTGGTCACATCCGACTCGCAGTAATCCAGGATGGCGCGTTCTTCATCTGCGCTGTAATCGCCGCCGCGCAGAACCAGTTCCCGCATGGCATCCTTTTCCATGGCATCAATGCCAGACTCGCCGTAGTACATCAGCGCACCGAGCAGCCCCCGGCCATGCTGGAGCCTCATCCCATTCGTCTGGACGCGAAACTCGGCATACAGGTCGAGGACATTTTCGGGCATCGGCCAGTCGAGTGCGCGATGGCATCCCATCTCGGCAGATGCGTAGTACGCCACAAACAGCGTATCGGCGGCCGTGCTGTACGGGCAGGCTGACGAAGTGAGTTCCTCACCCCATAGTCGGATCGTCCTGCCGCTGCGCACCTCGCGGGCAACCATGCAGACCGGTTCGGGCCGCTCACCGGGAGCAGCCCGAAACTCGAAGTCCGCGACGACGATTTCACGATAGTCGCGGAGGGCCATCAGATTTCCCCGCGCAGGCGGCGAATCACCACATGGTCGAGGGAGTCGATGACCTTCCCCCTGAAAGCCAGGTTGACCAGCTCCTTGAAGGACAGCTCAGGCCATGACGGTTCGTCTTTCAGGTTGGTGGCCTGTAGCACCTCATACGCACCGAGGTCCCGGTTCGACTTGATGCGCACCCAGTGCGTTTTTGCCAGACTGGCCCCCGCATGTGCGGACTGGGACCACGTGTCGATGCGGCCATCCGGGCCGGGCATGTTCACCAGCCATACGAAAGGATTGCCGTCGCGGGTTATGCCGATGTACAACTGCTTTGGCCGCGCCTCCTGTGCGAGCGCCGAATACAATTCGGGCAGCACGAGATAAACGTCGTTATCGTCCTTCAGTTCTACGACAGCGACCACAAGAGTCCAAGCCACGTCCGGATGCACGCGGACATAAGCTTGGGGGCTGGGCTTGCGGATGGGCACCATCGTCAGAACCTTTTGGACGCCCGCAATTGCGCCGAAATCGGACGGCAGACGCATCGCGTCGAGGTCCAGGTCCCCCGACGAGAACGCCGCAGTGGGAGCGAGCGAGATTTCGGTAGGCGGCAACTTGATGTCGCCAGCTTGTGCGTCGTCGTTCGACAGGAAGGGATTTTGCGATGCCTTGCGATTCATAACTACTCCGTTGTGAATTGTCCCGAGGAAATCTCGGAACGCAGGAGCAGTTTGATGATTTCGGCCCTACCGATATAGCGCGACCGGTCTCGCTTGACAAACAGGAATTTTTAACTCCTGTTGGGGGGCTCAACAGGGGACACCGTTACTCATAATTCTTTCTTCCCACACCTTTGTCCCAATTGCAAACCGCAGAAATACGATCTTTGACGTTTTTGGGCAGGCTCGCATAGAACTTGTTGATGACCTCTTCAATAACCTTCTTGGGAGTATTACCGCCAGACGGGCTCCATTTCTGTTCCGCAGCGGCCCACACTGTCAAGCACATATCCAGCTCCTCTGGCATTCTGTCTGAGTCAGGAAGGTCGATACGTGCCTTGAGCGCCGTTAGCTCAGCCTTGAGCTTCTTGTTCTCCGCCTGCAGACTTTCGATTTCGGCAACAAGTGCGGGATCGTCATATGTCTCGGTCCATTCCGGCATGGGTGTGTAGTTACCTTGACGAGCGAGTGCGTCTACACCCGATGCGCTTAACCCCATATCCTTCAATGCGTTCGCAAACTTACTGCGAATCCAGCCATAACCTTCGGCATGGGCCTGCTGCCCATTGTTCAATGGCACCCAGGTACCAGGCCACTCAATGGCCTGCTGCAGAAGGTTGCTGAGCCCCTCAAAGTCTGTCGTGGGTGTGACGATACCCATCTGGTTTCTAGTAGCCATGTTCTGGTCGCATACACCGCTGTTCCGAAGTACCAGAGCTGCCTCAGAATACGGCCAACCCTCGCTTTTAACGAGCTTATCCAAAACCTCAGCAAAACTAATGAAATCGTTGTTATCTCTGGATAGGGCTGCCCGGATTTCAGATAGATTGACCTTGCCCATTCACTTCTCATCTTAGATGAATTGCCGGTTACCACATGCAGCGCACCGCCGCAGCGGCCTGTTGCGGTTCGCCACACCCGTGCTATCTATTTTATATATCTAGTAGATAGAGAGGGAGGGACCTGATGGAGATCATCGTCCGGAAAATAAAAACCGCCGGGGACGACGACGCGTACCGGCGGTAGTCTACGGCTTACTACCGTAGGAGAAAGCGAATAGCTCCGTGTTGCAGGAGCAGGTCATCCCGACTGCCCCCTTGTGACCTGAATCTTGTCGTGCTGTTGCCTTATGCAAACGATATGTCTTCAAAGCTGTATAGCACCGTGACGAATGACACGAATGCATCAAGCAACTCAGGTCGCCAGCCGGCTACCGCTAAGGCACGGCGTAGCCTTCCCTCGAATGCTGGCGTGCAGACAAAGACGAGCCGGTCCCAGCGCAGCCCATCACCCAGCAGCACGGAACCCGAAGGCTGCCGGGTATCGTTGCCGACCTTCGCCACCCAGACGACCAGGCGGTCGAAATCGGCTTTCCGTTTGACGCTCTTCTCGACCTCCACCCAGGTTATGCGACCACGGTCGTTCATCAGCACGTCGGGCTTCTTCCCGGCAATACCGGCGGCACCGCCCACCCAGCGATCTTGGGCAATCTCACGCTCCGTGCTGACCCGGAAACCCTGCGCAATGGCCGCGATGGCGATTTCGTTCGCCACCGTGCGATGGCGGAAATAAGCGGGGCTGACGCTCCGCACAATATCCTTGCCCGACACCGCAGGCACTGCCATCTGGCGCAACCGGCGCGCGCTAGCCTCTGCCAGCGCATAGAGCACGCTCCCATCCGGCCCGCGCCCCCGGAGCGCTTGCCGCCCATCGGCCAACCGACGCAGCGTGTATTGCGCCATCCGCAGCCCGGAGGCAGATGCCACCACCGGACCCACGTCCAGCTGGGCAGCCGGATGCCTTTGCCAAGGGGTCCAGAGCAGCGCCGCCACATCTCGGGTCCTGAGCCATCCGAACCGGTGCAACGCACGCAGTACCCGCGTTTCGTTTTCGGCGGCAACGATCCGCCCGTCCTTCTTCGCCATACAAGTTATCTAATTGTTGTTTCGATAACTTGTATAGCGAAGGACACGCCTTCACTCCCCTCTGCGACGGGGGGTGAAGACGGGGGACGAAGCCGCTTACGCGGCTGGGCCACCGCTGCCTTTGCGTCGGGCTGGACGCCCGACCGGCATCTCGACTGGCTGGACGCCCGTCGTGTCCTGAACAGCAGGCGCCCCGCGCAGCGCGCGGGCATAGCACTCACCCCGCCCGCTGGACGCGATGCGGCTCCGGCATCCGCCTCCGGTCCGCGCTTCGCTCGACTTGACTGCTATGCCCGCGCGCTGCTCGGGGCGCGGGGCTTCGCCCCCCATCACTCTGCCGGTCGGTGGGCCGACCTCTCGCCGCTAGGGCGACGAGCGAGTGACGGCTCCCCCGGCACTCCGTCGATTGGCTTGGGAGCCAACGCGCCTGCGTGGACAGCGTGCGGCCTCGCACTTGTCCCCGGCCGCAACGCGGCCCGGCCCCCTATGTCTCCGGCTGATCGCCTACGACTGCGCGCCTCCGGCTTGCGGGTTACGCGCGGCATAGCCGCGCATGGGTCGCGGCCTGCGACCGCGACATCGGCTTCGTCGGCACGGTGGCGCTACCGCCGGACTTCCTTATTGCCCGCCCAGGACAGGATCGACCTTACGCCAGCCAGCCATACCCGCAAGGCCAAGCGCTTCGCGCGCGTACTCGCCCGGTCCCCTACGGGGCTGCGGCTTCCGTGCGCGACCTTGCGTGTCCGGCATATCGGCTGGCGTCGAGGTGCGCTCAGGGCGAAACACTCAGGAAGTACGGCGGCACAAGCAACACGCCACCCCGCACGCCGAAGCCGGAATCGGTAAGGCGGGCTCGACATCTAGGAACCCGGTCAGCTTTCAAAGGAGCACTGCCGTGCAACATCCCGAACAGCATCACGACAGTTTCTTCGGTGAGTCGATCCTCGTCTACACGCGAGCACAAGCGATTGAGGACGGTGCTCTCATCGACGTAAGCCAAGTTGCCCACGAAGCCGGGTTTCGCCTGCCGGTGGCATTGACGACCGCCGTATGGGCTGATTGCGTGGCATGGGACGACACAGACAGCCAACGCCAGACCGCACAAGACGAAGCCGGAAGACTCTGGGACGTTATCTGGATGGCATGTCTTGCAGCGCGTCGCGCTCGTGAATCGCGGCGCGTTGCGTTTCAGGTCTACCGAGTGCCACGCGGTGGGCGTGGCATCCGGGCCCGGCTTACGACGTTGCATATGTGTATTGGCCCCGACGACAAGGCAGCGCCGGTCATAACAATCTTGATGCCAAATGAAGACTGATTTTCCATCCCGCCGGGTTCCGGCGGGAAATTCAACCCTCCACATAAGGAGAGCAACATGCACGCTATCAATCCTGCAACGGGCCTGCCGATGATCGGTGATGACGACTACGGCGTCGATGTCGGCGGCAATCCCTACGGTACGGGCTGGAACTCATCGCATCCGTGGTCTGCACCATCGTGGGATATTGGCACTTCCGGTTTCTAAGCAAGATTACGGGTGCCGTGAAGCATCGAGGCGGCACCCGTTGAACAACCAAGATGGCCCAACCAGGCCAATCACAATCCGAGCAAAGCCGGGTCTCGGATGAGAAAAAGAAACCTAGCCGTTCGTTATAGATAAAATGTGCGCCACATCTGACAAATCAGCAGGATAAAACCCATGCTCGGCCTGACGCTACGGGAAGAATTTAGGGGCAGACGCCTTAAGGGCACAGCCATTGAGCTGTCGAATGACCAGAATACCGGCGCGACGCAAATTGCAGCCCAGCAATTTCTGCAAATCACTTACCCGACACATGATGTGCTAAAAGGGATCGAGGCGGTTGGTCCCAACCAAGGCCGTCCCGTGGTCGTAATCGGCGACCGCGGACTCGGCAAATCACACTTGATGGCCGCGCTATACCACGCAGTTACCGACCCTGCATCCACCGGCGCATGGCTCAATGCGTGGGCGGCCACGTTGGCCGACCCCAGCATCGGTAAGATCCCGCTGCGCGACGGAATGCACGTCATCGGCGAGAGCCTGCACCGCCACCGCTACAAGTTCCTGTGGGACGTGCTGTTCGAAAATCATCCGCACGGCAGCTTCATCAAGGGCAAGTGGGAAGGCCAAGGCGCGTCTAGGACCGAAATCCCGTCCGATAAGCTCATCATCGAGCTGCTGGAGAATAGGCCGACGATGCTGCTGCTGGACGAGTTCCAGACGTGGTACGACGGCCTCACCAACACCAAGCAGTACCCGTGGAAGAACTGGGCGTTCAATTTCATCCAGATTCTTTCGGAAATCGCCAAAGAGCGCCCCGACCTGCTGGTGCTGGTGATCTCCGTGCGCAACGGCGGCAGCGACGCCTACCAGCAGGTGCATCGCGTCAACCCGGTCGCCATCGACTTCAAGGCGGGCGGCAGCGCCGAGCGCATCCAGCAGGATCGCCGCCGGATGCTGTTGCACCGCCTTTTCGACAACCGCTTGCAGATCGCCAGCGGCACAATCGAATCGCTGGTCGCGCAGCATGTCGCCGAATCCTTCCGTCTGCTGGATGTGCCGCCCGCCGAGCGGGATCGCAAGCGCCGCGAATTCACCGAATCGTGGCCCTACGCGCCGCACCTGCTACGCCTGCTCGAAGAACAGGTGCTCATCGCCACCGATGCGCAGGAAACGCGCGACCTGATCCGCATCCTTGCCAACCTTTACAAGAGTCGTGGCGAGGCGGTGCCCGTGCTCACCGCCGCCGACTTCCGGCTGGACGATGATTCCTCAGGCATCGGCGCGCTGCTCGAAGCCGTCGCCAACCAGCACCATCGCACGCTGCGCGAGAAGGCCCAGCAGAACATCATCTCGGTGCAGGAAGCGCGGCACGACCACACCAGCATCGCACCGCACCTGCAAGAGATCATCGGCGCGCTGTGGCTGCGCTCGATTGCCGTGGGCAACCTCGCTGGTGCCGAGCCTGCCGCGCTGCAATTGGACATCACCCGTGACAAGCCGGTGGACGACAACGCCTTCCAAGTCGAGCTGGCGACCATCGTCGAGAACAGCTTCAACATCCATCAGGAAGGCGCCAAGCTGCTGTTCCGCGAGGAAGAGAACCCGCGCGCCAAGCTCATGGCCTACGCGCGCAACGACAAGCTGTTCGCCGACGGCGCCGATCTAGCTCGGCTAGGCGATCAGGTGCGCTATGTCATCAGTGGAGTTGAAGGGAAGAACAATCAGTTTCGTATCGTCCCGCTGCCGAAGTCTTGGTCGAGCGATCCGTGGACCGGGATGGTCGATAGCGATCAACCGGAAAGTTGGGACGATGGCCGTCTACCCATCGTCGTTCTACCCGAGGAGCCTGAGAAGCTTGACGCCACCCTCGGTCGCTGGCTCAAAGACCAGTTGCAGAAGCGCCGCAATACCGTGCGCTTCCTGCTCCCCCGCGCGGGTAGTACCAACTCTTTCATTGACCGCGACCTGCTCATCCTCGCCCGCGCCGAAATGAAGGCGCAGGAATGGGGCGGCCAGAATCCCGAATATAAGAAGCTGCACAAGGAATTCGAGAACACTCTGCGCGACAACCTCAAGAAGCGCTTCGATCGCTTCGCCGTACTGCAACGATGGAACTTCGCCGATCCCGCGCAGTGCAAGTTCAGCGTCGAACGCCTCGACAAGCAGGGTTCGCAGATTCCCGAAGCCATCGAGGAGGCGCTGACCGGCGACCTGTTCGTGCCGGAGGACTTCGAGGATCTGGTGTTCGAATACGCCAGCAACAACGAATCGGTCGGCAAGCTGCTGCGCGAGCTGCAAGAGCCGCGCCCGGCCGGGCAGGACTGCATCCCGTGGCTGGGCGAAACGGTGATGAAGGATCGCTTGCTGCGCCTGTGCGCCAAAGGCGCGGTCGCCGTCAACGTGCGCGGCATGGAGTATCTGCAAACGAATCCTGGCGAGGACGAGGAAACCGCGTGGCGGCGTCTGCGCCCCAAGCTCTCTCTCACGGGCCGCCACCTCGACGACGTGTTCGTGATGCTGCCCTCGGCGGTGCCCGCGACGGGTGGCTCCACTCCGCCCGCACCGTCGCCGGGTGGTATTCCACCGAATGGTGGCGCTGCTCGCACACCGGGCGCGCCAGATCCCACACCTGGTGGTTCTCCCACTCCCACGCCAGGGCTCACGCCGGGCGGTATTTTCAGTGGCGACACCGCGACCGCCAAGCAGCGCACGCCGTTGTCTAACCCACCTACGTCGCCGCTCAACCTGATCGGCAAGATCGAGGGTTGGGGCATCGGCCCGGCCACGAAGGTCGCGGAAGTGTCCATCAAGGTCTCCAGCGCCACCGGCTCGCAGCTCAAAGAACTGCTCAAGAAGCTGCCCGAAGGCATGACCTTCGAGCTGAACCTTGAGAAGGAGGACGACTGATGGCACTGACCGCCAGCGCACTGCAATCGCTGACGCAGGGTACGGAACCTGACGCTTGGCGCATCATCATCGACCATGCCGTCGGTATCGCCTCCAAGCCGCTGGCCGCAGGCAATGCGCCCAGCGAGGTCGTGAAGCGCGACCGCGAAATCGGCGAACTGGATTTGTTCCTCTCCACCTGCGGATGGGATTTGTGGCAAGCCTTCGGCGACAGCGTCGAGCGCACCTCGGATCGCTTGGTGCGCTGGTGGGCCGAGCCCTTTAGCGCCAAGGCCGTGTTGGTCCTCGACGGCCTCTCGCTGCGTGAACTGCCGTGGCTGTTGCAGGGCGCGAAGGAACGAGGGTTCACCACGCACGAGGTCGCCGCCGGTGCTTCTGAGCTACCCGGCGAAACCGATGAGTTCGCCCGCGCGCTTGGTTTCACCAGCCGCAGCAAGCTCCAGAACAACGGCGGCGGTCTCGCGCACAAGCTGCAAGCGGCCAGCACCGAGACGGTGGACTTGCCGTGGAAGGACTGCGAAGCCCTGATCAGCAGCACACTGAATCAGATCTTCTGGCACCACTGGCCCGACGCCAAGCTGCACGACGGCTCCGGCGCAGGCCAAGGGTTGGAGCCGCTGACGAAGGACGTGGCCGAAGAACTGACGAGCGACGAATTCTGGGCCTTCGTTGAGCGCCTCGCCACCGGGCGGCGGCTTGTCATCACTTCCGACCACGGCTACGCGGCCACCGGCTACTTCCCCGATGCGGATGGCGAGGTCGGCCAGTTCCTCAAGCAGACATTTTCCAGCAGGCGCAGCAAGACGGGCACGGGTGATACCGGCCCCTTCGTGCCGCCCGTGGCATTGCAGATCAACAACTCGCACGGTGCGCATTTGTTGGCCTTGGGCCGCAGGAAGTGGCGCAGCCAGGGTGGCTACCCGACGCTCACGCATGGCGGCCTGTCGCTATTGGAGGTGTTGTCACCCTTCGTCGAACTAACTAAGTAAGGATTGCGGCTGATGGCCACCAAAAAAGAACTACTCCAACAAGAAGTCGCCAAGGCCGTCGGTGCAGGCAAGGCTGCCGCACTGGAAACCGTGGACTTCAACGACCCCGACCGCCCCAAGACTTGCCTTGAGGTGGATTTCCCCATCCTGCCGGTCAATCAGGTGGCGGTGATCGAAGGCAATGCGAGCAAGCCGATCTACCAGATGTCGAAGTGGTGGGCGCGGCGGCGTTCCAGCGTGTTCCGCTCGATGCTGATCGCGGCGGCGACCAAAGCGCCGGACGACCCCTCGCACGCCGCCAAGCTAGTGTGGGACAACTACTATTCCAACCACCAGAAGAAAGGGGCGTTCAAGCACCTGAAGGTGGCGGACATCTTCATGGGCGGCGGTACCACGCTGGTGGAAGGCTCGCGCTTGGGAATGCAGATGGTCGGCAACGACCTCAACCCGGTCGCGTGGTTCGTGGTCAAGCAGGAACTGGCCAACGTCGATCTGGGGGAGGTGAAGAAGCTCCTCGCGGACATCGAGGCGGAGGTCAAGCCGCAGATCATGCCGTATTACTACTGCGACGGCCCCGAAGGCGAGAAAGGCAAGTGGACGCACCTGCCGACGAACAAGGTGATGCCCACCGACTTCGATCCGCTCGCCATCCCGCCCGACGAGCGCAAAGACTACCGCTACGAAGGCCCGGAGATCATCTACACCTTCTGGGCCAAGCACGGGCCATGTCAGGTGACGGGCTGCGGCCACCGCACACCGATCATGACAAGCCCGGTGATGGCGGTAAAGACGCTCACCGTCAAGCATTGGCAACACACCTGCGGCACGTGCGGCGAGGCGTTCGACGTGGAGGAAGAAGCCGCGCGCATGGCTCCCGACGCGCCTTTCTACGTAGCGCCAAGCGAACCGCCCTACTCCGTGCTCGACCGCAAGAAGGGCGTGATCTGCCCGCACTGCGGTCACACGGCGATGGTGAATCTGGGCAAGGGCAAGAACAAGAAGGTGGAACTGAGCCTGCTGGTGCATCCGCAGTGGCTGGCGGGCGAAGCGAAGCTAGACGCGGACGGTCAGCCCTACGGCGGCTCGGCGCAGGACAATGCGCTGGCAACCACGCGATGGGATACGGCTCGCGCCGCGAAGATTCGCCTGCTGGAAGTGCGCGGCGCGCTGCCGGATGAAGTTACTGACCCGGAGACGGGCGCTACCTTCGCGCCAGAGAAAGGCACTGTACCTAAGAGGTCGCGTTACGCCTGCGCGGCCTGCGGCACGGTGCAGGATGTGCTGACCACCATCAAGGCCACCGGCAAGACCGGGCCGATGGCGGCCTACGCGATTCAAGGCTACGCGCCCAAGCGCGATGAGGCAGGCAAGCCCTACGGCGGTCGCTTCTTCGCGGCCTACGACAGGGCACACGCGCAGCAGTACGACGCTGCGTTCGCAGAGTGGGAAGCACGCAAGGATACCGATCTGAAGGATTACTGGCCAGCCAGTGAGGTGCCGTATGGCTTCATGACGCACATGAATAATGGCGGAATTCCGAATCACGGATTTACGCACTGGTGGACAATGTTCAATCCCCGTCAGTTACTCGTGCACACCCAGCTTCTAAAGGCGATACAAAAAACAGGCAGTTATTCCTCGGAGGTGCGCGAGTACGTTCTCGGTGCTTATCAGCAGTACCTGCGTAACCAGAACATGTTCTGCTTCTGGGACGTTAGCAGGGACTGCTTAGCGCCCCATATGAGCAACAACAACTATCACCCCAAGACGAATGTTGTCGAGAACAGCGTTTTCCCAACTCTCGGCCGTGGGAACTGGGCTTCTTGCGTTGAGGGTATAGTCGAAGGAAGAGAATGGGCAGAGCAACCGTGGGATTCTGTGAGCGGCGACGAACTAAGGAGTAGACTCGGCTCGTTCTCCAATGAGATCAGTGTAAAGAACGCCAAAGTATTTCCCGGCGATCCGGTCGACGGAGCAAGGATCCTCTGCGGTTCCTCAACTGAACTGGCGCAAGCCGATGCCAGTCTTGATCTGGTCATTACTGACCCTCCCTTCGGCGGCCTGCTGCACTACTCAGAGTTGGCCGACTTCTTCTATGTCTGGCTGCGCCTCGCGCTGAAGGAAAACTATCCGGACAGCTTCCGCGCCGAATACACGCCGAAGTCGCTGGAGGCGGTGGCCAATCGCGCGCGCGAACCGGAAGACCCTGATGGTTTCTACCAGCGCCTGCTCACGCAGTGCTGGCGCGAAGCGCATCGCGTCCTCAAGCCAAGTGGCATTCTGGCCTTCACCTTCCACCACAGTGAAGACGAACCGTGGGTGGCGGTACTGGAATCGCTGTTCGATGCGGGCTACTACCTCGAAGCAACGTACCCCATTCGCTCGGACGAAACCAAAGGCGAAGGAGCGAAGCCAGGCACTTTCGGTTCGCAAACCATCGAGTACGACATCATCCACGTCTGCCGCAAGCGCAACGGGGAGCCAAAGCCAGTGAGCTGGGGCCGGATGCGCCGCGAAGTGATGGCCGATGTACGTCAGTTGCAGGCCATGCTAGAGAACCACGCAAAGGAAGGCCTGCCCGCTGCCGACATACAGGTCATCCGGCGCGGCAAGGCGCTGGAATACTTCTCGCGCCACTACGGCAGGGTATATGTGGATGAGGGGCGCACCATCTCCGTCAAGGAGGCGCTGATCGGTATTAACCAGCTCATCGACGATGACGCCGACAACGGTAAGGAAGCGCCGCCGGTCAATGCCGAGCCGATGACCCGCCAGTTCCTGCGGACCTTCGGCGTGACCGCCGAGCTGAAGCGCGACCAGTTGCAGAAGTTCCTCAAAGGCTCGATTACCACGCCGGACGAATTCGTGCAGCGCGGCTGGTGCAAGGAGAAGAACAAGGTCTTTATCCGCACCGACCCGCTGGAATTCGCGCGAGATTGGTCGGGCAGGCACCGCCGCCGTCTCACCTCCGATCTGGACCAAGCGCTGGTGCTGGTCGGCGCGTGTTTTGACAGCAGCGGTATCAATGCCTCCGACACGCTGAAGAACGAAAACTTCAAGCCGCACGTCGCGCTGAAGCCACTGCTGGAATGGCTCCACCGCAACGGCCCTGACCAGGCCACCCGCAACGCGGCGTCGCGTGCGACGACGATCTACAACAGCTGGGCAGCCAGCCAAGGGCCGCAACCGGTGCAGGCATCTCTATTCGATGACGATGGGGAGTATGGGCAATGAGGCAACTGCTCGATACGGTGTGGCAGCGTCGCGGCACCAGTTGGCTGTGGGACGAGGAGGCTCGCAATCAGATTTGCGCGGCCAGCGAGGTCTGGAGCCTGCGTCAGTTCCTGCGCGCGGTGGGCAACTGGCCGGACGAACTGCCCAGCAACGGCGGCAGGACGCTGGTAGTCGCCGGGCTGGATGGCAGCCTCGATCTGCTGACACCGGCCGATGCCGAAGCGTGGCTGGGCGATGCGATCAAGCCCGCAATCCTGTCCTTTCAGGACGAATGGGGAAGCGATGGCGCGCTGGTGTTCTGGCTACCTGGCGGCGGGAACCGCATCCGGGTGCAGGCGGCCACCGATGAGGTGAATTGGCTGTGCCACACGCCCCACGGCCATCAACTCGACTTCGGTCGCGTCCTGTGGGGACAGGCCAACGAGTACCCGCAGGAAATCCTGCTGCGCGACGGCAGCAAGCCTGCGGGCATGTTCCACTTGCGGATTACGTGAGGTGGGCGCGTGACGGCAGAGATTCAGTTTCAACCCGGCGAACGCATCACCCACCACGAGTACGGCCAAGGTGTCGTCCTCGATCCGGCGCGTGATGGCTATCTGCGCGCGTTCTTCAGCGTCGGCGAACGACGCGTTCCGGTCACTTCGCTGCGGCGCGAACTCACGCGCACCGAGCGCATCCTGCGCGCGGTCGAAGGCAGCGCAGAGCGCGGGCGCAAGGCATGGCTGTCCTACGAGGCGCACGCGCTACCGGTAATGGAAAGCGCCTCGGCGCTGACTTCGGCCAAGATCGACCTGCTGCCGCACCAGGTGGTGCTGACGCACCGCATCGCCACCGCGTCGCCCCGGCGCTACTTGATCGCCGACGAGGTGGGCTTGGGCAAGACCATCGAAACCGCGCTGATCCTGCGCGAGCTGGCCAGCCGCGGTGAACTGACGCGAGCGCTGATGGTGGTGCCTGCTGGCCTCGTGAACAACTGGCACCGCGAATTGAACGAGGTGTTCAATCTCGACTTCGAGGTGTTCGGCTCCGAAGGCGACATCACCGACCGCAAGACCAACGCTTTCGCCAAGCACGACCGCCTGATCGCCAGCATCGACACCTTGAAGCGCCCCACGCGCATCAAGCGCCTGTTGGACGCGCCGCGTTGGGATTTGGTGGTGTTCGACGAAGCGCACCACCTCACGGCCTATCGCAGCGGGGGAAAGGTGCGCAAGACCGAGAACTACAAGCTGGCCGAGGCGCTGAAGGATCACTCGCGCGACCTCGTGCTGCTGTCGGCAACGCCGCATCAGGGCAATCACTTCCAGTTCTGGATGCTGGCGCAGTTGCTGAACCCGACGCTGTTCCGCAGCCCCGAAGAGATGGTCGAGGAACGGCACCGGCTGAACACGGTGATGTTCCGCCGCACTAAGGCCGACGCCTGCAAACCGGACGGTTCGCCGCTATTCGCCCGCCGCTGGGTTCACACCGAATCCTTCGTGATGGCGCAGGCCGAGCGGCTGTTCTACGAGAAGCTGCGCGAGTATCTGGAGGACGGCTTCGACCTTGCGCGCCGTCAGGGCAACCAAGGGCGCGCGCTCGGCTTCCTGATGGCGATCTTCCAGAAGATCGCGGCATCGAGCTTTGCTGCCGTGCGCCGCACGCTCAAGCGCCGCCTGCTGATGCTGACGCTGCACGAGGCGTTTCTGCGCGACAAGGAACTGGACATCGAAGGCCGCGAACGGCTGACGGAGGAAGCGCGCGATTTGATCCACGAGGAATTCGGTTTGCCGCGCGACAGCGTTGGGCGTAGTGAGGTGGATCGTGTGCTGGCCGATCTGAAATACCGCCTTGTCAAGAAGCTGGATGAGGAGGCGCTGGAAATGGCCTCCGATCCCTACGGCAGCGAGTATTCGGCCACGCACGCTGAGGAAGCCGCCTCTGCCGTGGTGAACCTGCATCTGCCGGAGGAACGCCTACGTATCGGCGACCTGCTGCGCGTGTTCCCGGCGCAGCGCGAAACCAAGATGCAGAAGCTGCTCGATGGCTTGGGCACGCTGTGGCGGCAAAACGCCAACGAGAAGATCGTGATCTTCGCCACCTACCTCGGCACGGTGGACATGATCGCCCGCGAGATCGAGCAGACCTTCCCCGGTCAGGGCGTGGTGGTGCTGCGGGGCGGCGACCACGGTGCGAAGGTGGCGGCGGAGCGGCGGTTCCGCTTGAAAGACGGTCCGCGCGTGCTGGTCTGCACGGCGGCCGGGCGCGAAGGCATCAACCTTCAATTCGCGCGCATTCTGTTTAACTTCGACCTTCCGTGGAACCCAATGGACATGGAGCAGCGCATCGGGCGTATCCACCGCTACGGCCAAAACCACACGGCGCAGGTTTATAACCTTGTGCTGTCGGACACCATCGAGGGTCGCATCTTCCTGCTGCTGGATGAGAAGCTAACCGAAATCGCGCGCACGGTCGGCAAGGTGGATGAGCAAGGCAACGTGGCCGAAGACCTACGCGCGCAGATTCTTGGACAATTGTCCGAGCGGTTGAACTACGACCGCCTGTATCAGGAGGCGTTGTCCGATCCGGAGCTCAAGCGGACGCAGGTAGAGCTGGAAGCGGCGCTGTCGAATTCCCGGGAAGCACGGCAGGTGGTGTTCGACCTGTTTCAAGACCTCGACGGATTCAGCCTTGACGACTACACGCCCTTCTCGGACGTGTCGTCCAGTCTGGATCGGCTGGTGCGCTTTCTGTCGGCGGCGGTCGCGGATCGCCAGCAGAAGCTGATGAAAGTGGACGAGTCCACCTACGACCTCGTTACCACAGAGGGCACATGCCGCACCCGCTTTACCTTGAACCGCGATGCAGCGACGAACCAAGACACGCTGCAGCTCATGGGCCTGGATCACCCACTGGTGCAGGAGGAATTGGGACGATGGCGCAGCATACCACCAGAGGACATTGGTATTGCCGTGTCGGGCGACGTCGAAGAGCCGGTACTTCTGTCGATGTGGATGGTCGAGGTGTCTGCCGGAAACGGTGAGCGCCGCGTGGTGGTGCAGTCCATCGCCGTCAAGCAGGACGGCACCCGCGTTCCGGCAGTCGAGCGTACAAGTGAAAGGTACCTGGCAGCTCCCGCAACCACGCCGACCTTCCAGCCTGAGCAACGCATCGACCTATTCGTCCATACTGTCGAGCCAACATTACAACGTGAGTTAAAGCACAAGGGGGCTGCAAACGGCGATGGCAGCTATTCGGCAGAATTGATCGGGTACGTGGAAATCCTGCCTATGCTAGATGCGAGCGCGGCCCCCGCTTTCTAGCTCACTCGGACAAAAGGCGGCAACCTAGGCGGAATGCAAGCCTGATGCCCCAAACTCAGTGCTTGGTCGGTGCAATGCCTTTGACGTGCTGTAGCAAAAACCGACAAGCTGCCTCGCGGGCGAAGCGCTCATCCACGCAGTAGTGTGGAACATGCATACCACCGACCTGCAAATCAAGCCAATAGGGCCCACGGCTGTACCTGCTAGCTTGGTGGTTGATCTGTCGACGTAACCGAACCTTGACCGTGGCGTCAGCAATCTCGGAATCGACGGAAAACTCTTCGACTGTCTCGAACTCAGGCAGCATTGACTGTCTCCTATACGAGGGGGCGAAGGTGCAAGGGGCACCTTGACCAAAACTTGACCAAGGTAGGCAAAAATTGTCCCAAACAGGGCGAAAAGCGCAGCCAGTTGAAGGGTGGCTACCGATGCAAGTCATTGATTTGACTGCGCTTTAATTTCTGCCTATTTGCAGGAAGCGGGACTCTTAATCCGTAGGTCGAGTGTTCGAGTCACTCACGCCCCACCAGGAATTCCAAAGGCCGGTCAGCGAAAGCTGACCGGCCTTTTTCCGTTTTGGCGCGCCGCACTCGCGGCGTGCGCCTTTCACGGCGGTACGCGACCGCACGCCCGTCGCGCATCGTTTCCGCTAGAATCGTCCGACAAATATCACACGACCGGCGCCGGGCATCGTCGTTGGCCCGCCGGCACTGAGAGAGCATGGGACGTCAGACATGGAAGCATGTGAACGACGCGCGACCATTCAGAGGGCATGGTTGCGCCAATATCGGCCTGTCCGTCGCGATGGGCCGCTCACCCGGGCACACCCGAATCCGCGCGACGCACGAACCGGATCGCGTCATGCCCGGTAAGAACGCGCTGGTCGCGCTGATGATCGGGGTCGTTCTGTCCGTGCTGGCCGGCGCACTGGCCATCACCGCAAGCCGGGAACCCGGCCACCTGGTCCGCGCGCCGGGCACGGTCGTGCGCATCGTCCAGGACAGCGATGCGATGCGCGCGTACCGCCCGATCGTCGCGTACCTCGCGAACGACGGCCAGCGCCGCGAAGTCGCCGGCAATACCGCGTCGACGGTCCCCGCCTACGACATCGGCGAAAACGTCGACGTGCTGCTCGACCCCGACCACCCCGAGCGCCTCGCGCTGATCGACGATTTCACGCAACGCTGGTTTCCGGTGGCCGTGCCGGCGCTGCTCGCCGTCGCGGCGTTCGCGATCGGCGGCCTGCTGATTGCCGGCGAGCGTCGCCGCCGCCAATCGGACCCGGCGCCGCCCCGCGCCGCACGCAAGCCGACGCAGCGCCGCTGGGATGTCGCGATCGTGCTGATTCCGATCGCGATCGGCACAGGCTTCCTCGCCGGCGCCGGCGCGGCCGGCCTGCATCAGTGGCAGATCGTCCACCACTATGCGCGTTCGACCGGCCATGTGGACGAGATCGCGAAAAACGGGCGGTCGTCGCGGTCGCGCACGGCGCCGTATGCGGCCGTCGTCGCGTTCACCACCGACAGCGGGCAGCTGATCACGTTCGCCCAGGGCTCGGCGTCGTCGCTCCCGGGACTGCACGAAGGCGATGCGGTCAACGTGCTGTACGACCCCGTCACCCCCGAGCGTGCGCTCGTCGATCGCTTCTGGGATCGCTGGGGCCTCACCGCCATCCTGTTCGCGATCGGTGCGCCGTTCCTTGCAGCGGGGCTGTTCATCGCCGCGACGTTATGGCCCGACCACCACCGGCCGCACGAAGCCGCTCCATGACGCACGCGCGGCGCGGCGACCGTCGCGACGCGCGCGTCACCGCTCCCTGAACGCCTCCACCTTCGCGCGATTCCCGCACGTGCGCATGTCGCACCAGCGCCGCCCGACGCCGCGGCCCCGATCGACGAAGAACCACGTACACCGGCCGCACTGCCGCACGCGCGCGAAATCGTCGCTGCGCATCAAATGCTCGAAACCGAGCGCGACCGCATCGATCCAGCGCGACGCGGTACGCGCGTCGAGCCGCCACGCGAAGCGGCCGCCGACCGCGTCGAACGCACTGCGCCCGATCGCCTCGCGGATCGTCACCGCGAGCCGGTCCGCCGCACGCGCGCCCGCGCTGCCGCCGCCTTCGGTCGTCAGGTGCGTGAGCGCGGCGTACGCGTCGTCGCGAAAGCGGTGCAGCGCCGCCAGCTCGTCGGGGCCGTCCTGCCGAGGATGACGCAACAGCCGCGCCAGATCGTCCGGCGCCAGCAACCCCGCCTTCGCTGCCCATGCGCGCACGGCCGGCCAGTCGACAAGCTTCTCCTCGTCGCGCGTCTTGCCCGTGTCGGCCACCGTGTTCAGGAAATCGAGCGCCGGATGGCCGCCGACGAAATCGGCCGCGCGCCATTCGTGCTCGTGTCGCGTCGGGTCGGATCGAGTAACCATTTATTTTCACCTATCGGTTTCACATCCGGACAATCCGGCGTAACCTGCTAACAACCGAAACAGGTTATCACGGAGAAGCCGATGCTCGAACTCCCGAACCGCTTCAATTTCGAAGGCCACCGGATTGCATGGGGCACGCTCGGCGAAGGTCCGCCGCTCGTGCTCGTGCACGGCACGCCGTTTTCGTCGCAGGTATGGCGCCGGATCGCGCCGTGGATCGCGCGGCGCCATCGCGTGTATTTCTACGACCTGCTCGGCTACGGCCAGTCCGACATGCCGGACGCCGACGTGTCGCTGGGCCGCCAGAACGCGCTGTTCGGCGCGCTGCTGAATGAGTGGAAACTGTCGCGGCCGCGCGTGCTCGCGCACGACTACGGCGGCGCTACCGTGCTGCGCGCGCACTTTCTCGACGGCATCGCCTATGCGGACCTCACACTCGTGAATCCGGTCGCGATCGCGCCGCAAGGGTCGCCGTTCGTGCGTCACGTCGCGCAGCACGAAGCCGCGTTCACCGGCTTGCCCGCGTACGCGCATCACGCGCTCCTGTCGGCCTATATCGGCCAGGCGGTCGCGCGGCCGTTGCGCGACGACGTGCTGTCGATCTACCGCGAGCCGTGGCTCACACCGGCCGGCCAGGCCGCGTTCTATCGCCAGATCGCGCAGATGCGCCAGCGCTACATCGAGGAAGCGGAGGCCCGCTACGCGCCGCCGGACTTTCCGGTGCGTATCGTGTGGGGCGAGGACGACGTGTGGATCCCGCTCGAGCAAGGGCAGGCGCTGGCCGATCGCATCGCGAACGGCAAGCTGATCCGGGTTCCGCACGCGGGCCATCTGGTGCAGGAGGATGCACCGGAAGCGATCATCGCCGCCGTGCTCGACGGGGACGTGTCGGGCTGAGCATCACCACATCGCGTGTCGCGCGCCGCGTCAGAACACCGGCACGCCTTGCGCGAGCGTCGCGACGAATTTCGCGGTGCGCGGATCGCGCGGCCGGCCGAACACGTCGCGCGATGGCCCGGCTTCGACGATGCAGCCGTCGGCAAGGAACACCGCATCGTGCGCGATCGACGCGGCGAGACGCAGGTCGTGCGTGGCCATCAGCATCGTCGTGCCTTCGCGCGCGAGCTGGCGCAGCACCTCGACCACTTCGACCGACAGCTCCGGATCGAGCGCCGACGTCGGCTCGTCGCACAGCAGCACCTGCGGAGACGGCGCGAGCGCCCGCGCAATCGCCACGCGCTGCTGCTGTCCGCCCGACAGCGTGGCCGGCCATGCGTCGGCCTTGTCCGCGATGCCGACCTTGTCGAGCAGCGCGAGCGCCCGCTGGCGCGCCTGTTCGCGTGGCCAGCGCTGCACGGTCACGAGCCCCTCCATCACGTTCTGCACGACGCTCAGGTGCGGAAACAACTGGAAGTTCTGGAACACCATGCCGGTCTGCTTGCGCACCGCGAACATCGCGTCGCGCGACGGCCGGCGCGCCGACACGAAGTCGATGCGCGCATCGCCGACGACCAGCGCACCGGCCTCCGGCACTTCGAGCAGATTTACGCAGCGCAGCAGCGTGCTCTTGCCGCTGCCGGACGGGCCGATCAATGCGGTCACGCTGCCCGGCTGCAACGCGAGGTCGATCCCGCTCAGCACGCGATGCGCGCCGAACGACTTGTCGATGCGTTCGAGGCGGATCATCGCAACTCCGCGTGGAACAGCGCGTGGCGGCCGAAGCGAAGCTCCAGCCGGCGTTGCAACGACGACAGCACCGAGCTGAACAGCAGATAGATCAACGCGGCTTCGGTATAGAGGATCAGCGGCTCGTAGGTGACGGCCGCGATGCGTTGCGCGGCCTGGAAGATCTCGGGGACTGTCAGCACGGCCGCGAGCGACGTGTCCTTCACGAGCGAAATGAATGAATTCGACAGCGCGGGCAGCGCGACGCGCGCGGCCTGCGGCAGGATCGCGCGGCGCAGCGTCTGCGCGCGCGTCATCGCCATCGAGTACGCGGCTTCCCACTGCCCTTTCGGGATCGACTCGATCACGCCGCGGATCACCTCCGCGTTGTACGCGCCGACGTTCAGCGAGAAGCCGATCACGGCGGCCGTCAGCGGATCGAGCACGATGCCGACGTTCGGCAATCCGTAGAAGATCACGAACAACTGCACGAGCAGCGGCGAGCCGCGGAACAGCCAGATATAGAACCGCACGACCGCCTGCGCCCAACGCGGCCCGAACAGCCGCACGAGCGCCGCGCCGAACGCGAGCAACAGGCCGATCGCGAACGACGCGAGCGTGAGCGGAACCGTAAACACGAGCCCTGCAACCAGCAGGGGACGCAGCGATTCCACCATCAGGTGCAGCCAGGCCGGCATCGTTCAGCCTCGCGTCACGGCTGCGACACGTCGCGGCCGAAGTACTTCTGCGAGATCTTCGCGTAGGTGCCGTCCGCCTTGATGTCCGCGAGCGCCTTGTCGATCGCGGCCACCAGCGCGGGGCTGCCCTTGCGCAGCAACACGCCGGATGCGTCGCCCGCGCCGGTCTTGTCGGTCGCCGCGATCTTCAGTTTCGCGTCGGGCTTGTGCTTGCGGAAATCGAGGTACGACAGCGAATCGTTGATCGTCGCGTCGACGCGCCCGGACGTCAGCAGGTCGATCGATTCGTTGAAGCCCTGCACCGGCACGACGTCGGCGCCGTGCGCGGCCGCGAGCTTGCCGAAATTGCTGGTCAGCGTGTTCGCGGATTTCTTGCCCTTCAGGTCGTCGAACGAGCGGATCGTCGTGTTGTCCGCGCGCACGATCAGCACCGCGTGCGACGTGATGTACGGCGTCGAGAAATCGTATTTCGCCTTGCGCGCGTCGGTGATCGACACTTCGTTGACGACCGCGTCGTAGCGGTTCACGTCGAGGCCCGCGATCAGCCCGTCCCATTTGCCTTCGACGAACTGCGGCTTCACGCCGAGACGCTGCGCGATCGCGGTCGCGATGTCGACGTCGAAGCCCGTCAGCTTGCCCGTCTCGTCGTGGTACGTGAACGGCGCGTAGGTGCCTTCGGTGCCGACGCGGAACACGCCGGCCGACTTGATCTGCGACAGGTCGTCGGCAGCCAGCGCGCTGGTGGCCGCGACGGCCTGCAGCAACGCGACGACCAGGATGGAGCGGAGAAATTTCATGGTGCGGACCCCGAATGATTGGAGAGGATCGTCCCGCCGGCGCGCGGGCGCCGTTCGAGAGGTCCGCGAATTCTACCGATGCGTCGAGGCCCGGCAAAAACGCAAATCGGCTAACGATATGAGCCGATCGAATAACGCCCGTACCGGCCTCCATGCCGGCGCGCGCGCCTTACATGCCGCTTACCACGGTAGCGAATACGTCTTCGTATTCGTGAAGCTCTTCATTGCTTCCTGCACGCCTTCCTTGTACCCGAGCCCCGAATCCTTCACGCCACCGAACGGCGTCAGTTCGAGCCGATAGCCGGGCACCTCGCGCACGTTCACGCTGCCGACTTCCAGCTCGGTGATGAAGCGCGTGATGTGGTCGAAGCGGTTCGTGCATACCGACGACGACAGCGCGTAGTCGGTGCTGTTCGACATCCGGATCGCTTCGTCGATGTCGCGAAAGCGCATGATCGGCGACACCGGGCCGAAGGTTTCGTGCTTGACCAGCGGCATGTCGGGCGTCACGCGATCGACGACGGTCGGCGCATACAGCGCGCCGTCGCGCACGTTGCCGACCAGCAGCCGCGCCCCACGTACGAGCGCGTCGTTCACCTGCTGCTCGCAGAACTTCGCGGCCGCTTCGTCGATCACCGTGCCCATGTCGACCGACGGATCGGACGGATCGCCGTACGACCACGCGCGCGTCTTCTCGACGACCAGCTCCGTGAAGCGATCGGCTACCGCCTCGTGCACGAGCATCCGCTTGATCGCCGTGCAGCGCTGCCCCGAATTCCTGTACGAGCCCGACACCGCGAGCGTGCTCGCCTCGTCGAGATCGGCATCTTCCATCACGATGATCGGATCGTTGCCGCCGAGTTCGAGCACCGCGCGCCGGTAGCCCATCCGCGCGGCGATCGACTTGCCGATCGACACGCCGCCGGTGAACGTGATCATGTCGATCGCCGGATTCGTAATCAGCTCGTCGGCGATCTCCTTCGGGTCGCCGGTGATCACCTGCAGCATCTGCGGCGGCAAGCCGGCTTCGTACAGGATGTCCGCGAAGAGATAACACGACAGCGGCACCTTCTCCGACGGCTTCACGACGATCCGGTTGTTCGTCGCGACCGACGGCACGATCTTGTGCGCGACCTGGTTCATCGGATGATTGAACGGCGTGATCGCCGAGATCACGCCGAGCAGCGGGTCGCGCTGCGTGTACACGCGGCGCTTCTTGCCGTGCGGCGTCAGATCGCACGAGAAGATCTGCCCGTCGTCCTTCAGCACTTCGCCGGCGCCGAACGTCAGCACGTCGGCCACGCGGCCCGCTTCGTACGTCGAATCCTTCACGCACAACCCGGCCTCGGCCGTGATCAGCGCCGCGATCTCCGCGGTGCGCGCACGCACGATGTCGGCCGCGCGGCGCAGGATGGCCGCGCGCTCGTGACGCGTGAGCGTCGGCCGGTACGCACGCGCGACAGCGAATGCGCGGCGCACGTCGTCGAGCGTCGCCTTCGGCACGGTGCCGACGAGCGTGCCGTCGTACGGGTTGCGCACATCGATCACCGCGTCGCGATAGATCTTTTCACCATCGATTCGCAGTGCTTCACGATGTGGCGTGCGGACATCGGCCGATGCTGCAATGGCGTTCATGACTGTCTCCTGGCGGATCGTCCGCGTCACTGCAGATGGTTGAGCGCGATGTCGATGATGTCGAAGTTGCGCAGCCGCGCTCGGCCCGTGACGTGGGCCGCAACCGGCTTGCTGAAGATCAGCGGCACGATCTGCTCGGAGATCCCGCCGTGCGAGCGCAGCGGCACGTCGAGCCCCAACAGGTCGTGCTTGACGCGGCGCGTGCCGAGCACGACGTCCTGCTTCGAGATCACGATCAGGTCGCCCATCCGCGCGGGCGGCAGCTCGAAGCGCGCGCAGCCTTCGGCGCCCGTCAGCACGACCTCGATGCCGTCGACCGCGGCGAGCCGCGCGCGCAGCGCATCGGTGTCGGCCGTCGCCGGCACGTAGACGGTCGCGAACGAACCGAGCGCGCCGTGGTGCACGACGTATGGATCGGTGATCGGCAGGATCACGCGCGCCGCATCGGGGCCGAGCCATTCGTCGAACAGCTCCTGCAGATAGATCACGTTCGGCTCGCCGGTCGTGTCGTCGTGCTTCGCGTTCATCCCGTGATCGGCGGTGATCGCGACGATCGCGCCAAGTGCGTCGAGGCGTTGCAGGTAGGTATCCATCATCGCGTAGAACGCGTTCGCGCCGGGCGTGCCGGGCGCGCACTTGTGCTGCACGTAGTCGGTGGTCGACAGATACATCAGGTCGATCGGGCGCGTCTCGAGGAGGCGCACGCCGGCCGCGAACACGAATTCGGACAGATCCGCGCTGTACACGCTGGGCACCGGCTTGCCGACCAGCTCTAACACGTGGTCGATGCCGTTCTCTTCGACGCTCGCTTCGTCGGCCTTTTCCGACGAGAAGCAGATGCCCTTCAGCCCCTTGCCGAGCAGGCGGCGCAGCTTGTCCTTCGCGGTGACGACCGCGACGCGCGCGCCCTGTTCGGCGAAGGTCGCGAGCACGGTGGGTGCGACGAGATATTTCGGATCGTTCATCAGCACCTCGGCGCCGGTGTCGCGATCGTAGAAGTAGTTGCCGCTGATTCCGTGGATCGCCGGCGGCACGCCGGTGACGATCGACAGGTTGTTCGGGTTCGTGAAGCTCGGCACCACGCACTCGCCCTTGAGCGCCGTGCCCGGCTTCAGCAGCGTGCGCAGGAACGGCGCGACGCCGGCCTCGGCCGCTTCCTCCAGATATTCGTATGCGCAGCCATCGACGCAGACCACCACCACGGGCCGGCTCATCCAGTTGTAGCGGCGGCCGTTCACTTCCACGGATACAGGCGTTTCAGTCATGACGTTCAATCCTTTCCGATCGAAGGGGTGAGCCGTCGGCGCCCGCGCCGCGCCGATGGAAAGTGTTTTCAGGCTTGACATTAAAAGGGAGGATTTGTAGATTGTCAACAACATGCAGAGAACAGAAGGCAAAATACCGACGAGCGCCGGACATGAAAGGGGCGGTCACCCGGCCTTCTCGTGCCCCCTGCGTTATCAGGAGGTCAAAAAGCGCGGCTACATTGGGTATCGGGGCACGACGCGTTCGGCCTCGGCTGCATGGCCCACTTCGATGAAGCCGGTATTCCGGGAGCGGTCGCCGCGATCGCCGCCCCGCAGAAGGCGATGGGCGCGCGCCGCATGTCCACGGAAGCGATGGCCTGACTCGACGAATCGGGCCGCAGGACGGCGCGCGGCGTGCAGCCCGCCGGCGTGCATCGCGGTGCGACGGTGTGGGTTTCGCGTTCGCACTGGTTTTCGTTTTTGCGCCGTGTGCGGCACGGCAACCTCACCCTCACTGATACGACACCCGATGCGACCCTTCTGGATCGAACAAGCGCTGTTCAACGACGGCGACCTCGCCCCCGCGCTGCAAGGCGCGACGCAGGCCGACGTGTGTATCGTCGGCGGCGGCTTCACGGGCCTCTGGAGCGCGATCCAGGCGAAGCAGCAGCACCCCGCGCTCGACATCGCGATCCTCGAGGCCGACCTGTGCGGCGCCGGCGCGAGCGGCCGCAACGGCGGCTGCCTGCTCACATGGTCCGCGAAATTCCTGACGCTGCGGCGCCTGTTTGGCGAAGCCGAGGCGATCCGGCTCGTGAAGGCATCGGAAGCGGCCGTGCAGCACATCGCCGATTTCTGCCGCGCGCACGGCATCGATGCGGAGCTGCGGCTCGACGGCACGCTGTACACCGCGACGTCGCGCGCGCAGGTCGGCACGCTCGCACCGGTGCTCGATGCGCTCGCCGCGTGCGGCATCCACAGCTACGAGCCGCTGCCGCCCGCCGAAGTCGCACGGCGCTCGGGCTCCCCGCGCAATCTTGACGGGGTCTACTCGCCAATCGCCGCGACCGTCCATCCCGGCAAGCTCGTGCGCGGGCTGCGCCGCGTCGCGCTTGCGATGGGCATCCGGATCTACGAGCGCACGCCGATGCTCGACTTCACGCCCGGCCAGCCGGCCGTCGTGCGCACGCCGGCCGGCAGCGTGAGTGCGGCCAAGCTCGTGTTCGCGATCAACGCGTGGATGGCGAGCCGCTTTCCGCAGTTCGAACGGACGATCGCGGTCGTGTCGAGCGATATGGTCATCACCGAGAAATGTCCGGATCTACTGGAGAAGACCGGGCTCGTGGACGGCGTGTCGGTGCTCGATTCACGGATCTTCGTGTACTACTACCGCACGACCGTCGATGGCCGGCTGATGCTCGGCAAAGGCGGCAACACGTTTTCGTGGCGCAGCCGCATCGCGCCCGTGTTCGACCGACGCTCGCCGTACGAGGCGCAGCTCACGCGCAGCCTGCGCGAATTCTTCCCGTCGCTTGCGGGCGTGCCGATCACCGCGAGCTGGAACGGGCCATCGGATCGCTCGGTGACGGGCTTTCCGTTCTTCGGCCGCCTCGACGATGCGCCGAACGTGTTCTACGGCTTCGGCTATTCGGGCAACGGCGTCGGGCCGACGTACATGGGTGGGCAGATCCTGGCGTCGCTCGTGCTCGGCCTCGACAACGCGTGGACACGCAGCCCGATCGTGCGCGGCCCGCTCGGCTACTTTCCGCCGGAGCCGATCCGTTATGTCGGCGCGCACGTCGTGCGTAACGCGATTCGTCGCAAGGAGCGCGCGGAGGACGAGAGCCGGCAACCGTCGGCTATCGATACGTGGCTCGCGAAGTTTGCGAGCGCGGCGGGGAAGGCCGACAAGGCGTGACCGCATCATTCGGATGCCGTATCGAACCGTCCGCCCCGCAGGCGGATCGCGTTGCGTCACGGTACGATTGGGGATCTGGTCAATCCATCTGAAGAAATGATGCGCTTTCTGCTGTTCGCCGCACTCGTCGTGACGATTGGTGCGTGCTCGAAATTGAGAGACGAGAAATGGACGGCGCTTCGTGACATGCCGGCCTTCGCTGAACCGGACGACGATAGAACTCACCCGATCTTCACGGTCAGGAAAGGTGAATCCTGCATCCCCGTGACGGATCGGGCTGCAAAGATCTATGCCTACACGCAAGTGCGCTGTGAATCCGGGACCGGTTGGATACTGGACGATTTCTTCGATAAACAGCGCGGCACATGATCAGTTGCCGGCGCCCACCGCATTCGGCCAGCATCCTCCACGTCGAGCGAAGCGACAATCGTGATCCAGCCGCGACGCGGCCTTTCGCCATGAACATGCGATGACCGGTAACGCGACAGCTTACGCGCCCGCCCTCTCCCGCGCCGCCTTGCCCGTCACCGGCAGCCCCTGCTCATGCATGCGACGCATCCGCGCGAGACCATGCGCGACGTGCTCGCGCACGAGCGCGACGGCCTTGTCCTCGTCGCCGGCCGCGAGCGCCTGCACGATCTTGTCGTGCTCGGCCGCCGACACCGCGATCGCATCCTCCTCGGCCTCGATCGCCGCCTGGCGCAGCAGGCCCAACTGACGCACGAGCCGGCGATAGGTATCGGTGAGATGCGTATTGCCGACGCCGACCACCATCGCGTCGTGGAACTGCACGTTCAGCTCGGTATAGCGCGTGACGTCGTGCGTCTTCGCGGCGCCCTTCATCGACTGGACGATGCCCTTCAGCACTTTCAGCGTATCGGGCGAGATACGCTTCGCGAGCGCGCGCGCGACCGACTCGTCGAGCATCGCGCGCACTTCGTAGATCTCCTCGGCCTCGCGCAGCGGCACGACGCGCACGGTCACGCCGCGGTTCTTCTCGTTGCGCAGCAGGCCGGCCTGTTCGAGCGCGCGGAATGCCTCGCGCACCGGGCCGCGCGACACGTTCAGCCGGGTCGCGATATCGACTTCGTTGAGCTTTTCGCCCGGTGCATATTCGCCGGAGACGATCGCGCGCTCGAGCATGTCCTGGACGATCATCGCGAGCGACTGGCTTTGCAGGAGTTCGATGGCGCTGAGCGCGTTCGGGGCAGTCATGGTCGGGCAGGCAGCGGGGCTGCAGGTGAAAACGAGGGCGCCATGTCGGCGAGTGGTCGTTGTATACCCCTCACCCTGCCAGATCGTCAACAGTTTTCAGTTTCCAAAAGCCAATACGGCGTACCGACACACATTCGCAATCGCCATGCAACCGGCACGCGGCGGTCGCGCGATGCGGGCGATGCGGGCGAACCCTCCCGCGTCGCGCGCCACCGCCTGCACAGCCGTCAGGCCATACGCTTCACCGGACCCGGATCGCTGTGGCTCGGCCGCCCCGTTTCGACGTGGCCCGCGAAGCGGCGCACGACCTTGTCGTCGCCGCCGCGCAGCGTCGTCGCGGTGATCGTCAGATCGTACCAGCCGTGGCTCGACGACAGCTCGAAGTGCGCCTCGACGCGCTCGCCCGGCTCCAGCGTGTACGTGCGTGCATGTGCATGGCTGTACGCGTTGTCGACCGACACGCGGCACGTCGCGCGCCCGCTGTTGCGCAGTTGCAGATACACGTGGCGATTGCGCACGTCGTAGCCGATCTTCGCTTCGGGGTTCGCGTGGCGGCCGTCGGCGGCGAGGCGCGTGTTGCCCTGGAATTCGCACAGATAGCCGTTCGGGCCATAGGCGGCCAGATGGTACTCGCCGCGCGCGGCCGACGTGCTCCAGGTATCGACGAAGCGGTCGCGCGCGGACACCGCGTAGCGGCGCGGCGGCGTCGCCGGGTTGCGGCGGTCGTACACGTAGAACGCGGCGCCCGCGTCGCCGGTGTTCGCGAAGTCGAGCGACACCGTGTCGTCATGCGCGCCCACCCGGCTGTGCACGAACAGCTCGTACGGCAGCGCGCGCGCCGGACGCGTGCCGGGCTCCTGCGCCGGCATCGACTGCTGCGCGGGCACCTGGTACGCCTGGCCGGCGGTCGCGATGTGCTGCGGCACCGTGAAGCTGACCGTGCGCGTGTCCGGCCGCGCGGAGAAATCGAACGCCGACGTGAGGTCGCCGCAGATCGACCGGCGCCACGCGCTGATGTTCGGCTCCTTCACGCCGAATCGCGCTTCGAGGAAACGCAGCACCGACGTATGGTCGAACGTCTCCGAGCAGACCCAGCCGCCCTTCGTCCACGGGGAAATGATGATCAACGGCACGCGCGGCCCGAGGCCGATCGGCTGGATGCCGCCCGGGTCGGCGCCCGGCACGAGCGGGCTCATTTCGCCCGGGTACTTGTTCAGGTCGAGCAGCTCGTCGCCGAGGTTCGACAGCAGGTTCGACGACACGATGCCCTGCCCGCCCACGCCGCTCGTGACCGGCGGCACCGGCGGCACGACGTGGTCGAACAGCCCGTCGTTCTCGTCGTAGTTCAGGATGAACACCGTCTTCGCCCACACTTCGGGGTTCGACGTCAGCGCCTCGAGCACCATGTTGATGTAGAACGCGCCGTCGGTCGGCGATGCCTGCGGATGCTCGCTGTACTTGTACGGCGACACGATCCACGACACCTGCGGCAGCCGGTTGGCCTGCACGTCGGCCTTCAGTTCGGCCAGCGTGTGGTCCGACGCGCCCTTGTCGACCAGCGGGCCGCTCGCGCCTTCCTTCACCTGGAAGCGCTTGAAGAACATCAGCGAGTTGTCGGTGTAGTTGTCGGTCGGGTCGCCCGGGATGCCGGTGCCGCCCTGGTACACCTTCCAGCTGATCTTCGCGTTCTCGAGGCGTTCCGCGTAGGTCGTCCACGTGTAGCCGTTCACGTCGTTGCGCTCGCCGATGCCGGGGCCGTTCGGCGCGCTGCCGTAGACGTTGCGCGAGTCGACCGTGCCGGTCCACAGGTAGATGCGGTTCGGCGCCGTGTCGGCGTGCGCGGAGCAGAAGTACGCATCGCAGATCGTGAACGCGTCGGCGAGCGCGTAGTGGTACGTGAGATCCTGGCGCTTCAGGTAGCCCATCGTCAGCACGTCCTGCTTCTGGTTCACCCACTGGTCCCACTGGCCGTTGTTCCAGGACAGGTGGCCGCTGCTCCAGCCGTGGTTGGTGCCCGGCTGGAATTCGGTCGTCTGCTTCGGATCGAGGTAGAACGGCAGCACGTACGGCGCCTGCGGATCGAGGCCGCGCGAATGGTAGTTCTTCGTGAACACCGACGCCGGCGGCTGCTGCCACACCGGCGCGCCGTTCGGCAGCAGGTGCGGACGCGGGTCGTCGAAGCCGCGCACGCCGCGCAGCCCGCCGAAGTAATGGTCGAACGAACGGTTTTCCTGCATGAAGATCACGACGTGCTCGACGTCGCGGATCGTGCCGGTGCGATAGGCGGCCGGCATCGCCAGCGCATTGCGGATCGCGGGCGGGAAGCCCGCGTAGGCGGCCATCGCGCCGGCCGACTGCGCGGCGAGGCGCAGGAAATCGCGTCGATTGTTCGAGGACATGAAGAGCACCCTGTGGTCGGTGGGAGTGGGGGCGCCGGGCGAGCGGGCCGGCGATCTGCGTCGCCGTTATTACCCCGCACCGGCATGTCCCGGCCGTGACCGGTTCCCGCAGGTTTCTTGCGGTGGTCCCCAGCTTTTTTTCGAAGTCTCGCACGGCGCGCCTTTCATCCGGCCGACACATGCGTGCGCTACGCTGACGCGCGATGAAGAGGGGGGAGAAGCCGAGTCGTGTTCGATCAGCTGAAGGCATTCCACGCGACCGTCCGGCAGGGCAGCATCACGCGCGCCGCGCGCCACCTGGGCGTGAGCCAGCCGACGATCGCCGCGCAGATCCGGCAGGTCGAGCAGCTGTACGGCGTCGAGCTGTTCTACCGCAGCGGCCGCAAGCTCGAGGTGACCGAGACGGGTATCGAGCTGCTGCCGCTCGTCGAGAAGATGATCGCGCTCGAGGCGCAGGCCGACATCATGCTGCGCAACGTCGGCGGCCTGTTCGAAGGCCATCTGCGAATCGGCGCGACGGGCCCGTACTACATCATGGACGCGGTCGGCCGCTTCTCGAGCGCGCACCCGTCGATCGCGCTCACGTGCCGGATCGGCAACTCCGAGGAAATCCTGCAGGCGCTGCAGGAATTCCGCATCGATCTCGCGGTCTCGTCGCAGCGCAACGACGCCGACGGCCTCGAACGCAAGGTGATCTCGACCGATCCGCTCGTGCTCGTCGTGCACCGCCATCATCCGCTCGCGCGGTTCGATTCGATCGACGCGGCGCAGCTCGCCGACGTGCGGCTGCTGATCCGCGAGGAAGGGTCGGTCACGCGCCGCTGCACGGAGACGATCCTCGCCGCGGCCGGCGTCGCGGCCACGTCGGTTGCCGAGATCGGCAGCCGCGAAGCGATTCGCGAGGCGATCCTGCATGGCGTGGGCGGGAGCCTCTTTCCGCTCGGCGAAGCCGAACGCCATCCGGACTTGCGCGTGATCGCGCTGCGCGGCGTCGACACGACGATCGACGAATACGTGTACTACCTGAAGGCGCGCCGCCAGAGCCCCGCGATCGACGCGTTCCTCGCGTGCATCCTGCCGGGCGGCGGCGAAGCGGCCGACGTGGCCGATCAAGGACAATCGGCTCGGCGGGCGAACGCACGCTGACTGCCGCGCGTTCGCCGGTTCCGCACTCGACTGGCGCTTTTCCCGCGCCTCCCCTCGTTGCCTTCCTCGTGCCTTCCTTCTGTCGTGGCGCGGTGCGTCACTTCGGCAGCGCCGGAATCATCCAGGTCAGCACGTGCTGCTGCAGGAACACCAGCACGCCGAGCAGCAGCGTGAGGATCACGCTGTGCCAGAAGGTGCGCGCGAACACGACGCCTTCCTGCCCTTTCAGGTCCGTCGTCGACACGCCCGTCGCGATATTCTGCGGCGAGATCATCTTGCCCATCACGCCGCCCGACGAGTTCGTCGCGGCCATCAGCACCGGGTCGAGGCCGAGCTGCCGCGCGGCGACGACCTGCAGGTTGCCGAACAGCGCGTTGCCCGACGTGTCGCTGCCGGACAGGAACACCGCGATCCAGCCGAGCGATGCCGACACCAGCGGGAACAGCGCGCCCGTCGACGCGACGCCGGTGCCGAGCGTGTAGCTGATGCCCGAGTAGTTCAGCAGGTACGCGAGGCCGACGATCATCATCACGGTGACGATCGCGATCCACGTCTGCCGCCACGTCTTCACCACGCATTCGATGAAAGCGCCGGGCCCGGTGCGCGTCAGCGCGGCCGTGATGATCGCCGACAGCAGGATCGCGGTGCCCGTGCCGAGTGGCTGGAAATCCCAGATCGCCGCATACGGCTTGTGGTACAGCGACACGTACACGGCGTTGTGCAGGCCCGGCCACTTGATCTTCACGTCGCCGATCGCCGCGACGTTCGCGTGCACCCACACGATCACGACCACCGACACGACGAGCCACGGCAGCCAGCCGCCGAAGCCCGCGCGCGCGGCGCCGGCGGCGGCCGGCACGCTGCGCGCGAGCGCGTATCGCGGATCGGGCTGCGGCTTCCACAGCTGCAGGAAGCCGATCGTCACGATCAGCGACGAGAGCGACGACAGCACGTCGGTGAGCTGGTAGCCGAGGAAGTTCGACGTGACGAACTGCGCGATCGCGAAGCTGCCGCCCGACACGAGCAGCGCGGGCCACAGCTTCGCGATCGAGCGCAGCCCGCCATACGCGCCGACCACATAGAACGGCAGCAGCAGCGCGAAGAACGGCAACTGGCGGCCGACCATCTGCGCGAGCGTCGCGGGCGGCAGCGACGTGACCGCGCCGAGCACGGTGATCGGCACGCCGAGCGCGCCGAACGCGACCGGCGCCGTGTTGAACAGCAGCGTATAGGTGAGCGCTTCGAGCGCGGGGAAGCCGAGCGCGATCAACAGCGCGCTCGTGATCGCGACCGGCGTGCCGAATCCGGAGATCCCTTCGAGCAGACAGCCGAACGAGAACGCGACGACGAGCAGCACGAGGCGGCGGTCGTCGGGCAGGTTGTCGAGCATCCACTGCCGGAACTGGTCGAAGCGGCCCGACTTCACCGCGATGTTGTACAGCAGCAGCGCGTTGAAGACGATCCACATCACCGGCACGACCGCGAGCGCCATGCCGGCGCCGACCGCGTTGAATGCGAGCCCGGCCGGCATCCCCCACGCGCCGATCGCGACCGCGAGACCCGCGACGAGCCCGGCGAGCGACGCTTGCCACGCGGGGCGGCGCAGCACGCCGAGCGCGATCAGCGCGACCGCGATCGGGATCGCGGCGACGAGGAACGACAGGAGCAGCGAGTGCGCGACGGGCGTCAGCGGTTGCGCGAAAACGATGCCGGGCGGGAGGGCGTCGGTGGGGTTCATCGTGTCTCCAGATGTCGACCCGAGTCGGCGCTTCAGCGTCTACTCGGGTCCCATGCCTTGTGCGGCCGACCCGGGTTCGCATGTCGATGCGCCGGGTTCGGTACAAGGCGATGTCCTGCGGTCACGGCCGCGCTCGGGCGCTTGCGTACGCAACGACGTTGCGCGGCCAACCGATCGGTCGCTTAAAAGAGGTTAGGAGGCGCAGCGCGCTTGTACAAGGGGGAGAAGCCCGATGCGGGCGAGCCGATGCGAACCGGCCGCCGCACGATGGCCGGCGGATGGCGCGCCGCTGTCGCGTTCGACAGGAAACCCTGTCGCGGCCGCCTCACCGGTACGTGCAATGTTGCGCGGCCGGAAAAGGTGACTGCCGGCCACGACGATGTTTCGTTTGGCATCCGAAGCCTAGACTGGCTGCATCGTTTCCGCCCGCGCCACCGATGGCGCGGCGCCGGAACCTCACGGAGCCAACACGATGAAGACGATGAAACACGCGGCATGCGCGTGCGTGCTGATCGGCGCGACGTTCGCCGCTCATGCCCAAGCCGCGTCGACGCTCACGCGCGCGCAGGTCCGTCAGGAACTCGTGGAACTGCAGGCCGCCGGCTACCGGACGCGCCTCGCAAGCAGTCCCGACTTTCCGCGAAACATGCAGGCGGTCATGCAGCGTGCCGCGCAGGCGCGCGGTGAGGGCGACGCCGCCGGTTACGGCAGCGACGGCCGGGCGAACGGGGAATCAGGCAAGCCGGCGCTGCCGCACGCAGTCGATCGCGGCACGTATGCGCATCACTGACCGGATCACTGACGGAACCGGACGGATCACGCGGCAGCGGCGCGGCGCACCCTGCGCCGGCCGCATGCGCGACCGTTACACGCTGAAGCGGTTCAGCGTATAGGCGCGATAGGCGGCGACGAACGCGTCGAACGATCCGGCCTCCTTCGCTTCGAGCTCGGCCTGCTCGGCGAGCGACTTCGCGGCAAGCGCCTGCTCGGCGTGCAGCGTCTCGGCGGACGGCGGGCGCGCGCGAAAATGCGCGGCATGCGCTTCGCTCTGCGCGAGCGCGAACGCGAGGAACGACTGACCGTTCTCGCGCATCGTGCGCAGCACGCGCGCGGACGGCGTGCGTTCCGGATCGGCGAGCTTCGCGCGCTGCGCGGCGATCGCCCGTGCATGTTCGTCGCCGCCACGGATTTCGTCGAGCCGGCGGCCGACGATCTCGATATCGGCCATCAACTCGTCGGCCCACTGCTGCAGCGTGACCGGCTGGCCGTCGCGCGTCAGCGTGAGGCCCGGCTTGCGGCCGTCCAGCGTCACGCTGCCGAAGTTCGCGTTCGCTTCCTTGTACGCGTCGCAGTCGAGCGGCGCGCTGTCGTCGAGCGCGCACGCGAGCAGGAACGCGTCGATGAAGCGCGCGGTCTCCAGCGCGATGCCGGTCGGCTCGAACGGATCGATGTCGAGGCAGCGCACTTCGATGTACTGCACGCCGCGCGACGCGAGCGCATGCAGCGGCCGCTCGCCCGAATACGTGACGCGCTTCGGCCGGATCGTCGAGTAGAACTCGTTCTCGATCTGCAGCACGTTCGTGTTGATCTGGATCCACTCGCCGTCGCGATGCGTGCCGATCGCCTCGTACGCCGGATACGGCTCGCTCACGGCCTTCGACAGCGCGTCGAGATAACCGGGCAGCGTGTTGTAGTCGACGTGCAGCGCAGCCTGGGCCGTCGTGTTCGAGTAGCCGAGATCGCTCATCCGCAGGCTGGTCGCATACGGCCGGTACAGCGTATCGGCGTCGAACGTGTCGAGCTTGTGCGGCTTGCCGCGCAGGAATTTCGTGTCGAGCACCGGCGACGCGCCGAACAGGTACATCAGCAGCCAGCTGCGGCGGCGGAAATTGCGGATCTGCGCGAGATAGCGTTCCGACTGGTAATCGACGAGCGTCGCCGTCGACTCTTCGTCCGCATGCAGGCGCCGCCACACTTCCTCGTGCAGCGAGTAGTTGTAGTGGATGCCGGCGATGCACTGCATCGTGCGGCCGTAGCGGTACGCGAGGCCGCGCCGGTACACCGTCTTCAGGCGGCCGATGTTCGACGTGCCGTAGTTGGCGATCGGGATCTCGTCGTCGGCCGGCAGCAGGCCCGGCATCGACTCGTTCCACAGCATCTCGTCGCCGAGCGATGCATACACGTAGCGATGCAGATCGTCGAGGCGCTCGAGCGTGAGCGCGGCGTCGCGCTCCGCGGGCGTGATCAGTTCGATCAGCGCTTCGGAATAGTCGGTCGTCAGCGCCGGATGCGTGAGCGCCGAACCGAGCGCACGCGGATGCGGCGTGAACGCGATCATCCCGTCGCGCGTCACGCGCAGGCTTTCCTTTTCGATGCCGCGCAGGCCGTCGGGCAGATGCTGCCGCGTCGGGCCCGAGCTCAGCGCGTCGAGGCGTTTCAGCAGCAGTTCGGACTGGCGGTGAGTCATGGTGTTCGACATGGAGACGCAAGTGCGTGACGGCCGCGCGCAGAACGCCGCGCGCGGCCGGCTGGATTGTTGGTCGCTTCGTTGGTAGCGGGCACTTTAACATCTCGCCGAAAGCCGCGCTTGAGGTGGCCGCGGGCACGGCGCGCGGGCCTGAGCGGGCGATCGGGCAGGCCGGGCGCGGTAGCCGCGGCTTATGTCACCGGTTCCGGACGAGGCCGCTCGGCCCGCAGGTGAGTGACATTCATCGGATGAAACGTGAACGGCGAACGGGTGGCGTCAGGTGCAACCGTGCCGCGGAATGGATCGCGAAACGACGCGTGCGCAGGCATCGCACGCGCGACATGCGCCCGGCGCCGGATGCGTGAAATCCCCATGACGAACCGCCGTCTCGCCGACGCTTGCCGCATGCCGGCACCGCTTGCGCAACGGGTTGCAGCGCAGCTTTCTCGCAGTCGCACCCGGCCGCAGGCCGCCGCGCTTATCCGCCGCGCGCGCCGCCCGCCCGATCGGCCACCTCGTTCCACAAATGCAGCGCCGCATACGCGCGCCACGGCCGCCAGCCTTCGGTGCGGCGTTTCTGGCTCGTGAGCCGGTCGAGCGCCGGGTCGCGCGCGGCGATCGACTGCATCAGCACGAGATCGGACGCCGGCCACGCGTCCGGATCGCGCCATGCGCGCATCGCGATGTATTCGACGGTCCACGGGCCGATACCGGGCAGATCGAGCCATGCGCTGCGCAGCGTCGCGAGATCGGCATGCGCGCGATCGACCGGCACGTCGCCGGCCGCGACCGCGCGCGCCACGCCGGTCAGCGCCGCCACGCGCTTGCCGGGCATCCCGATCTTGTCGAGATCGCACGCGGCCAGCGCGTCGGGTGTCGGGAAACGCCACGCGGGCGCGCCGTCGTCTTCCGGCATCACGCGTTCGCCGGCCCGCTCGACGAGCCGGCCGACGATCGTCGTCGCGGCCTTCACGCTCACCTGCTGGCCGACGATCGCGCGCACGGCCAGCTCGAACCCCGACCACGCGCCCGGCACGCGCAATCCCGGCGCGGCCTCGACGAGCGGCGCGAACCACGGATCGCGCGCGAGCCCGCCACCGATCGCGGCCGGATCGGCGCCGAGGTCGAACATTGTCGCGACGCGCGCGGCGAACGCATCGTCGACGCGACGCGCGACCGCCCCTTCGACGATCGCGATCAGGCAATGCTTGCGCGGATGCTTCTTGACGGTGAGGCGGCCCGCCTCGCCGTGCAGATCGACGATGCGGCGATACACGCCGTCGGCAACCTGCTCGACGCCCGGAATCGCGCGCCCGCTGAAGAAGCGCAGCACGCGCGCCCAGTCGTACGGCGCCTTGTAGCGCAGTTCCATCTGCGCGGACGGCGGCACCAGGCCGCCGTTCGCGAGGGACGTGATCGTTATCGTGTCGATGCTCAAACCGCACTGCCCTCCGTCTCGGCTTCGGCTTCATCGTTGTGAACATGACGCGCCTCGGCCGCGAGCAGCGTCGCCTTGCGGCGTACACCCCAGCGATAGCCGGCGAGCGCGCCGCCCTTCTGTACGACGCGGTGGCACGGAATCGCGAGCGCGACCGGATTCGACGCACACGCGGACGCGACCGCCCGCACCGCGCGCGGCGAGCCGAGCGCCTCCGCGATCTCGGAATAGCTGCGCGTTTCGCCGTACGGGATATGCGTCAGCGCTTCCCACACGCGCTGCTGGAACGCGGTCGGCGCGATGTCGAGCGGCAGGTCGAACGCATGCCGCGTGCCGTCGAGGTACGCGCGGATTTGCGTGACGAACGGCGCCAGCCGCGCGGACGATTCGACCAGTTCGGCGCGTGCGAACGTGTCCTTGAGTTCGCCGACGAGCGACGCCGCGTCGTCGCCGAACGCGATCCGGCAGATGCCCTGTTCAGTGGCGGCGACGAGCACCGTGCCGAGCGACGTCGACGCGGTCGCAAAGTCGATCCGCAGGCCGGCGCCCTGGCGACGGAACGCGGACGGCGCCATCCCCAGCTCGCGCGGCACCGACGCATAGAGCCGCGATGGCGAGTTGAACCCTGCATCGACGGCCGCCTGCGTGACAGGCTGCCCGCTTTGCAGCGCCTGCCGCAGCGCGGCGCCGCGCTGCGCGGCCTGGTACTGCCGCGGCGACACGCCGACCACACGCTTGAAGAGCCGCTGCAGATGAAACGGGCTCACGTGCACGGCGTCGCTCAACTGCTGCAACGTGAGCCGCTCGGCCTGCGCGTCGAGCACCGCGCACGCACGATTGACGATTTCCAGCTCGCGCGGCAGCCCTTCCGGCTGGCAACGCTTGCAGGGCCGGAAGCCGGCCGCGCGGGCGGCCGCCGGATCGGCGAAAAAGGACACGTTCTCGCGGCGCGGCTGCCGCGACGCGCAGGTCGGGCGGCAGAACACACCGGTCGTGCGGACGCCATAGAAGAACGCGCCGTCCGCATGCGGATCGCGCTTGGTCACGGCGCCCCAGCGGGCATCGTCGGTCGGATAGGCGGTTTTCATCTGAACCTCGCACTCTCTAGTGTAGATGGTGCCTACTCTAGCCATCGGCACATGCCGTCGCGCCCTGAATCTTGCTCTGTGATTCGTGTCGGCGAATCGGGGCCGTATCGATCGAGATAAATCCGACGAAACCCGCGCGGCGGCCGCTCCGGCGCGGTTTTCGTCATCGTCCCGTCACCGTTTTGCTGCAGTGCGGATGCGACAAATCGCCGTCCTGACGTTTTTTTGCAATCGGAATATTGCGTCGCACCATCGCCGTGTGTATAGTTGGAACTGTCTCCTCCATGTCTCCTCCTGATATGGATTAAGCCCGTTCCGCACTGCGTGAACGGGCTTTTTTTCGTCTGTCGATTGTGCCGCGTGCCGGCCGGCAGCGCAGGCGCGATGCGTCTACACTCGATGCTCGTCGACTGCGAAGGAGTCCCGCCCATGAAGCCCACCATCCGCGGAATCGATCACATCGTGCTGCGCGTGACCGACATGGCGGCAATGACCCGCTTTTACTGCGATGCCGTTGGTTGCCATGTGGAGAAGGAGCAGCCCGATCTGGGCCTCGTGCAACTGCGCGCCGGCGACGCGCTGATCGACCTGCTGACGGTCGGCGGCCCGATCGACCGTCCCGACAGCGGCCCGCCCGGCACCGGGCGCAACCTCGACCACCTGTGCCTGCGCGTCGAGCCGTTCGATCCCGACGCACTGATCGCCCATTTCGCCGCGCACGGCGCGCGGCCCGGCGCGCCGGCCGAACGCTACGGCGCCGGCGGCTACGGGCCGTCGATCTACCTGTTCGATCCCGAAGGCAACATGGTCGAATTCAAGGGGCCGCCGGCCGCGCTCGGCTGAACGCGGCCGGCGCGCGGGCCCTGACGGCCCCTTACGCGCCCTCGCGCGCCTTCAGCACCGTCCATTCGACCGCGACCGGATCGTGGTCGGCGCTCGAGATCCACGCGGTGCCGTCCTGCACCGTGCACTGCAGGCGCATCGTGCGCGCCGCGAGCCGCCCGAGCGCGGCCGCGACGCCGTCGGCGAGCGACAGCACCTGCACGTTGCGCAGCCGTTCGACCTTGCTGCGCACGCCCTGCCACCAGATATCCGACGTCTTGCCGCCGTACGCGATCACCGTGACCTGCCCGGCACGGCCGGCCGCCTTCGAGATGCGCCGCTCGTCCGGCTGGCCGGCCTCGATCCACACGTCGATCGCGCCCGTCAGGTCCTTCTGCCACAGGTCGGGCTCGTCGACGTCCGACAGCCCCTTGCAGAATTCGAGCCGCTCATGCGCGAACAGCGCGAACGCGACGATGCGCACCATCATCCGGTCGTCGGTTTCCGACGGATGGCGCGCCACCGTCAGCGCGTGATCGGCGTAGTAATGCCGATCCATGTCGGCGATTTGCAGTTCGGCTTTGTAGATCGTGGATTTCAGCGCCATGCGGATGCGGCCCGGGCGGGCATTCGGTTCGGTCGGGCCGTGATGATACCGAATGCGCGCCGTCCGGCGTGCGTCATGCGCCGTTCACAGCGCACCGGCCCGGCATGCGCCGGGCCGTGTTCGGTTCGTGCCGCCCGCTCGTCGGGCCGGCGCGCTCGCGCGTGGTACGACTGCGCGGCGAATGGACGGTTACTGCTTGACGAAGCGCGAATCGGTCCAGAGACCTTGCTGGTCGCTATTGTCCGCGCTGACGAATTGCACGTCGCCCTGGTCGACCGCCACCACGCGGAAACGCTGGCCTTCCGGCACCGACAGGCAGCGGAAGTCGTCGAAGTACTGCTGCTTCGCCTGCGATTTGCCGTCACGTTCGTGATTCAGTACGGAATCCAGATTGTCTTTCGACAGGCAGCCCCATGCATTCTTCGTCAGCTGGATTTCCTGCTTCGGCTTGACGGCCGAATCGCCGCCGGCCTGCGCAATCGACACAGCGCAAAATGCGCCGACAAGGGCAAAAAGGACACCGGTACGCTTCGTCATGTTCTGTCTCCAGGCTTGCGGGCACCAGGCCGGGTTAGCTATGTGTTTAAAGGTGATCGTGAACCCACGTTTTTCACTTTAGAAGACCGGTAAACGATAGCAAGCACATTTGTTGTGCGACCGCAATAGCGGCGGATTGTCGCACCCCGTGCGCAGGCTGCTTTTGGCGCGAGGAGCGCGTGCGGCAAGCGCCGCCGAATGGCGGATGGGCCTTCGCCGCCGGGCGGAAACCGTTATCCCGCAAGGCTTTCAGCAAAGTTACAATGCGACGATTGAACGGTTTGGATAATCCATTTCGCTATTCGGATCATTTTGATGCGTTGCACATAAAGTCATCCGAAACGATTCGACTTTACCGCGGTGCGGAATCGCATTTACCTGATACAAGAAAAATGCCAGGTATAAGCGCATCCGTATTTATCCGTAGTTCCCCGCATCCATTCGGCGCCTTGAAGCCCCATCGCAAGCGCCTTTCGTCCGCGTGGTGTTTACCCTGCCTTATTCAGCCCGATTTGCTGGCGCTCGAAATAATCGCGCTGAAAAATGCACATGCGATAAGCGTTGTGATACGCGCCATTCCCGAAAAATTCTTCCTTCAATTCGGCCTCGTGCTGGAATCCGCATTTTTCGTACACGTGGATCGCCGCCGCATTCGACGTATCGACGATCAGGTAAAGCTTGCGCATGTTCAGCACCTTGAACGCGTACTCGATCGCGAGGCGCGTCGCCTGGCCCGCGTAGCCGCGCCCCTGGCACTGCGGCGCGATGATGATCTGGAACTCGCCGCGGCGGTGGATGTAGTCGAGCTCGATCAGCTCGACGAGGCCGACCAGTTCGTCTTGCGCGTCGACCGCGACGAAACGGCGCTCGCGCTGGTCGTGCACGTGGCGGTCGTACAGTTGCGACAGTTCCGAGAAGGTTTCGTACGGCTCCTCGAACCAGTAGCGCATGATCTTCGCGTCGTTGTTCAGCTCGTGGACGAAGCGCAGGTCCTGGCGCTCCAGCGGCCGCAGCGCGAGCGTGTTGGTATCGTTCTGGAGTTGCATGGTCATGTCCTTTTTGAGGCCGGCGCACGTGCGGAACGCCCGCGCGGCGCGGCCGCGTTCGGGCCCGTTTCGCACTGTAAGAATTTGAACGCGGGCGCAGTTCAGAGCCTAGAATGGGAGCAAGGGTTCCTGCCACCGCAAGGAGGCTATCGTGATCGAGCAAGTCATCCTCGGAATTTTCCTCGTGCTGCCGCTCGTCATCGTGGCGGCGCTGTTTTCCGACGAACTCTGGCAGGAGCATCGTCGCCAGCATCCGCGCGACGAGAACGCGCCGCACATCGACTGGAAGCATCCGTGGCGCCGCGTGCGACGCGGGCACTGACTTCGATCACAGCCGATTCGCCGGCCGCGCCGGCCGGGCCATCTGGACCGGGTAACATGCGATGCGGGTACAGCTCTTGCGCTCGATCCCATTCCCGCCCAACCCGCGAGACGCCGACGTGAACGACAAACCCGCCATTCCCCCGCACGATATCCCGAACGAAACGATCGATCTGCAGATCGCCGATGTGCTGGCGGCCGTCCGCTATCCGGCGAACAAGGATGCGATCGTCGATGCCGCGCGCGACGCCGGCGCCAGCAACGAGGTGCTGTCGATGCTCGACGGCCTGCCCGAACAGGACTACGCGGACGTCGACGCCGTCACGCGCTGCGTCGCCGGCAACTTCGGCCCGGGGCTCGGCATTTGAGCGGATGCCAATAACGCGATAGGATCGGGCCGCGCCGGTCGCGCCGCGATCGGGATGCGTGCCGCCCGGCGCAAGATCGGGCGCTTCGCACGCGTGTCCGGGGGACCCCATGGAAGGCATCCTGATCCAGCACACGACGCAACGTCAGCTGTGGTTCGGCGCGCTGACGGCGCTCGTCATCCTGCTCACGCTCGGGATCGCCGCACCGCACGCGAACGTCGCGCTGCCGCCCGTCGAGCCGTTCATGCCGATGTGCGCGCTCACCGTGTTCACGACCGCGAGCATCGCGGCGTTCTTCCTCGGCGCGCAATTCACCGTCACGCGCCAGCCCGTGCTCGGTGCGCTCGGCGGCGCCTATGCGTTCACCGCGCTCGCCGTCGCGCTGCAACTGCTCACCTTTCCCGGCGTATTCGCGCCGCACGGCCTGCTCGGCGCGCGCCCGCAAAGCGCCGCATGGATGTGGATCTTCTGGCATGCCGGCTTTCCGTGCTTCGTGATGGCCGCGCTGTTCGCCCGCGAGCGGCTGACGCGCGCCCCGGTCGGCGCGAAGGAGACGCGCCGCTGGACGATCGCGCTGGTCGGCGGCCCGGCCGTCGCCGCAGCGCTCCTGTGCGCGATCGCGCTGAACGTGTCGCTGCCGCCCGCATTCCATCCGCCCCGCGACGCTGCCGTGCTGCCCGTCAACGGCATCGCGCTCGTCGTGTGGATCCTCAATGTGCTCGCGCTCGTGGCCGTACTGGTCACCGGTCGGCTGCGCACGACGCTCGACCTGTGGCTCGCGATCGCGGTGCTCGCGTGCCTCACCGATACGACGCTGAACTTGCTGAGCACGAACCGCTTCACGGTCGGCTGGTATGTCGCGCGCGTGTTCAGCATGTTCACGCCCGGCGTGCTCGTGTGCGTGCTCGCGTGGGAAGTGACGATGCTGTATCAGCAGTTGTTCGAAGCGCACGCGACGCTGATCCGCTCGTCCGCGCGCGACGGGCTCACGGGCGCGTTCAACCGCAGCCATTTCAACGATCATTTCCACACGCTGTTCCTGCAGGCGCGGCGGCAGGGCGAACCGCTGTCGCTGCTGATGGTCGACGTCGATCACTTCAAGGCGTACAACGACGCGTTCGGTCACGTGAAGGGCGATGCATGCCTGATCGCCGTCGCGAATGCGCTGGCCGGTGCGGTGCGGCGGCCGGCCGACATCGTCGCGCGCTACGGCGGCGAGGAGTTCGCGATCGTGCTGCCGAATACCGGCGCGCGCGGTGCGCGAGTGGTGGCCGACGAAGTGCGCGACGCCGTGCTGCGGCTCGACCTCGCGATGCCCGACTCGCCGGCCGGGCGCGTGAGCGTCAGCGTGGGTTGCGCGACCGTGTCGGCCGACGATCTGTCGACCCCCGACGCGCTGATCGAAGCCGCCGACGCCGCGCTGTATCGGGCGAAGGATACGGGGCGAAACCGGGTCGTCGTCGCCTGAAACGTCTGCTGTTTGGCCAATTGTTACGGTCATTATGACCGGAATAATCCGCCGTTACGGATTGCGGCGCGGGGATACGATCGCTTACAGCCCGGGCCGGGAGCGCTCGCTATGCTGGGTTTCATATTGAACCCAAGCAGGTGGAACGCGATGAAGAAGGCCCTTTTGCTGATTGCCGGCGTCGCCGTGTTGTTGAGCGGCTGTATCGTGGTGCCGGATGGTGGCGGGTATTACGGTGGGGGTGGGTATTACCATCATCATCGGCATTGGGATTGAGGCCCGCCGGGCCGAGATTGCATCATCATTCCGGATGTTTGAATTCGTTTCGGCATCCGGCAATGACGATGCATGCGTGCCCATGCTGTTCGTACTCGATGGCACGCCGCTGGCAGCAGCAACGGACGGTTGAGCGTCCGCTCACTTCCCAATACAAAACCTGCTGAAAATCACCCCCAGCAGATCATCCGACGTGAACTCCCCGGTAATTGCATTGAGCTGCTCCTGCGCGAGCCGCAGTTCCTCGGCAAACAGATCGAGCGACTGCGCGCGCTGCTCCGCGTGATCCGCCGCCTGCGCGAGATGTTCCTGCGCGGCCCGCAGCGCGATCAGATGCCGCTCGCGCGCCAGATACACGCCCTCGGCCCCCGCCTGCCACCCGGCAATCCGCAACAGCTCCGCGCGCAGCATGTCGATCCCGTCGCCGCGCTTCGCCGACAGATGCACCTCGGTCAGATCGCCTTCCGCCGCCGGATGCTCGACGCACGCCGGCACGCCGGTCAGATCCGTCTTGTTCAGCACGCGCACCACCGGCACGCCGCCCGGAAACCGCGCGGCGATCACTTCGTCATCAGGCGTCATCCCCGTGCGCGAATCCAGCAGATGCAGCACGACGTCCGCGCGTTCGATCTCGCTCCACGTGCGCGCAATGCCGATCCGCTCGACTTCATCCTCCGTCTCGCGCAGCCCGGCCGTATCGATGATGTGCAGCGGAATCCCTTCGACCTGGATCGTCTGCGCGACCTTGTCGCGCGTCGTGCCGGCGATCGGCGTGACGATCGCCAGCTCGGCGCCCGCCAGCGCATTCAGCAGCGACGACTTACCGACGTTCGGCTGCCCCGCGAGCACGACCGACAGCCCTTCGCGCAACAACGCGCCCTGCCGTGCATCGCCGAGCACGTGCGCGAGCTGCGCGCGGATCTTCGCGAGCTTGCCGCGCGCGTCGGCCGCTTCGAGGAAGTCGATTTCCTCCTCCGGAAAATCGAGCGTCGCCTCGACCAGCATCCGCAGCGTGATCACGTCCTCGACGAGCGCATGGATCTGCCGCGAAAACGCGCCGTCGAGCGAACGCCCGGCCGAGCGCGCGGCCGCCTCGGTGCTCGCCTCGATCAGGTCGGCGACGGCCTCGGCCTGCGCGAGGTCGAGCTTGTCGTTCAGGAACGCACGCCGCGTGAACTCGCCCGGCTCCGCGAGCCGCAGCCCGAAGCCACGTCCCGCATCCAGGCAGCGCTGCAGTAGCAGTTGCATCACGATCGGCCCGCCATGCCCCTGCAGCTCGAGCACGTGCTCGCCGGTGTACGAATGCGGTGCCGGGAAATACAGCGCGATCCCGCGGTCAAGCGGCGCGCCATGCGCGTCGAGGAACGGCACGTAGCTCGCATGACGCGGCGCAAGCTTCTGCCCGCACAACGCGTCGATCAGCGGCAGCGCGGCCGCCTCGCCGCCGCGCCCGAACGACACACGCACGACGCCGATGCCGCCCCGGCCGGCAGCGGTGGCAATGGCGACGATCGGATCGGAATCGGTAGCGAGCATGGGAATCGGAGCAATCGGGTAATCAGCGGATGAATGGTGCGCCCGCGCAACAGTTCGGGCATCGGAACGTCGGCATTGTAGCGTGCCGGCTCACCGGCCATCGGCGGCGGCGCCAGATTCGGACTCGCCCGAATTTATCCCGCCGGGGATAAGCCGAGTATGAGTCCGGTGTCACGACACACCAGCCATTTCGGACGAGTATGCTTGCCGGAGCGGCCCGGCACCACGTCCCTCAATTTCATCGACCATCCTGTCCAGGGTCGGGATTCGTCCGTGTGAGATACGTTTATCCCATATGGTTGTCTGAAACGCGGCGATGGAATTGCACAATCTCCCCATGCCGACATCCGAAGAAAAAGCCGCGTTCTCGGAACGCCTGAAATTCGCCCTGCGGCGCAGCCCGGAGAAGGTCACGGGCGCGACGGAACTGGCGAACCGATTCAATCTGCGCCACCGCGGAACGCACCCTGTTTCGCCGCAAACCGCGCACAAATGGCTGACGGGCCGCACGATCCCGACGTCGGACAAACTCGAAACGCTGGCCGAATGGTTGCGCGTCGAAGTGCACTGGCTGCATTACGGGCCGTCGCCGAGCGTGGTCGAACATCCGACGCCGCAACCGCTGCCGCGCGACGAACGCTATCCGCCGACGCCCGAGACGATCGAACTCGCATCGAAGATCGAGGCGCTGTCTCCGCATCAGCGTTACCTCGTTCAGGAACTGGTCGAGCAGTTCTACGGCGATCCGAAACTCGAAGCGAAGAAGGCCTGAGCGGCAGCCACCGCACGCGCCGCCACCGCAGTCACCGTCGCCGGGAAACAAAAAGCCGCATGGTCGTGAACCATGCGGCTTTTTTTGCGAGCATCGCGGGCGGCTGGCCGCCCGCGCATGCAACGGGCGTCAGGCCGGCTTCTTCTTCACGCCGCCGAGCTTGCGCGTGATGTAGTACTGCTGCGCGATCGACAGCACGTTGTTCACGACGTAGTACAGCACGAGACCAGCCGGGAAGAAGAAGAACATCACCGAGAACGCGATCGGCATGAACTTCATCATCTTCGCCTGGACCGGGTCCGGCGGCGTCGGGTTGAGGCTCGTCTGCACGAACATCGACACGGCCATCAGCACCGGCAGGATGAAGAACGGGTCGCGCTGCGACAGGTCGTGAATCCACAGAATCCACGGCGCGCCGCGCATTTCGACCGATGCGAGCAGCACCCAGTACAGCGAGATGAACACCGGGATCTGGATCACGACCGGCAGGCAGCCGCCGAACGGATTGACCTTCTCGGTCTTGTACAGCTCCATCAGCGCGGCGTTCATCTTCTGCGGATCGCTCTTGAAGCGTTCGCGCAGCGCCTGCATGCGCGGCGTGATTTCCTTCATGCGCGCCATCGACTTGTAGCTTGCCGCCGACAGCGGGAAGAACACGGCCTTGATCAGCACCGTCAGCAGCACGATCGCCCAGCCCCAGTTGCCGACGTAGCCGTGGATCTTCTCGAGCAGCCAGAACAGCGGCTTCGCGATGATCGTCACCCAGCCGTAGTCCTTCACGAGCTCCAGGCCCGGCGCGATGCCTTCGAGCATGCGCTCTTCTTCCGGACCGGCGAACAGGCGCGCCTGCACGTCGGCCGACTGGCCCGGCGCGATCGCGGCGACGGGCTGCTTCACGCCGACGCGGTACAGCGTCGGATCGATCTTCTCAGCGTAGATGTCGCGCTTCGCGCCCTGCTGCGGAATCCAGGCCGACGCGAAGTAGTGCTGCACCATCGCGACCCAGCCGTTGTCGGCGGCCTTCTCGAAGTTCGCCTTGTTCTTGTCGAGGTCGCTGAAGTCGATCTTCTGGAAGTGCTTCGCGTCCGTGTAGACCGCCGGCCCGAGGAACGTATGCGAGAACATCGGCGTTTCGACGGCCGTGTTGTCGCGCACCAGTTCCATGTAGACCGTCGGCGTGACGGGCGCCGTGCCGACGTTGTCGATCTTGGTGTCGACGCCGATCACGTAGCTGCCGCGCGTGAACGTGTAGGTCTTCACGACCTTCACGCCGCCCTTCACCGGCGATTCGAACGACAGCTTCAGCGTGTTCTGGTCGCCCGTCAGCGACGTCGAGCCGGGATTCAGCTGCGTGTAGACGTCGTTGTGGTTCGGGAAATCGCCGCCGAGCAGGCCCGTGCGCGCGAGATACGTGTGGCCGGCCGTGTGGTCGAACAGCGTGATGTACAGGTCGGGCTGCTTGCCGTCGCCCTGCTTCTTCAGCGTCAGCTTCGCGAGCGTGCCGCCGCGCGTGTCGATTTCGCCGTCGTACACGTCGGTCGAGAACTTCACCAGCTGCGCCTGCGCGGCCGGGGCCGTCGTCGACGGTGCGGCGCCGGCTGCGGCGGCCGGCACGTCACCTGCGGTCTTCGTCGCGCCCGTGCCCGATGCGCCGCCGGCAGCGGCCGGGGCCGTCTGCGTGGCGCTCGGGAAGAACATCGACGGGCGTCCATGGTCCCGCTGCCAGTTGTCGTACAGCATGACAGCTGACATGAAGAAGATCACCCATAGGACGGTGCGTTTGATATCCATGCGTTGTCTCAGAGTCGATGGGACCGCGCGTCGGCTTCGCCGCGAGCGCGAGTGTCGGAGTTGGGCGGCGGGACGGGGTCGATGCCGCCCGCGGAAAACGGGTGGCATCGGCACACGCGCCTGACGGCGAGATACGTGCCGCGCGCGGCGCCATGATACTGGATTGCCTCGCGCGCGTAATCCGAACAGGAAGGATAAAAACGGCAACGGTTGCCGAGCATCGGGCTCACGGCAACCTTGTAGAAGCGCAGCAAGGCGATCAATACCGTTTCCATACCTTGGGCGGCGCCGTACGACGCCGCGTCAAAACCGGCCGGGCGGGCGCGAACGCCGCGCCGGGCACGGATGCGTCACTCGGACGCGGGCTTCGACGCCCGGCGCGCGATTTCCCGGACTGCCCTGTCGAGCAGTTCGCGGATCTCGGCCGCGCACATCGCCGCGAGCGGGGCGGAAGCCGCGCTCGGCAGCGCTTTCTTGTCGAAGCGCGTGTGCTGCCGCAGCAGCAGGTCGTAACCGGCGAATTCGGCGCGGCGCAGGCGAAACTGATCGCGCGCCAGCCGCTTCACGAGGTTACGGGTGACTGCTCGCGGCGCATACTTCTTGCCGACGACGAGCCCCAGGCGTGCAGGCTGACCGGTCGGCTTGCCGTAGATCACGAAGTGCGCGGAGCGCCGCCAGGGGCGCAAACGAAAAACGGATGAAAATTCATCCGTTTTCAGAAGTCGCGCAGCTTTCGGGAAGGCGGCTTTCGTCTGCGACGGATTCGCACCCGGCTCGACGGCACCTTCCGCAGGACTGCGGACGGCGGACACAGCGCGCAACCTGCCTTAGATGGCGAGGCGCTTGCGGCCCTTCGCGCGGCGAGCGTTGATGACCTTGCGGCCACCTGCCGTCTTCATGCGGACACGGAAGCCATGGGTGCGCTTGCGGCGCGTCACGGACGGTTGGTAAGTACGTTTCATGATGTTCTCACTTGTTCGAGAATGTCGAAATTCAGGGGACCGCGTGCCCTTAACCGGAGGCATTCGGGCGAACGCAATCGCCGGGAATACAGGATTGGTTTTCGCGGAACCCGCTATTTAAACCGTTTTTCCGTTGACGGTCAATACTTTACGAGTCGCTCGCCTGTGCCGGGCCGCTCCGATCCGGCCCCGCGACTCACAAACCCAGCCTGTGGATAAGTCCCGCTGTGGCCGCGTTTGGCGTTAGAATCTCGCCTTATCTCCAAGAATCCCGCACGCCGCTTCGGCTCGCGCCTGCCCCTCCAACACTGTGACGCAGGCGTCCGAGGCACGCTCGCACGACCGCTTCGGGCCTTGTTGCGCAACCGCGACAAGGGCGCCGGCGAGCCGCGCTGTGCACGCAAAAAACGACAGTTACTTGATGAACGATTTCTGGCAACACTGTTCCGCACTGCTGGAGCGCGAGCTAACGCCCCAGCAGTACGTGACGTGGATCAAACCCTTGGCCCCGGTGGCCTTCGATGCGTCGGCGAACACGCTGTCCATCGCCGCGCCGAACCGCTTCAAGCTGGACTGGGTCAAGAGCCAGTTTTCGGGCCGGATCGCCGATCTGGCCCGTGAATTCTGGAATACGCCGATCGAAGTCCAGTTCGTCCTCGATCCGAAGGCCGGCATGCGCAGCACGCCCGCAGGCGCCGCACCGGCCGCCCCGCGTGCGCCGCTGTCCCCGAGCGGCCCGGCCGCGACGGTCGCCGCGATCGCCGCCAACCTGACCGCGCATGCAGCGGCCGCGCCCGCCGCGCCGGCCGACGTGCCGATGACGCCGTCGGCGGCCGCCGCGCACCACCTGAACGCGGACGACGCCGACATCGACCTGCCGAGCCTGCCCGCGCACGAAGCCGCGGCCGGCCGCCGCACGTGGCGTCCGGGCCCGGGCGCCGCGCCCGCGAACGGCGGCGAAGCCGATTCGATGTACGAACGTTCGAAGCTGAACCCCGTGCTCACGTTCGACAACTTCGTGACCGGTAAAGCGAACCAGCTCGCGCGCGCCGCCGCGATCCAGGTCGCGGATAACCCGGGCATCTCGTACAACCCGCTGTTCCTGTACGGCGGCGTCGGCCTCGGCAAGACCCACCTGATCCACGCGATCGGCAACCAGCTGCTGCTCGACAAGGCCGGCGCGCGAATCCGCTACATCCACGCGGAGCAATACGTGTCCGACGTGGTGAAGGCGTACCAGCGCAAGGCGTTCGACGACTTCAAGCGCTACTACCACTCGCTCGACCTGCTGCTGATCGACGATATCCAGTTCTTCTCCGGCAAGTCGCGCACGCAAGAGGAATTCTTCTACGCGTTCGAGGCGCTGGTCGCGAACAAGGCGCAGGTGATCATCACCAGCGACACGTATCCGAAGGAAATCTCGGGCATCGACGATCGCCTGATCTCGCGCTTCGACTCGGGCCTTACCGTCGCGATCGAGCCGCCCGAGCTGGAAATGCGCGTCGCGATCCTGATGCGCAAGGCGCAGTCGGAAGGCGTGAACCTGTCGGAAGACGTCGCGTTCTTCGTCGCGAAGCATCTGCGCTCGAACGTGCGCGAGCTCGAAGGCGCGCTGCGCAAGATCCTCGCGTATTCGAAGTTCCACGGCCGCGAGATCTCGATCGAGCTGACCAAGGAAGCGCTGAAGGACCTGCTGACCGTGCAGAACCGGCAGATTTCGGTCGAGAACATCCAGAAGACCGTCGCCGACTTCTACAACATCAAGGTCGCGGATATGTACTCGAAGAAGCGCCCCGCGAACATCGCGCGGCCGCGGCAGATTGCGATGTACCTGGCGAAGGAACTCACGCAGAAGAGCCTGCCGGAAATCGGCGAGCTGTTCGGCGGGCGCGATCACACCACCGTGCTGCACGCGGTGCGCAAGATCGCCGACGAGCGCAGCAAGGACGCGCAGCTCAACCACGAGCTGCACGTGCTGGAACAGACGCTGAAGGGCTGAGCGCGCGGGCGCGCTTGATAATTCGGCCTCCGCCCCAATTTAAGGGGGGCGGTTCGGTTTTGAGGCACAATACTGGTTTGACCGCCCCGGTGGTGGCGGGCCAAGAGCCCGGCCGGCGGGGCGCTGCGTGGCTGCTGCGCTGCAGGCCGTTACTCAACGAAGGAACTCTATGCAACTGGTCAAGACCGAACGAGACACCCTCCTCAGGCCGCTGCAAACGGTCAGCGGCATCGTCGAACGCCGCCATACGTTGCCGATCCTCGCCAACCTGCTGATCACCAAGAACGGCCCGGACGTTTCATTCCTGTCGACCGACCTGGAGCTGCAGATCACCACGCGCGCCGATTTCGGCGTCGGCGGCGACCAGATCGCGACCACCGTCGCGGCCCGCAAGCTGCTCGACATCCTGCGCGCGATGCCTGACGGCCAGGTCACGCTGTCGCTCGCCGACAAGCGCCTCACCGTTCAATCGGGCAAGAGCCGCTTCGCACTGCAGACGCTGGCGGCCGACGAGTTCCCGACCGTCGCGCAGGCGAAGGATTTCGGCGCCACGCTCACCGTCCCGCAGAAGTCGTTCCGCCAGTTGCTCGGCATGGTGCACTTCGCGATGGCGCAGCAGGACATCCGCTACTACCTGAACGGCATGCTGCTCGTCGTCGACGGCGACCAGCTGATGGCCGTGGCCACCGACGGCCACCGCCTCGCGTTCTCGTCGATGAAGCTCGAAGGCGGCACGTTCGGCCGCCAGGAAGTCATCGTGCCGCGCAAGACGATTCTCGAGCTGCAGCGCCTGCTCGAAGACATCGACGACACCGTCACCATCGACATCGCGCAAACCCAGGCCAAGTTCACGTTCGGCCAGGTCGAGCTCGTGTCGAAACTCGTCGAGGGCAAGTTCCCCGACTTCCAGCGCGTGATCCCGAAGGCGCACAAGAACACGTTCGAGATCGGCCGTGAAGAACTGCAGCGTTCGCTGCAGCGCGCGGCGATCCTGACCTCGGACAAGTTCAAGGGCGTGCGCTGCATCATCGCGCCGGGCCAACTGAAGATCATGTCGACCAACGCCGATCAGGAAGAGGCGCAGGAAGAACTCGAAATCGCTTACCAGGGCGATACCGTCGACATCGGCTTCAACGTCACGTATCTGCTCGACGTGCTCGCGAACCTGAAGGTCGACACCGTGCAGGTGAGCCTCGGCGACGCCAGCTCGAGCGCGCTGATCACCGTGCCCGAGAACGAAGAGTTCAAGTATGTCGTGATGCCGATGCGCATCTGACGCGCACGACATCAAGACACACACCAGGGGGCGGCAAGCCCCTTTGGCGTTTTTATGGCGAACCGACAACCCGTCCCTTTGGTGCCCTAACGGCGCCTTGGACGGGCCAGGAAAACTGGAGCGGCCCGGCGTTTTCGCAAGAAAACGCACCGCGCCGCCGCTTGAGTGGCCTCGCAGAACCGGAAGATATCCATGAGTGAACAGCACAATTCGCAACCCGATAACAGCAGCTACGGCGCCTCGTCGATCCAGATCCTCGAAGGTCTGGAAGCGGTGCGCAAGCGCCCCGGGATGTACATCGGCGACACGTCGGACGGCACCGGTCTGCACCACCTCGTGTTCGAGGTGCTCGACAACTCGATCGACGAAGCGTTGGCCGGGTACTGCAACGACATCCACGTGACGATTCACGCCGACAACTCGATTTCCGTGACCGACAACGGCCGCGGGATTCCGACCGACGTGAAGATGAACGACAAGCACGAGCCGAAGCGCAGCGCCGCCGAGATCGTGATGACCGAGCTGCACGCCGGCGGCAAGTTCGACCAGAACAGCTACAAGGTGTCCGGCGGCCTGCACGGCGTGGGCGTGTCGTGCGTGAACGCACTGTCGAGCTGGCTGCGCCTCACCGTGCGCCGCGACGGCAAGAAGCGTTTCATGGAGTTCCACCGCGGCGTCGCGCAGGATCGCGTGCTCGAGGTGGTGGACGGCGTGGAAGTGTCGCCGATGCTCGTGACCGGCGACACCGAGAACCGCGGCACTGAAGTGCATTTCATGGCCGATCCGACCATTTTCGGCACGGTCGAGTATCACTACGACATCCTCGCGAAGCGGATGCGCGAGCTTTCGTTCCTGAACAACGGCGTGCGGATTCGTCTCACGGACCTGCGCTCGGGCAAGGAAGACGATTTCGCGTTCGCCGGCGGTGTGAAGGGCTTCGTCGAGTACATCAACAAGACGAAGACCAACCTGCACCCGACCGTGTTCTTCGCCAACGGCGAGAAGGACGGCGTGGGCGTCGAAGTCGCGATGCAGTGGAACGACAGCTACAACGAGAACGTGCTGTGCTTCACGAACAACATTCCGCAGCGCGACGGCGGCACGCACCTGACCGGCCTGCGGGCCGCGATGACGCGCGTCATCAACAAGTACATCACCGACAACGAAATCGCGAAGAAGGCGAAGGTCGAGACGACCGGCGACGACATGCGCGAAGGGCTGTCGTGCGTGCTGTCCGTGAAGGTGCCGGAGCCGAAGTTCAGCTCGCAGACGAAGGACAAGCTGGTTTCGTCCGAGGTTCGTGCGCCGGTTGAGGAAGTTGTGGCGAAGGCGCTCGAAGAATTCCTGCTGGAAACGCCGATCGACGCGAAGATCATCTGCGGGAAGATCGTCGAAGCTGCTCGGGCGCGTGATGCTGCGCGGAAGGCGCGTGAGATGACGCGCCGCAAGGGCGTGCTCGATGGCGTCGGCCTGCCGGGCAAGCTCGCGGACTGCCAGGAGAAAGACCCGGCGAAGTGCGAAATCTACATCGTCGAGGGTGACTCGGCAGGCGGGTCGGCGAAGCAAGGGCGTGACCGCAAGTTCCAGGCGATCCTGCCGCTGCGCGGCAAGGTGCTGAACGTCGAGAAGGCGCGCTACGACAAGCTGCTGTCGTCGGAGCAGATCGTCACGCTCGTGACCGCGCTCGGCTGCGGCATCGGCAAGGAAGACTACAACCTCGACAAGCTCCGCTATCACCGCATCATCATCATGACCGACGCGGACGTGGACGGTGCGCACATCCGGACGCTGCTGCTCACGTTCCTGTATCGCCAGATGCCGGACATGATCGAGCGCGGGTACGTGTATATCGCGCAGCCGCCGCTTTACAAGATCAAGGCGGGCAAGGACGAACGGTATCTGAAGGACGACGTGGAGCTCAACGCGCACATGCTGCGGCTGGCGCTGCAAGGGTCGGAGCTGGTGCCGGGTGAGAATGCGGCGGCGATTTCGGGTGATGCGCTTGGGGAGCTGGCAAGGTCGTATCTGCTGTCGCAGAGCGTGATCGATCGGTTGAGCCGGTTGTATGACCCGGCCGCGCTGGAAGCGGTCATGGATGGGGTGGTGATCGATCTCTCCAATGAGGAGTCGACCGAGGCTTCGGCTAAGGCGCTGCACGCTGCGTTGCATGACGAAGCGCTGAAGAATGAAGTGCGGGTCGTGCCTTCGTATGACGCGGTTCGCGAACAGCGGGCGCTGCATGTCGAGCGGACACATCACGGCAACGTGCGCGTTTCGGTCATCGACCAGGAATTCCAGCACACGGCGGATTATCAGCAGCTCGTGACGACGGCGAATACGTTCAAGGGGCTTATTGGGGAAGGCGCGGTCATCAAGCGCGGTGAACGCAGCATGGCCGTGGCGGACTTCAAGAGCGCGATGAAGTGGCTGCTGGCGGATGCTGAACGGAACGTCTCGAAGCAGCGGTATAAGGGGCTCGGCGAGATGAACCCCGAGCAGCTGTGGGAAACGACGATGGATCCGGCCGTGCGGCGTCTGCTGCGTGTGCAGATCGAAGACGCGATCGCGGCGGATGGGATCTTTACTACCCTCATGGGGGATGATGTGGAGCCGCGGCGGGCGTTTATCGAGTCGAATGCGTTGCGGGCGGGGAATATTGACGTTTGATTCTTTGTGTCGAATGTCACTATAAATGAGAAATTCGACACAAAAGCTGAAAACCGAAAACGTATTTGGTGAAAATTTCCAAAGAAATTTGGCTCGCGTTATGCACCGTTCCTAGCGGAAATTTTTAAAAGCAAGTGCAAAGCCATAGCATCGGAGCTCGGCTTTGCAGTACCAAGTCGAGCGGTTTTCCCCTCTGCTCCCCGACAACCGTTCCAATTCCGTTGCATTCGCAGACCCCGCTTTCCGTATGGTTCGCGGGGTTTTTATTTGCTTTTCTGAATTATGGCTTCCCTTGACAACCGAGAGAATTCGGCCACGTTTTCCTACTCGCCATGGATTTATGCTCCCTTGTCACGAAAGTTGCCCCATACGCCTTGGCTTTATCGGAAAAAGCCATTGACAGGGATTTGTAACATTGGACATCACGAGGACGCAGAAGGAAAGCGTCTGGGCTGTTGATTTGCATGGAATCCTGACCCACGATTTGCATTGAATTCTGACCCACCCCTTGGACCAGCTTTGCGGGTTATTCGGTGGGTATCTGGGTCTTCTTTCTCTCCTTTTTTGGCTGTGTCGTGCTGTTTCTGAAACG
>NZ_CADFEH010000014.1:0-174181 GCF_902833155.1 Burkholderia sp. BCC1047 | reverse complement strand
GCCGCCGTTGCCGTGACCGCCACCGTCACCATGGCCGCCGCCGTTGCCGTGACCACCGCCGTCACCATCGCCACCACCACCGTGGCCACCGCCACCGGAAGTACCGCCACCCGAAGTACCGCCACCCGAAGTACCGCCACCCGAGGTGCCGCCACCGGAAGTGCCGCCGCCGGACGTGCCGCCGCCGGAAGTACCGCCACCCGAAGTACCGCCACCCGAAGTACCGCCACCCGAGGTGCCGCCACCGGAAGTGCCGCCACCCGAGGTACCGCCACCCGAGGTGCCGCCACCCGAGGTGCCTCCACCCGAAGTGCCTCCACCCGAAGTGCCGCCACCCGAAGTGCCGCCACCCGAAGTGCCTCCACCCGAAGTGCCTCCACCCGAAGTGCCGCCGCCCGAAGTCCCGCCACCTGAACCACCGTTCCCGGACGCATTGCCTCCGCGGCCCGTGCCGTTCGTACTGCCGGAGGTTCCGCCTGTCGTTCCGCCGACACCCGCAGGTCCGACGGCGCCGTTCCCGTTGTTGCCGCCGCTACCGTTCCCATTCCCGGTGCCGTCGCCGTTCCCGTTTCCGCTGCCGCCCGCACCGGCGCCGCCATTACCGACGCCCCGGCCGGCATACACGTGTACCGCGCACGCAGCCGGATTGGCGGCGCACGGCGATGCGTTCTCGACGAGCGTCATGATGGTGTCCGCGCTGGCGTTCGCGTCGGGCGCGGCGTCAGGCGTCGTGTTCTGTGCGACCGCATACGAGCAGCAGCACGCGAACGCGGCCACGGCCAGCAAGGTTGCACGAGGGCGCCGTCCCGCCGCGCGGAACGGTTGTTTCGTTTTATGCATCATGGCCTCCCCATGCGCGCGATGCCTCGTAGCCGCGCGACGATTTACGTGTGGTGCAGGGGGGCGTAAAAGATTCGTAGTCCTATCGTCGGCCGATCGCCTTCGGGCCGACGCTGAACGTCAGCCGCGAACGCGGATCGGCACGCGGGCCCGCCGTGCGAATCTCACTCTGCGAGATTCGTGCCATCGGCCGCTCGGGCCCGTCGCGAAAGGCGGGCGCAGTCGCGTGACCGCGCGTGCAACGTCGTAGGGGAGCGTTTTGTTTCCGGAATGAAACGTCGGAGGAGTCGTTCAGCGCGCCGGCGCATCGGCCGCGCGTTGCCAGCGATGGAACAGGATCGACGCGATCCAGCAGACGAGGAACAGCGCGACGATGCCGTAGCCGATCGAGCCGAAGCGGTCGCCGAGCGCATCGAGCGTGTCACGCACGGGGCCCGTCAGCGACAGCTTGTCGGCCAGCAGGCCGGCCGCCTCGATCCCGCCGATCGCCAGCGCGACGGCCGCCGACACGAACGTGATGCTCGCGTTGTAGAGCAGCTTGCGCTGCGGATCGTCCATCGCCCAGCCGTATGCCTGAATCATCAGCACGTTGTCGGTGGAGTCGATCAGCGTCATGCCGGCGGTGAAAAGCGCGGGAAACAGCATGACCGTATAGACCGGCAGCCCCTGGCTCGCCTGCGCGGCGGCAATCGCGAGCAGGCCGATTTCGGTTGCAGTATCGAAACCGAGCCCGAACAGCACGCCGACCGGATACATGTGCCAGCTCTTCGACACGAACCGGAACAGCGGGCGCAGCAACCGCGAGACGAGCCCGGCGGGACGATGGTCGTGCGTGCCGTCGTGCGTGTGCCCGGACGCGCCGCGATAGCGTCGCCACACGTCGCGCAGGATCATCAGGTTCACGCACGCGAGCACCAGCAGGAAGGTGGCCGATACCGCCGTGCCGATCGTGCCGCCGATCTCGCGGAATGCATCGAACCGGTCGCGCAGCGCGAACGCGGTCAGCGCGATGCCGAGCGTCGCCGCGATCACGATCGTCGAATGACCGAGCGAAAAGAACAGGCCGACGCTCACCGGACGCTGGCCGTCCTGCATCAGCTTGCGCGTCGCGACGTCGATCGCCGCGATGTGATCCGCGTCGACCGCATGCCGCAGCCCGAGCCCGTATGCGATCGCCGCGGTGCCGAGCAGCAGCGGATGGTCGCGCAGCACCGCGAGCGCCCACAGCCAGACGGCGACGTTCGCGGCGATCAGGCCGGCATAGAGGGTCAGCAGGCGGCGCAGGGCAGGGGTGGGCGGCATCGGGCGGGTTCCATCTGACGAATCGCCATCCATTGTGGCACGCGAAAAAAAGCGCGGCGCGCCGATCGACCAGACGCGCACGCGACGCGCGCCGGACGAAAAAAAGCCCGTCCGGAACGAACCGGACGGGCGTTGCGCGCATGCGCCGAAGCGCGAGCGAGCGGCGCTTACTTCACTTTCGCATTGATCACGGCTTCCGACACGTTCGCCGGCGTTTCCGCGTAATGCTTGAACTCCATCGTGTACGTCGCGCGGCCCTGCGTGGCCGAACGCAGCGACGTCGAATAGCCGAACATTTCCGCGAGCGGCACCTCGGCGCGCACCAGCTTGCCGCCGCCGCCCGCGATGTCCTCCATTCCCTGCACGATGCCGCGCCGGCTCGACAGGTCGCCCATCACGTTGCCCATGAAGTCCTCGGGCGTCTCCACCTCGACGGCCATCATCGGCTCGAGCAGCACCGGCTTCGCCTTGCGCATCGCTTCCTTGAACGCCATCGAGCCGGCCATCCGGAACGCGTTTTCGTTCGAGTCGACGTCGTGGTACGAACCGAACGTCAGATGCACCTTCACGTCGACGACCGGGTAGCCCGCGAGCACGCCGCTCTTCAGCGTCTCGGTGATGCCCTTGTCGACGGCCGGGATGAACTCGCGCGGAATCACGCCGCCCTTGATCTCGTCGAGGAACTCATAGCCCTTGCCGGGGTTCGGCTCCAGCGTGATCACCGCATGGCCGTACTGGCCGCGACCGCCCGACTGCTTGACGAACTTGCCTTCGACGTCGGCCGCCGTCGTGCGCACCGTTTCGCGATACGCGACCTGCGGCTTGCCGACCGTCGCCTCGACGCCGAACTCGCGCTTCATCCGGTCGACCAGGATTTCGAGGTGGAGCTCGCCCATTCCAGAAATGATGGTCTGGCCGGACTCTTCGTCGGTCTGCACGCGGAACGACGGATCCTCCTGCGCGAGACGGTTCAGCGCGAGGCCCATCTTTTCCTGGTCGGCCTTCGTTTTCGGCTCGACGGCCTGCGAGATCACCGGCTCCGGGAATTCCATCTTCTCGAGGATGATGGGCTTGGCCGGATCGCACAGCGTGTCGCCGGTGGTCGCTTCCTTCAGGCCGACCGCCGCCGCGATGTCGCCCGCGCGCACTTCCTTGATTTCCTTGCGCTCGTTCGCGTGCATCTGCAGGATCCGGCCGAGCCGCTCCTTCTTGTCCTTCGTCGCGTTGAGCACCGTGTCGCCCGACTCGACGACGCCCGAATACACGCGGAAGAAGATCAGCTGGCCGACGAACGGGTCGGTCATGATCTTGAACGCGAGCGACGAGAACGGCTCGTCGTCGCTCGGATGACGTTCCGCCGGCTTTTCCGGATCGGCGAAGTCGTGGCCGAGGATCGCGGGCACGTCGACCGGCGACGGCAGGTAGTCGATCACCGCGTCGAGCATCGCCTGCACGCCCTTGTTCTTGAACGCGCTGCCGCACAGCATCGGCACGATCTCGTTCGCGATCGTGCGCTGGCGCAGCGCGGCCTTGATCTCGTCCTCGGTCAGCGATTCATGGTCGTGCAGATACTTCTCGAGCAGTTCCTCGCTCGCTTCGGCCGCGGCCTCGACCATCTTCTCGCGCCATTCGTGCGCGAGCTCGACGAGGTTCGCGGGGATGTCCTCGTACGTGAACTTCACGCCCTGGCTTTCGTCGTCCCACACGATCGCCTTCATCTTCACGAGATCGACGACGCCCTGGAAATGGTCTTCCGCGCCGATCGGAATCTGGATCGGCACGGCGACGCCTTTCAGGCGCTCGCCGATCTGCTTCTGCACGCGGAAGAAGTCGGCGCCGATCCGGTCCATCTTGTTGACGAACGCGATGCGCGGCACCTTGTACTTGTTCGCCTGGCGCCACACGGTCTCGGATTGCGGCTGCACGCCGCCGACCGAGTCGTAGACCATGCACGCGCCGTCGAGCACGCGCATCGAGCGCTCGACTTCGATCGTGAAGTCGACGTGCCCGGGCGTGTCGATGATGTTGATCCGGTGTTCCGGATAGTTGCCGGCCATGCCCTTCCAGAAGGCCGTGGTCGCCGCCGACGTGATCGTGATGCCGCGTTCCTGCTCCTGCTCCATCCAGTCCATCGTGGCCGCGCCGTCGTGCACTTCACCGATCTTGTGGCTCACGCCGGTGTAAAACAGGATGCGCTCGGTCGTCGTGGTCTTGCCGGCATCGATGTGAGCGCTGATCCCGATATTTCTATAGCGCTCGATGGGGGTTTTGCGGGGCACGTGAACCTCCTGGTGGTTCGGATCGTAAGCGGGCCGGCTAATGGGTGCCGGCCCGGGCTGGAACTAACGAGATTTAAAGGATAGCGCTTGTCCGTGGCTTTTGCAGATGCGGGCAGCGCGTGCCGAATCAAGGTGGATACCGCCGGCGGGCGAAAAAAAAGCCGGCGCCCGATAACGAACAAGGGGCGGCCGGCTTTTCGGTCGGTGCGCGGTGCGCGATGCAAGGCCGCCGCGCGGGCCGCTGCGGTTACTGGGCCCGCGGCAGGCCGTCGAGCTTCATGCCGGGCTTGATGCCTTTCGCGGCGAACCAGCCCTTGCTCATTTCGAGCGCATAGACGCCGTTGTTGCGCGGGCAGTGGTTGTCGGTCGTCTCCGCGCGCATCTCGTCGATGTCGGTGATCGTGCCGTCCGCGCGGATGAATGCGATCGACAGCGGGATCAGCGTGTTCTTCATCCAGAAGCAGTGCACGGCGTTCTCGTTGAAGACGAACAGCATGCCTTCGTTCGGCGCGAGTTGCGAACGGTACATCAGCCCCTGTTCGCGGTCGGCGTCGTTCGCGGCGACGGCCGCGTCGATCACGTACATGCCGGCGCGCAGCTTCACGCGCGGGAACTCGCTCGGCTGCTTGGCGCCGGGCGGCACTTGCGCGCCGGCGGCCTGCATGCCGAGCGCGAGGACGGCGAGGGCGGCGGGAAACACGGCGGCGCGCGCAAGGCGGCCGAGCGACGAGCGCAGGGAGAATGACACAGCATGGCTCCTGTCTGGAAAACGAGACCCGCATGGTACGCGATGCGCGCCGGCGGGCACAAAAAAGAAAAAGGCAGATCGCCTTGCGGTGATCTGCCTTTCAACGCCGTAAGAACGGCAGGACTGCGTGTTCTTGACTGCGTTATTACAGCTTGCTTACTTAGTTCGAAGCAGCTGCCGGTGCTGCTGCGTCGCTTGCTGCAGCCTTCTTCGATGCCTTGTGGTGCTTCTTGGCAGCGTGGTGCTTCTTGGCAGCGTGCTTAGCCGGTGCCGAAGCAGCTTCTGCTGCTGCCGGAGCAGCTTCCGGAGCCGAAGCTTGTGCGAAAGCAGCCGTTGCGAAGAGGCCAGCGACCAGAGCGGCGATCAGTTTGTTCATGTTGTGTTCCTCAGCTTTAGTTAATTAACCAAATGACCCGGCAATAGGAGTCATGTCGTCTAACGGTGCCATCCACCTTTCGGTTGACAGACGCTTCGAGAAATTTCTCTTTGCGCTGCGGGCGCCGAATCGTATTCGAATAAAACGTCGCTTTCGTGACGCAAACACGGGTTCGGCTGCCAATGCCGGATAGCTAAGGTTGGCATCTGCGTGATTTAACGCGCGATCTGCGCGGGTGGTTGACGAAAAAGATGACGAAAAATTCGCGCGTCCCGGATTCGTCATCCGGCCGGCGCGAAACCGTCCCACGGCGCGCGCGGCGGCAGCGCGATTGTTTCGCCCGGTGCAATGCCGAGCGCGAATATATCGAGTGCGCCAATGCCGACGCGCACCAGACGCAACGTCGGGAAGCCGACGGCCGCCGTCATCCGGCGTACCTGCCGGTTCTTGCCCTCGGTGATCGCCAGCTCGATCCACGTGGTCGGGATCGCGGCGCGGTAGCGGATCGGCGGATTGCGCGGCCACAGCGTGTCGGGCGGCTCGATGAATTCGGCGCGGCACGGGCGCGTCACGTAGTCGCCGAGGTCGACGCCGCGTGCGAGCGCCTTTAGGTCGGCCGGCCCCGGCGCGCCGTCGACCTGCGCCCAGTAGCGCTTCACCAGCTTGTGGCGCGGCTCCGCGATGCGGGCCTGCAGCGCGCCGTCGTCGGTGAGCAGCAGCAGCCCCTCGCTGTCCGCGTCGAGCCGGCCGGCCGCATACACGCCGGGCGTTTTTACCCAGTCGCCGAGCGACGGTCGCGTCTCGTGCGCGGAAAACTGGCAAATCGTGCCGAACGGCTTGTTGAGGGCGATCAGGTTCATGGCGGGGCGCCCGCCCGGCGCCCCGCGGGGAGCGGGGGCGGGCGGTCTATGGCAAATGGCGGAATCTTAATGCATAATACGGAACGGCAAGTCCTCTGTCTTATATAAGACATAAGTGAGGTCTTGATACGCAGTGCCGCGGTTCACGCCGAAGTGCCCGGTTGGGGCGCTAGAATAGCGGCTCGCTGTTGTCGTCACGGGGTGGCCATGCCGCGCCCCGCCGCGCGCGCAGCTTCGACCAGCATCACCTGCTCAGCCACGTCACTGGAGTCGATCATGCCGTATCAGCACATCAAGGTTCCGGAGGGCGGTGACAAGATCACCGTCAACAAGGACTTCTCGCTCAACGTTTCCGATCAGCCGATCATTCCCTATATCGAAGGCGACGGTACGGGCTTCGATATCACGCCGGTCATGATCAAGGTCGTCGACGCGGCGGTCGCGCATGCGTACAAGGGCCAGCGCAAGATCCACTGGATGGAGATCTTCGCGGGCGAGAAGGCGACCAAGGTGTACGGTCCGGACGTGTGGCTGCCGGACGAAACGCTGCAGGTGCTGAAGGAATACGTGGTGTCGATCAAGGGGCCGCTCACGACCCCGGTCGGCGGCGGCATCCGTTCGCTGAACGTCGCGCTGCGCCAGGAGCTCGACCTGTACGTGTGCCTGCGCCCGGTCCAGTACTTCAAGGGCGTGCCGTCGCCGGTGCGCGAACCGCAGAAGATCGACATGGTGATCTTCCGCGAGAATTCGGAAGACATCTACGCGGGCATCGAATGGGCCGCGGGCTCCGAGCAGGCGAAGAAGGTGATCAAGTTCCTGCAGGACGAGATGGGCGTGAAGAAGATCCGCTTCCCGGAAACGTCCGGGATCGGCGTCAAGCCCGTGTCGACCGAAGGCACCGAGCGCCTCGTGCGCAAGGCGATCCAGTATGCGATCGACAACGATCGCAAGTCGGTCACGCTGGTGCACAAGGGCAACATCATGAAGTTCACGGAAGGCCTGTTCCGTGACGCCGGCTACGCGCTCGCGCAGAAGGAATTCGGCGGCGAGCTGATCGACGGCGGCCCGTGGATGCGCGTGAAGAACCCGAAGACGGGCAACGAGATCGTGATCAAGGATTCGATCGCCGACGCGTTCCTGCAGCAGATCCTGCTGCGCCCGGCCGAATACGACGTGATCGCGACGCTGAACCTGAACGGCGACTACATCTCCGACGCGCTGGCCGCGCAGGTCGGCGGCATCGGGATCGCGCCGGGCGCGAACCTGTCGGATTCGGTCGCGATGTTCGAGGCGACGCACGGCACGGCGCCGAAGTACGCAGGCAAGGATTACGTGAACCCGGGTTCCGAGATCCTGTCGGCGGAAATGATGCTGCGCCACCTCGGCTGGACGGAAGCAGCCGACACGATCATCGCCGCGATGGAGAAGTCGATCCTGCAGAAGCGCGTCACGTACGACTTCGCGCGCCTGATGGAAGGCGCGACGCAGGTGTCGTGCTCCGGCTTCGGCGAAGTGCTGATCGAGAACATGTAAGACCCCTTCCGGGGTGGGCCGGCAGGTTGCCGGCCGCCCCGGCGCTGACTGCCGGCGCCGGAGCGTTTCGTGGATGGCAGGTTTGTTGGCAGGGTGGCCCGGCATGCGGGCCGCGGCGCCGCGAAGCGGCCCGCAAGCCCTGCAAGGTAGAACATGACGGCCCTCGCAACACCACCGCCCGGCTGAGCCGGCGCGCCCCTTTCGCGATCGACCCGGTCGCTTCCCGCCGGTTACCGCCGGCGCTCCTCAGTCCCATCATCACGTAGCAATGCTTTGACCACCATGTCCACTTCGCCCAAGATCATCTACACCCTCACCGACGAAGCGCCGGCGCTCGCGACCTATTCGCTGCTGCCGATCGTCAAGGCCTTCACGCGTTCGTCCGGCGTCGCCGTCGAAACGCGCGACATCTCGCTCGCCGGCCGCATCATCGCGGCATTCGCAGACGTCCTGCCGTCGGAGCAGAAGGGTTCCGACGATCTGGCCGAGCTGGGTCAGCTCACGCTGAAGCCGGAAGCGAACATCATCAAGCTGCCGAACATCAGCGCATCGGTGCCGCAGCTGAAGGCCGCGATCGCCGAACTGCAGGCGCAGGGCTACGCGCTGCCGGCCTATCCGGAAGATCCGTCGACGGACGAAGAGAAGGCCGTCAAGGCGCGCTACGACAAGATCAAGGGCAGCGCGGTGAACCCGGTGCTGCGCGAAGGCAACTCCGACCGCCGCGCGCCGCTGTCGGTCAAGAACTACGCACGCAAGCATCCGCACAAGATGGGCGCGTGGAAGGCCACGTCGAAGGCCCACGTCGCGCACATGACCGAAGGCGACTTCTACGGCAGCGAGAAGTCGGCGCTGATCGCCGATGCCGGCAGCGTGAAGATCGAACTGACGACGACCGACGGCGCGAAGAAGGTGCTGAAGGAAAAGACGGCCGTGAAGGGCGGTGAAGTGATCGACGCGTCGGTGATGAGCCGCAACGCGCTGCGCCGCTTCATCGAAGCGCAGATCGCCGACGCGAAGGCGCAGGACGTGCTGTTCTCGGTGCACCTGAAGGCGACCATGATGAAGGTCTCGGACCCGATCCTGTTCGGTCACTTCGTGTCGGTGTTCTACCGCGACGCGCTCGCGAAGCACGCGGACGTGCTGGCGAAGGTCGGCTTCAACCCGAACAACGGGATCGGCGACCTGTACGCGCGCCTGAAGGATCTGCCGGCCGACACGCGCGAAGCGATCGAAGCCGACGTCAAGGCCGAGTACGCGGTGCGCCCGCGTCTCGCGATGGTCAACTCGGACAAGGGCATCACGAACCTGCACGTGCCGAGCGACGTGATCGTCGACGCATCGATGCCGGCGATGATCCGCGACTCGGGCGGCATGTGGGGCCCGGACGGCCAGCTGTACGACGCGAAGGCCGTGATTCCGGACCGCTGCTACGCGGGCGTGTACCAGGCCGTGATCGAGGACTGCAAGCAGCACGGCGCGTTCGATCCGGTCACGATGGGCAGCGTGCCGAACGTCGGCCTGATGGCGCAGGCGGCCGAGGAATACGGTTCGCACGACAAGACGTTCCAGATCCCGGCGGACGGCGTCGTGCGCGTCACCGACGAAGCCGGCAACGTGCTGCTCGAGCACGCGGTCGAGGCGGGCGACATCTGGCGCATGTGCCAGACGAAGGACGCACCGGTGCAGGACTGGGTCAAGCTCGCGGTCAACCGCGCCCGCGCGACCGGCGCGCCGGCCGTGTTCTGGCTCGATCCGGCGCGTGCGCACGACGCGCAGATCATCGCGAAGGTCGAACGCTACCTGAAGGATCACGACACGAACGGTCTCGACATCCGCATCATGACGCCGGAAGACGCGACCCGCTTCTCGCTCGAGCGCATCCGCGCGGGCAAGGACACGATCTCGGTCACCGGCAACGTGCTGCGCGACTACCTGACCGACCTGTTCCCGATCATGGAGCTCGGCACCAGCGCGAAGATGCTGTCGATCGTGCCGCTGATGGCCGGCGGCGGGATGTTCGAAACGGGTGCGGGCGGCTCCGCGCCGAAGCACGTGCAGCAGTTCGTCGAGGAAGGCTTCCTGCGCTGGGACTCGCTCGGCGAATTCCTCGCACTGGCGGCGTCGCTCGAACATCTCGGCAACGCGTACCAGAACCCGAAGGCGCTCGTGCTCGCGAAGACGCTCGACCAGGCGACCGGCAAGTTCCTGGACGAGAACAAGTCGCCGGCGCGCAAGGTCGGCGGCCTCGACAACCGCGGCAGCCACTTCTACCTGTGCCTGTACTGGGCGCAGGCGCTGGCCGAACAGGGCGACGACGCCGCGCTGAAGGCGCAGTTCGAAGGCGTCGCGAAGGCGTTGTCCGACAACGAAGCGCGCATCCTGGAAGAACTGGCGGCCGCGCAAGGCAAGCCGCAGGCGATCGGCGGCTACTACCGTCCGAACGTCGACCTGACGAGCCAGGCCATGCGCCCGAGCGCGACACTGAACGGCATCGTCGACGCGGTCGCCTGACGCCGGCCGCGCGATCGCGCGAGCCCGTGCACGTGCCGGCGCGGCGGAATCAACCGTTCGCCGCCCGGCACACAAGAAAAACGCCCCGGTCGCCCGGGGCGTTTGTCGTTGCAGGCGTGCCATTCAGACGTGAACGATTTCCCATTCGGCGATTTCGTCCGGCACTTCGAGCGTGGCCGTGTCCAGTTCGGAAAGCTGCGCGCAGTCGCCGCGGGAGATGCGGTCGGCCGCGACTTCCGGGCACGAGAACGCGCCGAGCGAGGCATTGCCGAACGTCGCTTCCCAGCCGCCGTTTGCCGGCAGGATGTAGAACGACCCGAGCGCTGAACCAAAGCGAAATCCCTTCATTTCCGTTCTCCCTTTCTGATCACGAGCGATTCTGTTGTGCCGCCTGCCGGCTCGGCCGGCTGTGGCCCGACTGGCTGCTTGCGCCGAGGTCCGTGTCGAACGTCGTGGCGAAGCGTCAGTGCATGGAACCAAGTCTACGTCCGCGACCCGCTCGGATGGTGCATGTAGAACGGCTTCTCAAAACAAAAATTCCCGTTTAAAAACAATTCGTTACTTTGACCGTTTTGTATTGCGGAACGATTTTCGGCATCGCGAAACGGGAAATTTGTGCCCTGCACCACGAATTTTTATAACGCAGTGACTTGTTCCGCATCGTGAAAAATTGACGGGTTTGCGGAGCGTCGATGCATCGAGCGGAATCGCGGCGGGCGGGCACGAAAGCGCTAAGGGACGGCAGATGCGCAGCGATGATTGCCGAAGCGCCGCTCGGCGATGCCATGCGTGGCGCCGCGGCCGGTGCGATCGCGATGCTCGCTGCGGCGTATCGCCGCCCGCCAAGTGACGGCGTTTTTCGATCCGGCCCTGCGGTTATGATGACGCGACCGCCGCGTCTGTCGCGCGCGCTGCATGAATAACGAGGATCGATTGATGAGACGGAGAACCTTCCTGTCGCGCGCCATCGGTGTCGCGACCGCGTCGCTGTTCGCGCGCGCTGCGTGGGCGCAGCATGCCGGCCATGCGGGCATGGCCGGCATGGATTCGATGGACGACATGCCGGGCATGTCGGGTATGTCAGGGATGTCGGCGCACGCGCAGCACGGCAAGTCCGCGCCGGCCGCGCTCGCCGCCGCCGACGGGCTGCCGGCCGGCGCGCCGCTCGCGACGTTGCGCACGCTGGTCAACGACAGTCGCGAGCCCGGCACGTTCCGGGCGACGCTGGTCGCTCAACCGGTGGCGCGACCGCTGCTGCACGGCGCGCGGCCGACGACGTTCTGGCAGTTCGGCGCGGGCACGCAAGGCCCCGTCGTCGGCCCGCTGATCGACGTGCGCGAGGGCGATACGGTCGAGATCCGGTTCGTGAACAAGCTGCCGCAGCCGTCGACGATCCACTGGCACGGCCTGCCCGTGCCGCCCGACCAGGACGGCAACCCGTCCGATCCGGTCGCGCCCGGCGCGTCGCGCGTGTATCGCTTCACGCTGCCGAAGGGCAGCGCCGGCACTTACTGGTACCACCCGCATCCGCACATGATGACGGCCGAGCAGGTATTCCGCGGGCTGGCCGGCCCGTTCGTCGTGCGCGCCGCGGACGATCCGCTGGCCGGCTGGCCCGAGCGCCATCTGTTCGTGTCGGACCTGAAGCTTGCACGCGACGGCACGATTGCGCCGAACGACCTGATGGACTGGATGAACGGCCGCGAAGGCCAATTCGTGCTGGTCAACGGCGCGCGCCGGCCGCGCATCGACGTCGCGGGCGACGAACGCTGGCGTGTCTGGAACGCGTGCAGCGCACGCTACCTGCGCATCGCGTTCGACGACGGCCGCGCGTTCGAGCACGCGGGCACCGACGGCGGCTTGTTCGACGCGCCGCGGCGCGTGACGTCGCTGCTGATTGCGCCGGGCGAGCGCGCGGAGCTGCTGGTCCGCGCCGGCGACCGTGCGTCGCGCGCGGTGCTGCAGGCGGCCGAGTACGACCGCCGCAAGATGGCGATGTCGCACGACGACGGTCACGGCAGCCTGCCGCCCGACCCGGCGCTGGCGCTGGCCGACGTCGCGTTCGCGCCCGCCGCGGCCCGCGCGCTGCCCGCCACGCTGCGCGCGGTGCGGCCGCTGGGCGAACCGGTCGCGCACAAGACGGTTGCGTTCGGCGAGGAAATGGACATGGACGCGATGATGAAGGGCGGCGCGCACGGCCGCCCGGCGGGCATGCGCTTCACGATCAACGGCGACACCTACGCGCCGCACCGCGCGACGCTGACGAGCCGCCGCGGCGACGTCGAGCGCTGGGAGATCCGCAATACGACGGACATGGATCACCCGTTCCATTTGCACGGCACGCAGTTCCAGGTGATCGAGCGGGCGTCGGGTGGTTCACGCACGAGCGAGCCGTTCCGCGCATGGCGCGATACGGTGAACGTGCGCAGCGGCGAAACCGTGTCGATTCTCGTCACGCAAGACATGCCGGGCGAGCGCATGTTTCACTGCCATATTCTCGAACACGAGGATCTCGGCATGATGGGCACGCTGAAGGTCGTGTAACTAAGCCGCGAATGTGTTTCACGCGCGGATTCGTTATCCGATCTGCATGCGCGACGAGACAATATGCGTTCAACGGTCGGGATTGAACGAAAAGGCCGGCCAATCGATTATCGACGGGCCGGCCTCAAAAAAAGAAACCCGGCGCAATGCGCCGGGTTTCTTCGTCAGATATCCGATGCCTTATACGGCCTGGATGTTCGACGCTTGCTTGCCCTTCGGCCCTTGGACGACGTCAAAGCTCACCTTCTGGCCTTCCTTCAGCGTCTTGAAGCCATTCATGGTGATAGCCGAGAAGTGCGCAAACAGATCCTCACCGCCCTCGTCGGGAGTGATGAAACCGAAGCCCTTCGCGTCGTTGAACCATTTAACGATACCAGTTGCCATTTCCTACTTCCCCTGTCACACAGTCGCTGCTACTTACCACGAGCACGCTCGAAAAGCTAAACGACCGGAAAATGCAGCCGTTCCCCCCTCACAAGCTCACCTCGGCCCCTTTCGTTTCGCCAACCGGCGAATTGAAAAAAGTGCCAGCTTGATTGTTGGCGCTCTTTATTGGAGTGTCAAGTGGAATTTTTAGACGTTTAGAGGGTCGTTGTAAAGAACCCATTTTCAGGGTTTTTCCGGCTTTGCTTGGTTGCATGCGGCCAAGCGCGAGGGCTTGAAAAGCCGCATAATCGGCTCATATACCAGGCTCGAGTGACACGCGTTCGAGTCGTCCCGGCTTGTGGGATACTGGATGCGGACACGACGTTCCGGTGCGATTCCCCCTGACGGTTCGTGTTCCGCGCCACGCGTGAAAGCCGGCACCGCAGCCGGCTTTCGTATGGCGCGAAGGCGATCGCGTGTTCCGGGATACCGGGGAGGGCGCCGGCCGGTCGGTCGGGTAATGGCAGGATTGCGGGCCTGTCCGAGTTGTTTAGAATGGGTGTATGGCGATTATCCCGGACAAGCAGGACAGTACCGTCCTGGAACGCAAGCAGCAGAAGCTGAAGCCGCCTTCGATGTACAAGGTGGTGCTGCTGAACGACGACTTCACCCCGATGGAGTTCGTCGTGATGGTGGTCCAGGAGTATTTCAAGAAGGATCGCGAGACGGCCACGCAGATCATGCTGAAGGTCCATCGCGAAGGACGAGGGGTATGTGGGGTCTATACGCGGGACATCGCGTCGACCAAGGTTGAGCAAGTCGTTACCCATGCGCGGCAGGCAGGGCATCCGCTGCAGTGCGTGATGGAGGAAGCATGATTGCCCAGGAATTGGAAGTCAGCCTGCACATGGCGTTCATGGAAGCACGCCAGGCGCGCCATGAGTTCATTACGGTCGAGCATCTGCTGCTGGCCCTGCTGGATAATCCGACGGCGGCCGAGGTGTTGCGCGCGTGCGCGGCAAACATCGAGGACCTGCGTCAGAACCTGCGCAATTTCATCCACGACAACACACCTACCGTCCCGGGTACCGACGATGTCGATACCCAGCCGACGCTCGGTTTCCAGCGCGTGATCCAGCGCGCGATCATGCACGTCCAGTCGACGTCGAACGGCAAGAAGGAAGTGACGGGCGCGAACGTGCTGGTCGCGATCTTCGGCGAGAAGGATTCGCACGCCGTGTACTACCTGCAGCAGCAGGGCGTCACGCGCCTCGACGTGGTGAACTTCATTTCGCACGGCATTGCGAAGACGAACAGCGGCGAAGCCGCGAAGTCGACCGACGCGAACGCGGAAAGCGAAGACGCGAACGCGCAGAAGGAAACGCCGCTCGCGCAGTTCACGCAGAACCTGAACCAGATGGCGAAGGACGGCCGCATCGATCCGCTGATCGGCCGCGAGCCCGAGGTCGAGCGCGTCGTGCAGGTGCTGTGCCGCCGCCGCAAGAACAATCCGCTGCTCGTCGGCGAAGCCGGCGTCGGCAAGACCGCGATCGCCGAAGGGCTCGCGTATCGGATCACGCGCGGCGAAGTGCCGGACATCCTCGCGAACGCCCAGGTGTACTCGCTCGACATGGGCGCGCTGCTGGCGGGCACCAAGTACCGCGGCGATTTCGAGCAGCGTCTGAAGACGGTGCTGAAGGAGCTCAAGGAGCGTCCGCACGCGATCCTGTTCATCGACGAAATCCATACGCTGATCGGCGCGGGCGCCGCGTCGGGCGGCACGCTCGATGCGTCGAACCTGCTGAAGCCGGCGTTGTCGTCGGGCACGCTCAAGTGCATCGGCGCAACCACGTTCACCGAGTATCGCGGCATCTTCGAGAAGGATGCGGCGCTGTCGCGGCGCTTCCAGAAGGTCGACGTGACGGAGCCGAGCGTCGAGCAGACGGTCGCGATCCTGCGCGGGCTGAAGTCGCGCTTCGAGGAGCACCACGGCGTCAAGTATTCGTCGGGCGCGCTGTCGGCCGCGGCCGAACTGTCGGCGCGCTTCATCACCGACCGTCATCTGCCGGACAAGGCGATCGACGTGATCGACGAGGCGGGCGCCGCGCAGCGCATCCTGCCGAAGTCGAAGCAGAAGAAGACGATCGGCAAGGGCGAGATCGAGGAAATCATCTCGAAGATCGCGCGCGTGCCGGCGCAAAGCGTGTCGCAGGACGATCGCAGCAAGCTGCAGACGCTCGACCGCGACCTGAAGAGCGTCGTGTTCGGCCAGGATCCGGCGATCGACGCACTCGCGGCGTCGATCAAGATGGCGCGCGCGGGCCTCGGCAAGATGGACAAGCCGATCGGCGCGTTCCTGTTTTCCGGCCCGACGGGTGTCGGCAAGACCGAAGTGGCGCGTCAGCTCGCGTTCACGCTCGGCATCGAGCTGATCCGCTTCGACATGTCGGAATACATGGAACGTCACGCGGTGAGCCGGCTGATCGGCGCACCGCCGGGCTACGTCGGGTTCGACCAGGGTGGCCTGCTGACCGAAGCCGTCACGAAGAAGCCGCATTGCGTGCTGCTGCTCGACGAAATCGAGAAGGCGCATCCGGACATCTTCAACGTGCTGCTGCAGGTGATGGACCACGGCACGCTGACGGACAACAACGGCCGCAAGGCGGATTTCCGCAACGTCATCATCATCATGACGACGAACGCGGGCGCCGAGTCGATGCAGAAGGCGACGATCGGCTTCACGACGCGCCGCGAAACCGGCGACGAGATGACCGACATCAAGCGCCTGTTCACGCCGGAGTTCCGCAACCGGCTGGATGCGATCATCAGCTTCCGCTCGCTCGATGAGGAAATCATCATGCGCGTGGTCGACAAGTTCCTGATCCAGCTCGAGGAACAGCTGCACGAGAAGAAGGTCGACGCGCTCTTCACCGACGCGTTGCGCAAGCATCTCGCGAAGCACGGCTTCGACCCGCTGATGGGCGCGCGGCCGATGCAGCGGCTGATCCAGGACACGATCCGGCGTGCGCTGGCCGACGAGCTGCTGTTCGGCAAGCTGCTCAACGGCGGTCATGTGACGGTCGACGTCGACGAAAACGACAAGGTGCAGTTGTCGTTCGACAAGCTGGCGAATCCGCCGCACAAGCCGAACGAAGAGACGGTCGAAGTCGAGTAAGCGATAATTCGTTGTTCATGCGAACGGCGCGGGAAGTTCTCCGCGCCGTTTCGTTTTATCCGGCGCCGGCGGCGCGATGGTGGGGCAGGGGAGTGGTAACGCAGTGACACGACAACAACGGTCGTTCGACGCTATCGTCGCGCGCGAACAAGGGTTGCGCCACGCGCTGACGTCCGGGCAGATGGCGATGATCGCGATCGGCGGCGCAATCGGCACGGGGCTGTTCCTCGGCAGCGGATTCGCGATCGGGCTCGCGGGCCCGAGCGTGCTGGTTTCGTATGCGATCGGTGCGCTGATTGCGCTGCTGCTGATGGGCGCGCTCGCGGAAATGACTGTCGCGCATCCGACGGCCGGCTCGTTCGGCGCCTATGCCGAGCATTACGTCGGCCCGCTCGCGGGTTTTCTCGTGCGCTATGCGTACTGGTTCGCGGTCGTGTTCGCGATCGGTACCGAGATCAGCGCGATCGCCGTGTTCATGAAGTACTGGTTCCCGGCCGTGCCCGGCTGGTATTGGGTGATCGGTTTCTCCGCGCTGCTGATCGCGGTGAACCTCGCGAGCGTCACGCTGTACGGGACCGTCGAATACGCGTTCTCGCTGCTGAAGATCGCGGCGATCGTCGTGTTCATCGTGCTCGGCGCGTTTCTCGTGTGGTCGGCGCCGGCCGCGTCAAGCATCGGTTTCGCGAACTACACCGCGCACGGCGGCTTCATGCCGAAGGGGCCGTGGGGCACCTGGATCGCGGTGATCGTCGCGATCTTCAGCTACATGAGCATCGAGGCCGTCGCGATCGCGGCCGGCGAGGCGCGCGATCCGCAGCACGCGGTCACGCGCGCGTTCCGCTCGACGGTGTTCCGGCTCGTGCTGTTCTACCTGCTGACGCTCGCGCTGATGCTCGCGATCGTGCCGTGGACGCAGGCCGGCACCGACGAAAGCCCGTTCGTGAAGGTGATGGCCGCGACGCACGTGCCGTATGCGGCGGGCGTGATCAACTTCGTGCTGTTGATCGCGGCGCTGTCGGCGATGAACAGCCAGCTCTACGTGACGACGCGGATGATGTTCAGCCTGTCGCGCGCGCAACTCGCGCCTGCGGTGTTCGGCCGGCTCGGCGCGAACGGCGTGCCGCGCGCCGCGCTGTGGATCTCGACGAGCGGCGTCGCGGTGGCGGCCGTGCTGGTCGCGCTCGCGCCCGATACCGCGTTCACGGTGATGATGGCGATCGCGATGTTCGGCGCGCTGTTCACGTGGCTGATGATCTTCGTCACGCATCTGCGGTTCCGTGCTCAGTATCGCGGCCCTGCGCTCGCGTTCCGGATGTGGGGGCATCCATTCGGCAGCCTGCTCGGCGCGGGGCTCGTCGCGGCGATCCTGCTGACGACCGCTTTCACGCGCGAATTCCGGATGACGATGGTGGTCGGCGTCGTGTTCGCCGTGCTGCTGACGCTTGCCTACGCGCTGCATTACCGGCACCAGCACGCGCGCTGACCGCGGCGTCGCGAACCCACGCCTGCGCGAATCACGCAACCGGGCTGCACGTGACGGCGCGCAAAAAGAAAAAGGGGCCGCGGCCCCTTTTTTTGTGCTGTGTGGCTCAGTGCCGGCCGGTGCTGCCGAACCCGCCTTGGCCGCGATCGCTCTCGGTGAACTCGTCGACGATGTTGAATTGCGCCTGCACGACCGGCACGATCACGAGCTGTGCGAGACGTTCGAACGGGTTCAGCACGAATTCGGTCTGGCCGCGGTTCCACGTCGACACCATCAACTGGCCCTGGTAGTCGGAGTCGATCAGGCCGACGAGGTTGCCGAGCACGATCCCGTGCTTGTGGCCGAGGCCCGAGCGCGGCAGGATCAGCGCCGCATAGCCGGGATCGGCGAGGTGGATCGCGAGGCCGGTCGGCACCAGCGTGGTTTCGCCCGGCTGCAGCGTGACCGGCGCGTCGAGGCATGCGCGCAGGTCGAGGCCGGCGCTGCCGGTGGTTGCGTAGGCGGGCAGGTAATCGCGCATGCGCGCGTCGAGAATCTTCAGGTCGAGTTTCATGCGGTCGTCGAATCGGTCGGGAAGGGCGCGGCGGCGTCTGCCGCCACGCAAGGGATCAGATCAGGCGGTTGTCCGGCAGGCGCTTCGCGATTTCCGCGACGAGCACATGCGCGAGTTCGTCTTTGGGCGCGCGCGGCAGGCGCGTGAGGCCGGCCGCTTCGAACAACACGACTTCGTTGTCGTCGCGCCCGAACGTCAGCGGGCCGAGGTTGCCGACGAGCAGCGGCACGTTCTTGCGCTTGCGCTTCTCGTCGCCATGCACGTCGAGGTCGCCGCTTTCGGCCGCGAAGCCGACGCAGAACGGCGCATCGGGCAGCGCCGCGACCGATGCGAGGATGTCGGGGTTCTCGACGAACGCGAGCGCCGGCATCTTGCGGTCGGCCGTCTTCTTCATCTTGTGCTCGGCCGGCTGGTCGACGCGCCAGTCGGCGACTGCGGCCACCGCGATGAAGATGTCGGCATCGTTCACGGCATGCATCACCGCGTCATACATCTGCTGCGCGGTCTGCACGTCCTGGCGGTACACGCCCCACGGCGTGTCGAGCGCGACCGGCCCGGCGACGAGATGCACGTCGGCGCCGGCCTGTTGCGCGGCGCGCGCGAGCGCGAAACCCATCTTGCCGCTGGAGCGGTTCGTCAGGCCGCGCACCGGGTCGAGCGGTTCGAACGTCGGCCCGGCCGTGATCAGCACGCGGCGGTGCGCGAGCACCTTCGGCGCGAAGTGCGCGACGATCGCTTCATAGATCGCCTCGGGCTCGAGCATGCGGCCGTCGCCGACTTCGCCGCAGGCCTGCGCGCCCGAATCCGGTCCGAGTACCGACACGCCGTCCGCGCGCAATTGCGCGGCGTTGCGTTGCGTGGCCGGGTTCTGCCACATCTGGCGGTTCATTGCGGGCACGACGAGCAGCGGACAGTCGCGCGCGACGCACAGCGTCGACAACAGATCGTCGGCGAACCCGTGCGCGAGCTTCGCGAGGAAATCCGTCGACGCGGGCGCGATCACGATCGCGTCGGCTTCGCGCGACAGGTCGATGTGCGCCATGTTGTTGTCGATGCGCGCGTCCCACTGGCTCGTATAGACGGGCCGGCCCGACAGCGCCTGCATCGTGACGGGCGTGATGAACTGGGTGGCCGCGTCGGTCATCGCGACCTGCACGGTCGCGCCGGCCTTCACGAGCAGCCGCGTGAGTTCGGCGATCTTGTAGCAGGCGATGCCGCCCGTCAGGCCGAGAACGAGGTGTTTTCCTGCGAGTTCTGCGTGTGCCAACTCAGGCCTCCTGGGGTCAAACGGAACGGCCGGCGCGAAGCCGGCCGTCGACACGGAGTATGCGCGCTCAGCGCGCGCCGCGCACGCGCCGCAGCTCGTCGTAGATCAGCAGCACCGCGCCGACCGTGATCGCGGAATCGGCGAGGTTGAACGCCGGGAAGTGCCACGCGCCGACGTGGAAATCGAGGAAGTCGATCACGTGGCCGTAGACGAGCCGGTCGATCACGTTGCCGAGCGCGCCGCCGAGGATCAGCGCGAGCGACACGCTGAACAGCCGCTGGTGGCCGTGGCGCTTCAGCAGGAAGCAGATCACGAGCGTCGCGCCGACGCCGAGCGCGGTGAACGCCCAGCGCTGCCAGCCGCTCGCGGTCGACAGGAAGCCGAACGCGGCGCCGCGGTTGTACACCAGCACGAGGTTGAAGAACGACGTCAGCGCATGCTGCGCGCCGTACGCGAACGTCTTGAGGATCGCGATCTTCGACAACTGGTCGAACAGGATCACGATCAGCGAAATGCCGAGCCAGGGCGCGAGCGCGCCGCTGGCCGGTTTCGACAGGGTCTTCGCCATAATTTAAGCAGCGCTCCGGATTTCGCCGTTTTCAAACAGGTTCGAGAAGCAGCGGCCGCACAGCGTCGGATGATCGGCGTGTGCGCCGACATCTTCACGGTAGTGCCAGCAGCGCTCGCACTTCTGGTACTTCGACGCGGCCACGTCGACGCTTTCCTGCGCTTCGTCGTCGACCTTCACGACGGTCGCCGCCGACGTGATCAGCACGAACTTGAGATCCTCGCCGAGGCTCGTCAGCGCGTCGTAGCGCGCGCCGCTCGCATGCACGGCCACTTCGGCCTGCAGCGACGAACCGATGCGGTTCGCGGTGCGCGCTTCCTCGAGCGCCTTCGTCACGTTGCCGCGCACGTCGCGCAGCAGCGCCCACTTGTCGATCAGCGCGGCCGAGCCGGCGACTTCCGGATACGCATAGTAGGTTTCCGTGAAGATCGTGTCGCTCGCCGGCTGGAACACCTTCCATGCTTCTTCCGCCGTGAACGACAGGAACGGCGCGAGCACGCGCAGCAGGCCGTGCGTCAGGTGATACAGCGCGGTCTGCGCGGAGCGGCGCGCGCGCGAATCGGCGGCGCTCGTGTACAGGCGATCCTTCAGCACGTCGAGGTAGAAGCCGCCGAGGTCTTCCGAGCAGTACGTCTGCAGCTTCGCGACGACCGGGTGGAATTCGTACTTCTCGTAGTGGCCGAGCAGTTCGGTCTGCAGTTGCTGCGAGAACGCGACCGCATAGCGGTCGATCTCGAGCCATTCGTCGACCGGCACCGCGTGCTGCGCGAAATCGAAATCCGACAGGTTCGCGAGCAGGAAGCGCAGCGTGTTGCGGATGCGGCGATAGCCTTCCGTTACGCGCTTCAGGATTTCCTCGGAGATCGCGAGCTCGCCCGAGTAGTCGGTCGATGCGATCCACAGGCGGATGATTTCCGCGCCGAGACGGTTCGCGACGTCATGCGGGTCGATGCCGTTGCCGAGCGACTTGCTCATCTTGCGGCCTTCGCCATCGACCGTGAAGCCGTGCGTGAGCAGGCCCTTGTACGGCGCGCGGCCGTCGATCATCGATGCCGTCAGGAGCGACGAGTGGAACCAGCCGCGATGCTGGTCCGAGCCTTCGAGGTACAGGTCGGCCGGGAACTGCAGCTGATCCTTGTGCGAGCCGCGCAGCACGTGCCAGTGCGTCGTGCCCGAATCGAACCACACGTCGAGCGTGTCGCGGTTCTTTTCGTACAGGTTCGCGTCGTCGCCGATCAGCTCGCGCGGGTCGAGCGATTGCCACGCCTCGATGCCCGACTGCTCGACGCGCTTCGCGACTTCCTCGAGCAGCTCGAGCGTGCGCGGGTGCAGCTCGCCGGTTTCCTTGTGCACGAAGAACGCCATCGGCACGCCCCACTGGCGCTGGCGCGACAGCGTCCAGTCGGGACGGTTCGCGATCATGCTGAACAGGCGCTGCTTGCCCCACGACGGGTAGAACGCGGTCGCGTCGACGCCTTCGAGCGCCGTCTCGCGCAGCGTCTTGCCGCCGTCGCGCGGCGTCACGTCCATGCCGGCGAACCACTGCGACGTCGCGCGGTAGATGATCGGCGTCTTGTGGCGCCAGCAGTGCATGTAGCTGTGCGTGTACTTCTCGCTGCGCAGCAGCGAGCCGGCCGCGTTCAGCGCGTCGACGATCTTCGGGTTCGCGTCCCAGATCGACAGGCCGCCGAACAGCGGCAGCGATTCGATATAGCGGCCGTCGCCCATCACCGGGTTGATGAAGTCGGAATCGGTCATCCCGTGCGCCTTGCACGACTGGAAGTCCTCGATACCGTACGCGGGCGACGAGTGCACGACGCCGGTACCCGTGTCGGTCGTCACGTAGTCGCCGAGATAGACGGGCGCGGTGCGCTGGTAGCCGGGGTGGGCCGACGCGAGCGGGTGGTGGAAGCGCAGGTTCGCGAGCTTCACGCCGGGCGCGGTCGCGACGACGCGGCCGGTCAGCTTGAAGTCGGCCATGCACGCTTCGACGCGCTCTTGCGCGATGATCAGCAGCCCGCGCTCGGTGTCGACCAGCGCGTAGACGATTTCCGGATGGAGGTTCAGCGCCTGGTTGGCGGGAATCGTCCACGGCGTGGTGGTCCAGATCACGATGCCGCCCTCGGCGCGCGGCAGCGCCGGCAGGCCGAACGCGTGCGCGGTCTTTTCCGGTTCCGCGAACGCGAACATCACGTCGATCGTCGGATCGGTGCGGTCCTTGTACTCGACTTCCGCTTCCGCGAGCGCCGAGCCGCAGTCGAAGCACCAGTTGACCGGCTTCAGCCCGCGGTACACGTAGCCCTTCTCGATGATCTTGCCGAGCGCGCGGATTTCTTCCGCCTCGTTCACGAAGTTCATCGTCTTGTACGGATTCGCCCAGTCGCCGAGCACGCCCAAGCGCTTGAAGCCGACCTTCTGCTTCTCGATCTGCTCGGTCGCGTACGCGCGCGCCTTGCTCATCACTTCGGCCGCCGGCAGCGACTTGCCGAACTGCTTCTCGATCTGGATCTCGATCGGCATCCCGTGGCAATCCCAGCCGGGCACGTACGGCGCGTCGAAGCCGGCCATGTTGCGCGACTTGACGACGATGTCCTTCAGGATCTTGTTGACCGCGTGGCCGAGATGGATGTCGCCGTTCGCATACGGCGGGCCGTCGTGCAGGATGAACTTCGGCCGGCCCTGGCTGGCCGCGCGGATCTTCTCGTAGATGCCGCGCTCCTCCCACTCCTTGACCCACTGCGGCTCGCGCTTGGGCAGGTCGCCGCGCATCGGGAACGGCGTGTCGAGCAGGTTGACCGGATACTTGGCCTGCGGTTTCGAATCGGCTTTCTTGTTGCTCATGATGGGATCGCTATCTAAATCGGGGACGCTCGGGCGTCGTGAATCGGGTAGGCGCGCGACAGGGCGGCGCGAGGGTGCGGCGCGCGGCGCCGCCGTCCGGATCAGCTAATTCGGTCGGTGGCCGACGTCGCGAAGCCCGTCGCGCGGCTGCCCGGCGCACGGTCGCGTTCGACGAAATAAGCGCGTGCATTCGCGACGTCCAGCGCGATCGCGCGCGACAGCGCCTCGAGATCGTCGAACTTCGCCTCGTCGCGCAGCTTCTTCAGGAATTCGACACGGATCAGCTTGCCGTACGCATCGCCGTGCCAGTCGAGCAGGTGGACTTCGAGCAGCACGCGGCCCGAATCGTCGACGGTCGGGCGCAGCCCGAGGCTTGCGACGCCGGGCAGCGGCTCGGGGCCGAGGCCGTGCACCTGCACGACGAAGATGCCCGCGAGCGCCGGCCGCTTGTGCGCGATCGGCAGGTTCAGCGTCGGGAAGCCGAGGTCGCGGCCGAGCTTGAGCCCGTGCGCGACGTGGCCGCTGATCGCGTAGCCGTGGCCGAGCGCTTGCGCGGCCGCGTCGAGATCGCCCGCGGCGAGCGCCGCGCGCACGCCGGAGCTGGAAATGCGCGTGCCGTCGCTGCCGGACACCGTGCCCATCTGCTCGACCTCGAAGCCGTGCAGCTCGCCGGCCGCCTTCAGCGTGTCGAAGGTGCCCGCGCGCTTCGCGCCGTAGCAGAAATCGTCACCGACCATCATCCAGCGCGCGTGCAGCCCGTTCACCAGCGTGCGCTCGACGAACGCCTGCGGCGACTGGCTCGCGAAGGTGTGGTTGAAGTGCTCGACGACGACGCGGTCGACCCCGTGGTCGCGCAATGCTTCCAGCTTGTCGCGCAGCATCGCGATGCGCGGCGGCGCGCCGGCCGGATTGAAGAATTCGCGCGGGTGCGGCTCGAACGTCATCACGCACACGGGCAGGCCGCGTGCGTCCGCTGCCGCGCGCACGCGCGCGAGCAGGGCCTGGTGCCCGCGATGGACACCGTCGAAGTTGCCGATCGTCAGCGCGCACGGGGCGCGGCTCTCGGCGTTGGGCAGGCCGCGGAAGACTTTCACGATAGCGGATGCAGCGTCGGGGGAATGGGCGGTGGGATGCCGCAAAGCAGAAGATTATAAACGTTCGGGCGGCCCGACGGCCGAGAAGGCGGGAAACGCGAGGGCGAATGGTAAAATTCGCGGATGAAAAAACTCGTGATCCTGATTTCCGGTCGCGGCAGCAACATGGAAGCCATCGTCCGCGCATGCGCGCAGGAACGCTGGCCGGCCGAGATTGCCGCCGTGATCGCCAACCGGCCCGATGCGGCCGGGCTGGCTTTTGCCGCGTCGCACGGGGTGGCGACGGCGGTGGTCGACCACCGGTCGTTCGACGGCCGCGACAGCTTCGACGCCGCGCTCGCCGCCGAGATCGACCGTTTCGCGCCCGATCTCGTCGTCCTCGCCGGCTTCATGCGCATCCTCACGCCCGCATTCGTCAGACGATACGAAGGCCGGCTGCTGAACATCCATCCGTCGCTGCTGCCGAGCTTCAAGGGCATCCACACGCATCAGCAGGCGCTGGATGCCGGCGTCGCGCTGCATGGCGCGAGCGTGCATTTCGTCATTCCCGAGCTCGACAGCGGCGCAATCGTCGCGCAGGGCGCGGTGCCCGTGCGGGCCGGCGACGACGCGGCCGCGCTCGCGCGGCGCGTGCTGACGGTCGAGCATGTGCTGTATCCGCGCGCGGTGCGCTGGTTCGTCGAGGGGCGTTTGCTCCTCGAGGACGGCCGTGCAGTGGTCGCGCCCGAAGAGGCGCGCTGGATTTTCGCGGATCAACCGCAAACCGAAACGAGTGAGGGCGTATGAAGCTGCACGGATTCCTGATTGGCCAGACCGAAACCCTGCTCGCCGAGGTGCTGAAGTTCGCCGGCCCCGCCGACGCGACGACGAGCCGGTTCTTCCGCGCGCACCCGAAGCTCGGGCATGCCGAGCGCGGCGTGATCGCCGAGGCCGTGTTCGCGGTGCTGCGCCGGAAGATGGAGTTTTCGCATCTGGCCGAGAGCGGCACCGGCACGCCCGCGCGGCGCCTGACGCTGCTCGGCCTGATGCAGACGATGGGGCGTAATGCGCTGAAGCCGTTCCTGTCCGACACCGAGTCCGCGTGGCTCGAGCACGTGTCGAAGATCGATCCGGCAAGCCTGCCCGTGCGCATTCGCACGAACCTGCCCGACTGGATTCACCAGGCGCTGTCGGCCCGTTTCGACGCCGACGAGCTTGCGCAGCTCGCCGCCGCGCTGAACTACCCGGCGCCGCTCGACCTGCGCGCCAACGCGCAGAAGGCGAGCCGCGACCAGGTGATCGAAGCGCTGCGCGTGAGCGGTATCGACGCGGGCGCGACGCCGTTCGCGCCGTTCGGCGTGCGCGTGGTCGGCAAGCCGGCGCTGACGCGCCTGAAGCTGTTCGAGGAAGGCGCGATCGAGGTGCAGGACGAAGGCAGCCAGCTGCTGTGCTCGCTGGTCGCGCCGCGGCGCGGCGAGATGGTCGTCGATTTCTGCGCGGGCGCGGGTGGCAAGACGCTCGCGCTCGGCGCGATGATGCGCTCGACCGGGCGCCTCTATGCGTTCGACATCTCGGAGAAGCGCCTCGCGAAGCTGAAGCCGCGCCTCGCGCGCAGCGGGCTGTCGAACGTGAACCCGGTGCTGATCGACAGCGAGCACGACGCGAAGATCAAGCGGCTCGCCGGCAAGATCGACCGCGTGCTGGTCGACGCGCCGTGCAGCGGCCTCGGCACGCTGCGCCGCAATCCGGACCTGAAGTGGCGCCAGACGCGCACCGCGATCGATGAGCTGACGCCGAAACAGGCATCGATCCTCGCGAGCGCCGCGCGGCTCGTGAAGAAGGGCGGCCGGCTCGTCTACGCGACCTGCAGCGTGCTCGACGCCGAGAACGAGCGCATCGTCGAGCAGTTCCTCGCCGATCACCCCGAGTTCGTGCTGGTGCCCGCGCAGCAGGTGCTGGCCGACCAGCGCATCGAGCTCGAGACGGGCGACTACCTGTCGCTGTGGCCGCACCGCCATGCGACCGACGGCTTCTTCGCCGCGGTGCTCGAACGCCGCGCCGCGCAGTAACGACCGGACGGACGATGGAGAATCTGCAGAGCCGCCTGCTGTCGCACCGGCTGGAATCGGTGATTCGCGATTTCCACCAGCCGGTGATGATCTGGCAGGCGGCGATCCTCGTCGGTGCGCTGTGTTTCGCATGGGTGGCCGCGCGTTTCGTGCACGGCCGGATCGATGCGCGGCGGCGGGCGGCCGGGCGCGCGCCCGGCGCGGGCGCGCAGAGCCTGAAGCGTGCGCTGTTTCCGCTGTTCGGCAGCGTGTTCGTCGGCGGCGCGCAGCTCGCGTTCGAGCCGTTCATGTCGACCTCGCTGCTGTCGCTCGCGCTCGTGCCGCTGTTCGGCATCGGGCTGATCTACGTGCTGTTCTTCTTCGCGCGGCGCGTGTTCGCACGCGACGGCCACACGCACGCGTGGCTGTCGATCGTCGAGAAGATCGTGTCGACCGTCGTGTGGGCCGCGATGGTGATGACGGTGCTCGGCATCCAGCGCGATGTGCTCGGTTGGCTCGACAGCGTGCAGTTCCGGGTCGCGACCGCGCACCTCACGCTGCTGTCGGTGATCTCCGGCGCGCTGTGGGTGTGCGTGACGCTGATGGTCGCGATGTGGCTCGGCTCGGTGCTCGAGGATCGCCTGTCGCGCGCGAGCACGCTCGACGCGAACCTGAAGGTCGTGCTGTCGCGGGTCGGCCGCGCGCTGCTCGTGTTCGCGGCGATCCTGATCGGGCTGTCGCTCGTCGGCATCGACGTGACGGTGCTCGGCGTATTCGGCGGCGCGGTCGGCGTCGGCCTCGGCTTCGGGCTGCAGAAGATCGCGAGCAACTACGTGTCGGGCTTCATCATCCTGCTCGACCGCTCGTTGCGGCTCGGCGATGCGATCAGCGTCGGCGGGCTGCAGGGCGTCGTCACGCAGATCCGCACGCGCTACACGGTCGTGCGCGGCCTCGACGGCAACGAGACGCTGATCCCGAACGAGAAGCTGATCACCGACGTGGTGCAGAACCAGTCGTCGTACCTGACGCGCGGCTATGCGAAGGTCGCGGTGCAGGTCGCGTACACGAGCGATGTCGAGCAGGCACTCGCGTTGCTCGCCGACGCGGCGAAGGACGTGCCGCGCGTGCTGGCCGAGCCGGCGCCGACCCCGTACCTCGTGAGTTTCGGCGCGGACGGGATCGATCTGGAGCTCGGCTTCTGGATCGAGGATTCGGCGAAAGGCACGTCGGGCGTGCGCTCGAGCGTGAACCGCAACATCTGGCGGCTGTTCGGCGAGCACGGAATCTCGATTCCGTTTCCGCAGCGCGAAGTGCGCGTGGTCGGGCTGCCGGACGGCTTTCCCGCGGCGGGCGCGGCGGCCGGGCGCGAGCCGGCGGCGGCCAACGGTGCGCTGGACGGGCACGCGCCGGCGGCGTAGCGGGCGCGGGCGGTCAATCGTACCGATTCCGCGGCCGAAACCGGATCGCGGGCCTTTCCGAGTCCGCACATGGACCGCGCGGATTGCGTCAGGGCAAGAAAATATTCATTTTTTACAAAGACTTGGAACGGTTGAAGTAAAATTCTGGTCTACACGCGGTATGCTTTCATTCTTCTGACGCCAGCGTGGCGTCGCTCTCATCACGGGTAACTGCCTTGTTGAATTCTGTGCTCGATTTTCTTTCCCACGGGCTCCTGCATTTTTCGTGGTGGCAAGTCGCGTTGTTCGCGCTCGCCGTCACGCACGTCACGATCATCGGCGTGACCGTCTACCTGCACCGCTGCCAGGCGCACCGCGCACTGGAGCTGCATCCGATCGCGAGCCACTTCTTCCGGTTCTGGCTGTGGATGACCACCGGCATGCTGACCGGCCAGTGGGCCGCGATTCACCGCAAGCACCACGCGAAGTGCGAGACCGAGGAAGATCCGCACAGCCCGCAGACGCGCGGCATCTGGAAGGTGTTCCTCGAAGGCGCCGAGCTGTACCGCGCGGAAGCGAAGAACGAAGAGACGATGCGCAAGTTCAGCCACGGCACGCCGAACGACTGGCTCGAGCGCAATGTGTACTCGAAGTACCCGATTCTCGGCATCAGCATGATGATGGTGATCGACGTCGCGCTGTTCGGCGTGCTCGGCCTGACCGTGTGGGCCGTGCAGATGGTCTGGATTCCGTTCTGGGCCGCTGGCGTCGTGAACGGTTTCGGTCACTTCTGGGGCTATCGCAACTTCAACTCGGCTGACGCGAGCACGAACCTGTTCCCGTGGGGCATCGTGATCGGCGGCGAGGAACTGCACAACAACCACCACACGTTCGCGACGTCGGCGAAGCTGTCGAACAAGTGGTACGAGTTCGACATCGGCTGGATGTACATCCGCATCATGTCGGCGTTCGGTCTCGCGAAGGTGAAGAAGGTCGCGCCGACGCCGCGCCTGAACAAGCCGAAGACGGTGCTCGATCAGGAAACGCTGCAGGCCGTGCTGTCGAACCGCTACGAAGTGATGGCGCGCTACGGCAAGGCCGTGAAGCGTGCGTACCGTCAGGAGCTCGCGCATCTGAAGGAACTCGGTTCGAGCGAGAAGTACCAGCTGATGCGCGGCGCGCGCAAGTGGTTCCACAAGGACGCCGACGGCCTCGACGAGCCGCAGAAGAAGCTGCTGCCGGAAATCTTCGCGAACAGCCAGAAGCTGCATACGTACTTCCAGCTGCGCCAGGATCTCGCCGCGATCTGGGATCGTTCGACCGCGTCGCGCGAACAGCTTCTCGCGCAATTGCAGGATTGGTGCCATCGCGCAGAACAAAGCGGCATCAAGGCGCTGCAGGAATTCGCGACACGCCTGCGTCGCTACGCCTGATTCGAAATCGATTAGAATCTCAGGACGTCACAAACCCCGCGTTGGCGGGGTTTTTTCATTTGGGCCGCCGGTTTTTGAAGGATCGGCGGCGCCGGGATTGGTATGAGGTTTGGGGCAGGAGATATGGAGATGCAATCGACGATCAAACCCGTCGAGTACGACCGGCCCGTCGCAGCAGGGACCGTGTGCGGCGTCGGACAGGCATGGGCCAAGGTGCCCGACGCGCCGTCCGCCGAGGAGCGCGCTGCGCTGAAGGCGTGCATCAAGGCGTTGCTCGCCCGTGAAAAGGCCGTGCTGGTCGCCCACTACTACGTGGATGCCGAACTGCAGGAGCTGGCCGACGAAACGGGCGGCTGCGTCGCCGATTCGCTCGAAATGGCCCGCTTCGGCCGCGATCACGACGCGCAGACGCTGGTCGTCGCCGGCGTGCGCTTCATGGGCGAAACCGCGAAGATCCTGAGCCCGAACAAGCGGATCCTGATGCCCGACCTCGACGCGACCTGTTCGCTCGACCTCGGCTGCCCGGTCGACGAATTCTCGGCGTTCTGCGATGCGCATCCGGACCGTACCGTCGTCGTCTACGCGAACACCAGCGCGGCCGTGAAGGCGCGCGCGGACTGGATGGTCACGTCGTCGATCGGCCTCGAGATCGTTGCCGACCTGCATGCGCGCGGCGAAAAGATCATCTGGGCGCCGGACCGCCACCTGGGCAGCTATATCCAGAAGAAAACCGGTGCCGACATGCTGCTGTGGCAGGGCTCGTGCCTCGTCCACGACGAGTTCAAGGGCATCGAGCTCGACCTGCTGCGCGCCGAATATCCGGACGCGAAGGTGCTCGTGCATCCCGAGTCGCCGGAAAACGTCGTGGCGCAGGCCGATGTCGTCGGTTCGACCACGCAACTGATCGACGCGGCCGTCAAGTTCGACGCGAAACGCTTCATCGTCGCGACCGATCTCGGCATCCTGCACAAGATGCAGCTTGCCGCGCCCGGCAAGACCTTCATCGCCGCGCCGACGGCCGGCAACAGCGCGACCTGCAAGAGCTGCGCGCACTGCCCGTGGATGGCGATGAACGGCCTCGCGAACCTCGCCGACGTGCTCGAACGCGGTCACAACGAGATCTTCGTCGATCCGGCGATCGGCGAGCGCGCGCGTTTGCCGATCGACCGGATGCTCGAATTCGCGGCTGCACACAAGAAGCGCGTGCAGGCGAGCGGCGACCTGCAGCGCGACCAGCAACTGTTCGCGAACGTGGGGCCCGCATGAGCAACGCCGTCTCCCCGCTGTTCGACGCCGTCCGCGCCCAATACGGCGCGGCATTCGACGAAGCGATCGCGCGCAACGTGGCCGATGCGATCGCCGAAGACGTCGGCCCCGGCGACCAGACAGGGCGCCTCGTGCCGGCCGGCGAGCGCCGCCGTGCGCGGATCATCGTGCGCGAGGAAGCCGTGCTGTGCGGCGTGCCGTGGTTCGAGGGCGTGATCGCCCGGATCGATCCGTCGATCGTCGTGCAATGGCGCTATCGCGAAGGCGACCGGATGACGCCGGATTCGACCGTGTGCGAACTCGAAGGGCCGGCGCGCGCGCTGCTGACGGCCGAGCGCAACGGGCTGAACTTCCTGCAGTTGCTGTCGGGTGTCGCGACCGCGACGCGCCGTTACGTCGATCGCGTCGAAGGCACGCGCGCGAAGATCCTCGACACGCGCAAGACGCTGCCGGGGCTGCGGCTCGCGCAGAAGTACGCGGTGCGCGTGGGCGGCGGCGAGAACCAGCGTCTCGCGCTGTACGACGGCATCCTGATCAAGGAGAACCACATCGCGGCGGCAGGCGGTGTCGGCGAGGCGCTCGATGCGGCGTTCGCGCTGGAGTCGGGCGTGCCGGTGCAGGTCGAAGTCGAGACGCTCGCGCAGCTCGACACGGCGCTCGCGCATCGCGCGCAGTCGGTGCTGCTCGACAACTTCACGCTCGACATGATGCGCGAAGCGGTGCGCGTGACGGCGGCCAGGGCCGTGCTCGAAGTGTCGGGCGGCGTCAATTTCGATACGGTGCGTGCGTTCGCGGAGACGGGCGTCGATCGTATCTCGATCGGCGCGCTGACGAAGGACGTGCGGGCGACCGACTATTCGATGCGGATCGTCGACTGACCGAACGGGGTTCGTCAGACAAAAAGCCGTTGGCGCGTACACGCCAACGGCTTTTTTTTGCGCCGCTACCGCCGCCGGGAAGGGCAGCGCGCCGCTCAGCGGCGCGAGCGCGGCGTGAGCACGCTCGGCAGCGCCTTCGGCAGCGTATGCGGCCAGTCGCGGCTGTAGTGCAGCCCGCGGCTTTCGCGACGCGAGTACGCGCTTTTCACGATCAGCGTGGCCACATCGACGAGGTTGCGCAGTTCGAGCAGATCGCGCGTCACGCGGAAATTCGCGTAGTACTCGTGGATCTCGTCGCGCAGCAGCGACAGCCGGTGCTTCGCGCGCTCGAGGCGCTTGTCGGTGCGCACGATGCCGACGTAGTTCCACATCAGGCGGCGCAGTTCGTCCCAGTTGTGTGCCACGACGACTTCCTCGTCCGCATCCGACACGCGGCTTTCGTCCCATGCGGGCAGTGCGGTGGGCGTTTGGGCGTCGAAGCCGGCCGCTTCGATCGCCTCGGCCGCCGCGCGGCCGATCACGAGGCATTCGAGCAGCGAGTTGCTCGCGAGCCGGTTCGCGCCGTGCAGCCCCGTGTACGACGTTTCGCCGACCGCATACAGGCCGGCGAGATCGGTGCGTCCCGCGAGATCGGTGACGACGCCGCCGCACGTATAGTGCGCGGCCGGCACGACGGGGATCGGTTGTTTCGCGATGTCGATGCCGAATTCGAGGCAGCGCGCATGAATCGTCGGGAAATGTTCGCGCAGGAACGCTTCCGGCTGATGGCTGATGTCGAGATACACGCAGTCGATCCCGCGCTTCTTGATCTCGAAGTCGATCGCGCGTGCGACGATGTCGCGCGGCGCGAGCTCGGCGCGCGGATCGTGCGCGGGCATGAAGCGCGTGCCGTCGGGCAGCTTCAGCAGGCCGCCTTCGCCGCGCACGGCTTCCGAAATCAGGAACGACTTCGCGTACGGATGGAACAGGCAGGTCGGGTGGAACTGGATGAATTCCATGTTCGACACGCGGCAGCCGGCCCGCCATGCCATCGCGATGCCGTCGCCGGTCGCGGTGTCGGGGTTCGTCGTGTACAGGTAGACCTTGCCGGCACCGCCGGTGGCGAGCACCGTATGCGGCGCCTCGATCGTGATCGTGCGGTCGTGGTCGACGTCGAGCGCATACAGGCCATGACAGCGGCGGCAGGGCAGGCCGAGCCGGTCCGACGTGATCAGGTCGATCGCGTGGTGGTTTTCGAAGAACGTGATGTTCGGATGCTGGCGCGCGCGCGCCGACAGCGTCGCGAGCACCGCATGGCCGGTCGCATCGGCCGCATGGATGATCCGGCGGTGACTGTGGCCGCCTTCGCGCGTCAGGTGAAAGCCGAGTTCGGCCGCGTCGTCCTTCGTGAACGGCACGCCTTGCGAGATCAGCCATTCGATGGCTTCGCGGCCGTGCTCGACGATGTAGCGCGTCGCGCCTTCATCGCACAGCCCGCCACCGGCGACCAACGTGTCGTCGACGTGGTTCTCGATGCTGTCCGCCGAGTCGAGGACTGCCGCGATGCCGCCCTGCGCGTGATCGCTTGCCCCCTCCATCATCGAACGTTTCGCGATCAGCGCGACACGTCGCGTGCTGGCCAGGTTGAGTGCGACCGACAGCCCTGCCAGGCCGCTGCCGACGATCGCCACGTCGAATTTCATGCTGCATCTCCATCGTTACGCTTTTTGATCCTGCGTTCCGTCGGTCGTCGCCGCGGAAAGGAGAGAGCATACCGCGTCGGGCCCGAGCGCGTGCATGCAAAACTGCGCGCCAAAACAAAAAGCCCCGCAGGTGCGGGGCTTTTCGGTCGCCGTCAGGCTGGCAGAAACCGGAGATTACTTGATCTTGGTTTCTTTGTATTCCACATGCTTGCGGACGACGGGATCGAACTTCTTGATCGCCATCTTTTCCGGCATGTTGCGCTTGTTCTTCGTGGTCGTGTAGAAGTGACCCGTACCAGCGGTCGACTCAAGCTTGATCTTGTCGCGGGCGCCTTTTGCCATGATTCTGCTCCTTGGGCTTAGGCTTCGCCGCGTGCGCGCAGGTCAGCGAGCACGGAATCGATGCCGTTCTTGTCGATCAGGCGCAGACCGGCGTTCGAGACGCGCAGACGCACCCAGCGGTTTTCGCTCTCAACCCAGAACCGGCGGTTTTGCAGGTTCGGGAGGAAGCGGCGCTTCGTCTTGTTGTTGGCGTGGGAAACGTTGTTGCCGCTCATCGGCGCTTTCCCAGTTACTTGGCATACGCGTGCCATGAGAGCACTCCTAATACGCTAAATTCGGGGTTCGATCGCCGGTGAAGGTTCCATCGCACCGCCACGTGATCCATGGCTGCACTCAGAACGCCGTAGCCCTTACAGACAAGGCCCTTCGATGGCTAGAACTGGTTGGAAAAAAGACAGACGGCGATTCTAGCAGAAAAAGTTCAGAAAAATCAAACCTAATTTCGCTTCGCCGTTGCGGCGCCCTGGGGAAGGGCCGCCGCGCCACAGTCTACAGCCAACCGGCCCGCGCGAACGAAAAAGTATCGCTGACGCCGACGACGACGTGATCGAGCAGCCGCACGTCGACGAGCTCGAGCGCGTCTTTCAGCACGCGGGTCAGGCGGCGGTCTTCCGCGCTCGGCTGCACCGCGCCCGACGGATGGTTGTGCGCGACGATCAGCGCCGCGGCGTTCTGTTTCATCGCCTGGCGCACGATCTCGCGCGGGTAGACGGCCATGCGCGTGAGCGAGCCGCGCGCGATTTCCTCGATGTCGATCATGCGGTTGCGGGCGTCCAGGTAGACCGCGACGAACACTTCGTGCGGGAGCGTGCCGATCTTCATGCGCAGGCAATCCTCGACGGCGCCGGGCGAATCGATCTGCATGCCGTCCCGGGCCTTTTCCTCCAGCATGCGCCGGGCGATCTCGGTGACCGCGACCAGCCGCGCGGAGCGCGCGGGGCCGATGCCGGGGTGCGCCTCGAAATCGTCGGCGCCCGCTTCGAGCAATCCGCGCAGCGACTTGTATTGATCGATCAGTTCGCGGGCGATGACGAAGACGTCGTGACCGGGCTTGCCGGTGCCGAGCAGCAGCGCGATCAGCTCGTCGTCGGTCAGCGCGGCCGGCCCGCGCTCCAGCAGTCGTTCGCGCGGCCGCTCGGGCCGCCAGTCGGCCGGGCGGCGCTTGCGCCGGTTGATCGGGATGACGCGGGCCGGCGAATCGGCCGGCGCGTCGGCGGTGTCGCGGCATTCGGCCGACGGCAGGATGAGGCAGGGTGACGGCATGGTCTGAACTCCATTGGCGGCGGGCGGCATGCGCGACGTCGTCGCACTTTCCGCCTTGCACGCTCAGGTGACTTACAATATTGGCTTTGCGCCGGGCCATTCGGCCGTAGCGGGCGCCGACCGAACGAGTAATTCATGAGCCTCATCGATCTATCCGAAGTGAAGCCCGGTTCCCACGTCACGTTGCATTACCGGCTCGCACTGGCCGACGGCGCCGACATCGTCAACACCTTCTCGGACAAGCCGGCCACGCTGTTGCTGGGCGCGGGGCAACTGGCGCCGTCGCTGGAACAGATTCTGCTCGGGCTCCGGGTCGGCGACCACTCGACTTTTCAGCTAGCGCCCGAGCAGGGGTTCGGTCCCCGCAATCCCGACATGCTCCAGCGCGTGACGCTGTCGACGCTGCGCGAGAACGGGATGGTCGGCGACGACTTCACGCCGGGCGAACTCATCGAGTTCAACGCACCGGATGGCGGTCGCTACGCGGGGGTGCTGAAGGAAGTCGGCGAGACCTCCGCGCTGTTCGACTTCAATCATCCGCTCGCGGGCCAGGCGCTCACGTTCGAAGTGAAAATCATCGGAATCCTGTAATCATGAGTACCACCGATACGCTGTCCGGGCAGACCGTCGCCGCCGACGCCGAAATCCTGCTGGCCCAGCCGCGCGGTTTCTGCGCGGGCGTCGACCGCGCGATCGAGATCGTCGAGCGCGCCATCGCGATGCACGGCGCGCCGATCTACGTGCGTCACGAAATCGTCCACAACAAGTACGTGGTCGAGGATCTGAAGAAGAAGGGCGCGATCTTCGTCGAGGAGCTCGAGGAAGTGCCGGCCGGCAATACCGTGATCTTCAGTGCGCACGGTGTGTCGAAAGCCGTGCGCGACGAGGCCGACGTGCGCGGCCTGCGCATTTACGACGCAACCTGCCCGCTCGTCACGAAGGTGCACGTCGAAGTGGCGAAGATGCGCCAGGATGGCGTCGACATCGTCATGATCGGGCACAAGGGCCATCCGGAAGTCGAAGGCACGATGGGCCAGGTCGAGCGCGGCATGCACCTCGTCGAAAGCGTCGAGGACGTACAGAAGCTCGAGCTCGCCGATCCCGAACGCATCGCGCTCGTCACGCAGACGACGCTGTCCGTCGACGACGCGGCCGAGATCATCGGCGCGCTGAAGGCGAAATATCCGAAGATCCGCGAGCCGAAGAAGCAGGACATCTGCTACGCGACGCAGAACCGCCAGGACGCGGTGAAGTTCATGGCGCCGCAATGCGATGTCGTGATCGTGGTCGGCAGCCCGAACAGCTCGAACTCGAGCCGGCTGCGCGAAGTGGCCGAAAAGCGCGGCGTGGCCGCGTACATGGTCGATGCACCGGACCAGATCGATCCGGCGTGGGTCGCCGGCAAGCGCCGCATCGGCGTGACGGCCGGCGCGTCGGCGCCCGAGGTGCTCGCCCAGGCCGTGATCGCGCGGCTGCGCGAACTCGGCGTGCGCAACGTCCGCGCACTCGACGGCATCGAGGAAAACGTGTCGTTTCCGCTGCCGCGCGGGTTGAACCTGCCGCCCGCCGCCTGATTGCCGCATCGCACCCCGCGGAACACCGAAGCGCGCCTTCCCGGCGCGCTTTTTTTGTGCCTCGAAATTCATATCGCAACCATTATTCCCAGCGATGGTGCAACCCGGTTGCTCCCGGCGCGCGCAATCGTGTCTCAAAATTGGTTGCAATGCAGGAAAACCCCATCGAATCAGGAATATTGGCGGCCTATAAATGGAGTTACAATGCGCCCGTTTTCAAGCCGGAATGGCTTTGAAACGGGTTTTGGCAAGGCGCGGGAGACCATTCAATGCATGTGAAGTTGGCTTACGCCGTGTCCGTCGCCGCACCGGTTGCAATGCTTGCCGGGTGCAGCAAAAAGAGCGACGACGGGGCGGGCAGGAAGGCTGCGGGGTTCGCGGCACCATCGGCCAGCGGCGTGCGCGCCGCCGGAACCGGACGGGCGGCGCCATCGGCGCGCCGTATCGTGCAACAGGGCAGGGACAAGGAAAACGGGGCACGTTTGACGATCGAGGACATCAACGCGCTTGGACCGGCGACCGGTCCGGCAGCGGGCATGCCGGCTGCATCGCGGCAAGCCGCCGGTCGACGGAAGCCGGACGATCGCGGCGTTGCCGGCAGCGTGCCGACGCCTCTGTTCCCCCTTCAATTCGATTCGACGAAACAGCGCGCCGCCGCGACCGACCGTGTCGTGGCGCGCCGTCTGGTTCGTACGATGGATTCCGATGCAGTCCTGACGAACGTCGGGCGCGGCCGTCGCAACGCCTTGTCGGGCGACGCGGCGCGGAATCCGATCCGTCCTGGCGCGATGCTTGCATGGCACCGGACGGGCCAAGGCACGGATGCCGGGAAACCGGACGACGGCCGTCTCGGCATGCTGCCCCACGACTTCAAGGAGGCCACGAACACCGTCCTCGATGTCGTGACGATTTAGCGACGGGACTCATGACGGCACCGGAACAGTGCGGTGCCGTTTTTGTATCCGCTCCGGCGGCAGGTCCGGCCGTACAGGCCGGGCGGCGCGCGCCGGGACGATCCACCCTTACCGGTATCGACTAGTACCCGCAGTGTCGCCGAGAAGGCGCGATTCCTCGCTTACCCGCGGGGCGCAACGTCCTCCGGCAGCATGGGCCAAGGAGCTTTAAATGGATATTTTCGTCCAGCAGGTTCTCAACGGGCTGGTGCTCGGCAGTGTGTACGCCATCATCGCGTTGGGATACACGATGGTGTACGGCATTCTCGGCATCATCAACTTCGCGCACGGCGACGTGCTGATGATCGGCGCGATGGTCGCGCTGTCGGCCATCACCGTGCTGCAGAACCACTTTCCCGGACTGGGCAACGTCGCGACGCTGACGATCGGCCTGGGCATCGCCGCGGTCGTCTGTGCGTTCGTCGGCTTCACGATCGAGCGCGTCGCGTACCGGCCGCTGCGCCGCGCGCCGCGCCTCGCGCCGCTGATCACCGCGATCGGCGTGTCGATCCTGCTGCAGACGGCTGCGATGATCATCTGGTCGCGCAACCCGCTGCCGTTCCCGCAATTGCTGCCGACCGACCCGATCAACGTGATCAAGGCCACCGACACGACGCCCGGCGCCGTGATCTCGGTCACCGAAATCGTGATCATCGCGGTCGCGTTCCTCGTGATGGGCGGCCTGCTGCTGCTCGTGCACAAGACCAAGCTCGGCCGCGCGATGCGCGCGATCGCCGAAAGCCCGAATACGGCGAGCCTGATGGGCGTGAACCCGAACTTCGTGATCTCCGCGACGTTCATGATCGGCTCCGCGCTCGCCGCGCTGGCCGGCGTGATGATCGCGTCCGAATACGGCAACGTGCACTTCTACATGGGCTTCATCCCCGGCATGAAGGCGTTCACGGCCGCGGTGCTCGGCGGGATCGGCAACCTCGGCGGCGCGATGGTCGGCGGCGTGCTGCTCGGCCTGATCGAGCAGCTCGGGGCCGGCTACATCGGCAACCTCACGGGCGGCGTATTCGGCAGTAACTACCAGGACGTGTTCGCCTTCGTCGTGCTGATCATCGTGCTGGTGTTCCGTCCGTCCGGCCTGCTGGGCGAACGGGTCGCGGACCGCGCGTAACGGAAGGGGAGCAAACAACATGACATCCATTCAACCGATCGAATCGTCGACGTCGCTCGTCGAAGAGCGCAACACCGCCAAGACCGTCGTCATCGGCCTCCTCACTGCGGTCCTCGTGATCGCCGCGCCGATCGTGATCGGCTCGGCCGGCGGCAACTACTGGGTCCGCGTGCTCGACTTCGCGATGCTGTACGTGATGCTCGCGCTGGGCCTGAACGTGGTGGTCGGCTTCGCCGGCCTGCTCGACCTCGGCTACATCGCGTTCTACGCGGTGGGCGCGTACACGGCGGCGCTCCTGAGCTCGCCGCACCTGACCTCGCAGTTCGAGTGGATCGCGGCGCTCGCGCCGAACGGGCTGCACGTGCCGTTCCTGCTGATCGTGCCGATCGCGATGGCGCTCGCGGCGACCTTCGGGATCCTGCTCGGCGCGCCGACGCTGCGCCTGCGCGGCGACTACCTGGCGATCGTCACGCTCGGCTTCGGTGAAATCGTCCGGATCTTCATGAACAACCTCGACCGTCCGGTGAACATCACCAACGGCCCGAAGGGGATCACGGGCATCGATCCGGTGCACGTCGGCGGCTTCAACCTGTCGCAGACGCATACGCTGTTCGGCTTCCAGCTGCCGTCGGTGTACATGTACTACTACCTGTTCGTGCTCTGCTCGCTGCTGGTGATCTGGGTGTGTACGCGTCTGCAGCACTCGCGTATCGGCCGCGCGTGGGCCGCGATCCGCGAAGACGAGATCGCCGCGAAGGCGATGGGCATCAACACCCGTAACGTGAAGCTGCTCGCGTTCGCGATGGGCGCGTCGTTCGGCGGCCTGTCGGGCTCGATGTTCGGCGCGTTCCAGGGCTTCGTGTCGCCCGAGTCGTTCACGTTCTGGGAATCGATCGTCGTGCTCGCCTGCGTGGTGCTCGGCGGCATGGGCCACATCCCGGGCGTGATCCTGGGCGCGGTGCTGCTCGCGATCTTCCCCGAATTCCTGCGCTCGACGATGAGCCCGCTGCAGCACGCGCTGTTCGGTCATGACATCGTCGATACGGAAGTGATCCGTCAGGCGCTGTACGGCCTCGCGATGGTGATCATCATGCTGTATCGCTCGGAAGGCCTGTGGCCCGCGCCGAAGCATGAGGACAAGATCGCGAAACTGGCGAAGCGCAACAGCAAGAAGCCGGTGCGCGCGTAACCTACGGACAAGGGGATAAACACATGAGCGACAAGCAAATCCGACTGTCCGTCTCGGGCGTGAACAAGCGCTTCGGCGGGCTGCAGGCGCTGTCCGACGTCGGCCTGCAGATCAAGGAAGGCGAGATCTACGGGCTGATCGGCCCGAACGGCGCCGGCAAGACCACGTTCTTCAACGTGATCACGGGCCTTTACACGCCGGACTCCGGCGACTTCAAGCTGGACGGCACGAACTACACGCCGACGGCCGTGCACCAGGTGGCCAAGGCCGGCATCGCGCGTACGTTCCAGAATATCCGCCTGTTCGGCGGGATGACGGCGCTCGAGAACGTGATGGTGGGCCGTCACGTGCGCACCAAGCACGGGCTGCTCGGCGCGGTGTTCCAGACGCCGGCCGAACGCCAGGAAGAGCGCGAGATCAAGGAACGCGCGATCGAGTTGCTCGACTACGTCGGCGTGCTGCAGTACGCCGACTACACGTCGCGCAACCTGTCGTACGGTCACCAGCGCCGGCTGGAAATCGCCCGTGCATTGGCGACCGACCCGAAGCTGCTCGCGCTCGACGAGCCGGCAGCCGGGATGAACGCGACCGAGAAGGTCGAACTCACGCGCCTGCTCGACAAGATCCGCTCGGACGGCCGCACGATCCTGCTGATCGAGCACGACGTGAAGCTCGTGATGGGGCTGTGCAACCGGATGACGGTGCTCGATTACGGCAAGGTGATCGCCGAGGGTCTGCCGCAGGACGTGCAGAAGAATCCGAAGGTGATTGAGGCATATCTCGGCGCAGGGGTGCACTGATGGCAGCGGCAATGTTGAAAATCAAGGGCTTGCAGGTCAACTACGGCGGCATCCAGGCCGTCAAGGGCGTTGACATGGAAGTCCGCCAGGGCGAGCTCGTGACGCTGATCGGCGCGAACGGCGCCGGCAAGACCACGACGATGAAAGCGATCACCGGCCTGAAGCCGTATTCGGCCGGCGACATCGAATACGACGGCAAGTCGATCAAGGGCGTGCCGTCGCACGAGCTGCTCAAGCGCGGCCTCGCGATGGTGCCGGAAGGCCGCGGGATCTTCGCGCGGATGTCGATCATCGAGAACATGCAGATGGGCGCGTACCTGCGCAACGACAACGACCAGATCAAGAAGGACGTCGACCGGATGTTCGGCTTCTTCCCGCGCCTGAAGGAACGGGCGACGCAGCTCGCGGGCACGCTGTCGGGCGGCGAGCAGCAGATGCTGGCGATGTCGCGCGCGATTCTGAGCAAGCCGAAGCTGCTGCTGCTCGACGAGCCGTCGATGGGCCTGTCGCCGATCATGGTCGAGAAGATCTTCGAAGTGGTGCGCGAGATCTCGAAGGAAGGCATCACGGTGCTGCTGGTCGAGCAGAACGCACGCCTCGCGCTGCAGGCAGCCGACCGCGGCTACGTGATGGATTCGGGCACGGTCACGATGGAAGGCGACGCGAAGCAGATGCTCGACGATCCGAAGGTGCGCGCCGCGTATCTGGGCGAGTAAGCGATCGAACGAACGAGTCCGGTTGCGCGCGTCGCACCCGGGCTGTCGAAAGCCGTTACGGGAAACCGTGACGGCTTTTTTTCGTATGGGGCGATTCGCGTCGAACTCCGCGCGCGCAGGCGACTCCATTCGACTATTGGATCGTGCATGCGGCTGGCGCGCCGACTGCCCGCAGCCCGCAGCCCGCAGCCCGCAACCCGACACACGGGCCGCGTAGCATCGATTACCCATCGGCACACGGAGAACGCGCATGAGTCTGGACTACGGTTTCGTGAAGGCGAAGGTGAAGTCGGTCGCGAAGCTGAAGGGTTCGCCGCACGGCAGCGAGATCCAGTATCACGTTCACCTGACGCTGGCGCTGCCGGCAGGCGACTGGGACGTCGCGATCAACGTCGGTACCAACGACGCGGACGACCTGCTGAACTACAAGCTCGTCTACGATTTCCATCATCCGCTCACGCAGACGCTCGTCGCCGCGGCCGAAGGCTACACGGACCTGACCGGGCACACGGCGTTGCCCGCGCTCGACTACCTGCGCAGCGACATCCTGAACGACACGGGCGCGTGGCGCGCGAGTGCGGTGATGGACGGCACCGAGCATCCGGAGCCGATCCCGTCGCTGCTGCGGCTCGTGAACGCCGCGCAGTCGCAGGGGCTCGACGTCGTCGTGTTCGGCCGCACCTATGCGCAAGGCAACGGGATCCACGACGCGCACATGAACCAGGGCTCGACGGGCCCGAACTACCTGCATCGCGCGGGCGACGACCACAACGACCACAACGACGTGTGGCAGGACGGCGCGCTGCTCGTGCGCGTGAGCGACACGCAGTGGGCCGCGTATTTCGCGGCGTTCGAGCAGCAGGCCGTGCCGACCGATGCGCTCGGCAATCCGCTGCCGGGCGCGGGGCCCATCACGCGCTGAGCCGCGCGGCGGCCGGCGGCGGTTTTACGCGACCGGCAGCGTCTTGCCGAACGAGATGCGTTCCTCGACGCGATAGCCGAGCGCCGCGTAGAAGCGGCATGCATCGTCGTTGCCGGGCAGCACCTGCAGGTTGATCTTCATGCAGCCGCGCGCGGCGAGCGCGCGTTCCGCATGCGCGATCAGCGCGCGGCCGACGCCGAGCCGGCGCGCGTCGTTCGCGACGCCGAACGAGTAGAGCCAGCCGCGATGTCCGTCGAAACCGGCCATCAGCGTGCCGACGACGCGCGCGCCGCTGATCGCGACGAAGAACAGTTCCGGCTGCGTCGCGAGCTTCAGCTCGATCGATCGCAGCGGATCGCGGTGCGGCGGCGCACCGGCCTCGTCGTACTGCGGGAACGCGTCGCGCCATACCGCGAGCACGGCATCGGTGTCGGCGCGTTCGAACGGGCGGATCGCGACAGCATCGGCGGCGGCATCCATCGCGGCGGTCTCCTTACAGCGTGTCGAGGATCGACCGCAGCATCGCCATCATCTGGTCGATTTCCTCGGTCGTCACGTTCAGCGCGGGCATGAAGCGCAGCAGGTTTGGCCGGGCGGCGTTCAGCAGCAGGCCGTCCGGCTGCATGTCGCGCGCCTTCTCGACGATCTGCGGGCCGATGTCCTTGCCGAGCAGCAGCGCGCGCAGCAGGCCTTCGCCGCGTTCGCCCTCGAAGCCGCGTTCCTCCGACAGCTCGAGCAGCTTGCGCTTCAGATACTCGCTGCGCGCACGCACCCCTTCGAGGAAGCCGGGTGCGACGAGCTGCGAGATCACCGAATAGCCGACCGCCGTCATCAGCGGGTTGCCGTTGTACGTGCCGCCCTGGTCGCCGGCCTCGAACACCGCGACGTCGGCCTTCGACAGCAGCGCGCCGAGCGGTGCGCCGCCACCGATGCCCTTCGCGAGCGTCATCACGTCCGGCTCGATGCCGGACAGCTCGTACGCGAACAGCGTGCCCGCGCGGCCGCAACCGCTCTGCACTTCGTCGACGATCAGCAGCAGGTTGTGCTGCTTCGTCAGCGCGCGCAGCGCCTGCATGAATTCACGCGTGGCCGGGATCACGCCGCCTTCGCCCTGGATCGGCTCGAGCATCACGGCGACGGTCTTGTCGGTGATCAGCTTCTCGACCGACTCGATGTTGTTCAGCTCGGCCTTCGGGAAGCCCGGCACCTGCGGCGCGTAGATCGTGTCCCAGCCCGGCTTGCCGCTGGCCGACATCGTCGCGAGCGTGCGGCCGTGGAAGCTGTGGTCGAACGTGATGATCTCGTACGCGCCGTTCCTGAACTTGCGGCCCCACTTGCGCGCGAGCTTGATCGCGCCTTCGTTCGCCTCGGCGCCGCTGTTCGTGAAGAACACCTTGTCGAACACGCTGTGCTGCGTGAGCAGGCCCGCGAGCTTCGCCATCGGCTCGTTGTAGAACGCCGGCGACGGATTCAGCAGCTTGTCGGCCTGCGTCTTCAGCGCTTCGACGATGCCGTCGTTGCAGTGGCCGAGGCTGTTGACGGCCCAGCCCTGGATGAAGTCCAGATAGCGCTTGCCCGTGTGATCGTAGAGCCACGAACCCTTGCCGTGCGTAAACACGATGTCGGGGCGGTTCGTGATGTACATCAGCGAGTCGATCGGATAATCGTTCAGGGGCATGGCAGCAGACTCCAGCGGGCGTTGAAAGGGAAACGGGCAATAAAAAAGCCACGGAAGGCCGTGGCTGGTGGGTCGAACAGCTTGTGCGTAACCGGTGAAGCGGAGGAGGGTTACGCGCGAGTCCGTGACGAGCCGGCGGCATCCGGGCGGAGCGGCGAGCGGCGACGTCGGAGAGCGGACAGGAAGCGGTTCATGTGCGCAAGCATAAGGCATCCCGCGCCCCACTGTAAACCGCCGCGATGCCACGGATGTGACACGGCGGCGCGCAGCGGGGCGCGGGCGCGCCCGGCGCTCAGACCGGATGCGCGAGGTCGGCGGCGCTCGTGAACGAGTCCGCGTAGAACTCGTCGGCCGGCAGCGCATGGTGCTGCGTGAAGTCGCGCTGCGCGGATTCGACCATCACCGGTGCGCCGCACGCATAGACCTGGTGGCCGGACAGATCGGGCAGGTCCTCGATCACCGCGCGATGGACGAAGCCCGTGCGGCCCGTCCACCGGTCGGCGTCGTCCGGCTCGGAGAGCACCGGCACGTACTTGAAGTTCGGGATCTCGCGCGCCCATTGCTCGGCGAGTTCGGCGAGATAGATGTCCTTCTTGCGGCGCGCGCCCCAGTAGAGCGTCATCGGACGCGTGATGCCCGAGTGCTTCACGTGCTCGATGATCGCCTTGATCGGCGCGAAGCCGGTGCCCGACGCGAGCAGCACGATCGGCTTGTCGGAATCCTCGCGCAGGAAGAACGTGCCGAGCGGGCCTTCGAAGCGCAGGATGTCGCGCTCCTTCATCGCGCCGAACACGTGGTCGGTGAACTTGCCGCCCGGCATGTGGCGGATGTGCAGCTCGATCGGGCCTTCCTCGTGCGGCGCGTTCGCCATCGAGTAGCTACGGCGCGAGCCGTCCTTCAGGATGAATTCGACGTACTGGCCCGCGAGGTACTGCAGGCGTTCGTTGGCCGGCAACTGCAGCTTCACGACCATCACGTCGTCCGCCTTGCGTTCGAGCGCGGCGATCCGGCACGGCAGCTTCTTCACCTGCACGCCGTCGACGCCGGCGATTTCCCGCACGTCGATCTCGAGATCGCATTGCGCCTTCGAGCAGCACAGCAGCGCGAGGCCGCGCGTGCGTTCGTCGTTGGACAGCGCCGACGCGGCGTGCGGGCCCTGTTCGATCTGGCCCGACACGATCTGGCCCTTGCAGGAGCCGCACGCGCCGTTCTTGCAGCCGTACGGCAGATGGACGTTCTGGCGCAGCGCGGCCGCCAGCACGGTTTCGTCCGACTCGACCTGGAATTGCCGGCCGCTTTGCTTGAGAGTGACGTTGAATGCCATAGAACCAAACTAGAACAAAATGGGGGGACCGTGCATGTCGCGCACGGCAGCTACAATGCAAAACCGTTGCGCGTCGCGCAACGGCGGCTACTGATCTCGCAACCAACATGATCGCGACACGAATCCTGCGCCGGCCGCGCGTACTGATCGTCGGCTGCGGCGACGTCGGCATGCGCTGCGTCGCGCAATGGCGTGACGCGCGCCCCGACCTGCGCATCCTCGCGCTGACGAGCCACCCGGCTCGCCGCAGCGAACTGCGCGCCGCGGGCGCGACACCGATCGTCGGCGACCTCGATCGCCGGGCGACGCTCGGCCGCCTCGCGGGCCTTGCCCGCACGATCCTGCATCTCGCGCCGCCGCCATCCGACGGCCGCGACGACCGGCGCACGCGTGCGCTGATCGCCGCAACGTCCATGCCCGCGCGTCGGCCGGCGGTACCGCCGGCACCGGCGGTCGGCCGGCTCCGAACGCTGCGCAGCGCGGCGCGACAGGCCGGCGCGCCCGTTCGGGCAGCGCGTATTGTACCCGAGGGGCTTCGCGCGCCGACGCTGGTCTACGCCAGCACGACGGGCGTCTACGGCGACTGCGGCGGCGCGCGCATCGACGAAACGCACCCGCTGCGCCCCGCTAACCCGCGTGCGTTCAGGCGCGTGTCGGCCGAGCGCCAACTGCGTGCGGCGACGGTGCGCGGCGTGCTGTCCGCGCGCATCGTGCGCATTCCCGGCATCTATGCGGCGAATCGCCTGCCGGTCGCGCGGCTCGAGCGCGGCACGCCGGCGCTTGAGCCGGCCGACGACGTGTACACGAACCACATCCACGCGGACGATCTCGCGGCGATCCTGCGCCGTGCGGCCGAGCGCGGCAAGCCGGCGCGCGCCGTGCACGCATCGGACGATACCGAACTGCGGATGGGAGAGTATTTCGACCGGGTCGCGCAGGTGCTCGGCCTGCCGAAGCCGCCGCGCGTCAGCCGCGCGGACGCGGAGCGCGTGCTCGAGCCGACGCTGCTGTCGTTCATGCGCGAGTCGCGGCGCCTGTCCAACGCACGGCTCAAGGCCGAATTGTGCGTGACGTTGCGCTATCCGACCGTAGACGATTTCCTTCAAACGCTCGCGCCGGGCGGTACGTCAGGTGAGCGCCGGTAACGCCTCGATCAGCAGGAAGCACAGCAGTGCACCGATCAGCGCGCCGATCAGATTCGGATGATATTTGTGCTTCAGATGCATCGCGGCCAGCAGGCCGCCGATCACGATGACGCCGATGACCGCGAACGCGATCATCACCGACGACAGTTCGAAAGAATGGTTGATGTTCATGATGTCTCCCCCTGCATCGCCGCTCTTGCAGCTTGTGATTTCAGTATAGCGGGGGAACCTGCGGCCGAGAGGCCGCGAGACACCGAACGGTCGTGCGGATTTTCCCTTACAGGGTTTGGACGGGATTGCGCAGCATGGAAAGGTCGGCTTCGTCGAGCCACCGCCATGCGCCCGGCGCGAGATCGGCCGGCAGCGTGAACCCGCCGATGCTTTCGCGGTGCAGCAATTCGACGCGGTTGCTCGCCGCCGCGACCATCCGCTTGACCTGGTGGTACTTGCCTTCGAGCACCGTCAGCGCGAGCGTGTGCGGGGCGCGGGCGTCGGCGGCGACGGCCGCGATCGGCTTCGGCTCGCCATGCAGCTGCACGCCGGTGCGCAGCGCGTGCAGTTGCGCATCGTCGAGCGGGTGGCGCACGGTCGCGACGTACGTCTTCGGCACCTTGCGCTTCGGCGACGTGTACGCGTGCACGAACTGGCCGTCGTCGGACAGCAGCAACAGGCCGGTCGTGTCCTGGTCGAGCCGGCCGACGCACTGCACGCCGCGCGCGACGAGCGGCGCGGGCAACAGGCTGAACACGCTCGCATGGTGCTGCGGATCGCGCGAGCATTCGTAGCCGGCCGGCTTGTTGAGCGCGAGATACGCGCGTGCGTGGAACGGCCAGGCCGTATCGTCGACCGTGAACACGAGGCCGTCGGTATCGAAGGGGGCGTCCGGGTAGGGCGCGACGGCGCCCGCGACGGCGACGCGGCCCGCTTCGATCAGGCCGCGGCACTGGCGGCGCGAGCCGAAGCCCTGGGTGTAGAGAATGCTTTCGAGATCCATAGCGCGCGCATTCTATCAAGCGCCGGCGCAGGGACGGCATGAACGCGCCTGCGCTGGTAAGCTGCCGGAACTGCGCCGCGCGCGGCGCCCGTTCATTGTTCACGGACAGTCCATGCGTTTCGATTCATTCCCGTTCGGCCGCCATGCGGCCGCCGTCATCGTCGCCGCGACCGTTTCGTCGGCCGCGTTCGCGCACGCGCATCTCGCGAAGAGCGACCCGGCGGCGGGCGCCGCGCTGGCCACCGCACCGGCCGCCGTCACGATCGACTTCACCGAGCCGCTGGAGCCCGCATTCAGCTCGATCGTCGTCGTCGACGGCGATGGCAAGACGGTGTCGAACGACCGCGCGCGCATCGACGCGTCGAACCGCAAGCGGATGACGGTGCCGCTCGCGGCGCTCGGCACGGGCGCGTACGCGGTGAAGTGGGTGGCCGTCGCGACCGACGGGCATCGCACGCAGGGCGCGTACGGCTTCAGCGTGAAGTGACGCAACGGCGGCGGCCGGCCCGTGCCGGGGTTGCCGCTCGCCTTCATCCGACAGGGAGGGCCCCGCATGAATCCGACGACGCTCGACGCACTCGCCGATTTTCCCCGTCAGCTCGAAGCGCATTTCGCGGCCGTGCCCGACGGCTATGCGCGCTGGACACCCGACGACTGGGCCGGCATGCCGAGCGAGCATTTCTCGCCGCTCGGGCAGCTCTGCCACGTGCGCGACATCGAGATCGACGGCTATCACGTGCGGCTGCGTCGCATGCTCGACGAAGATCACCCGCTGCTCGTGTCGATCGATGGCGACGCGCTCGCGATCGAACGGCGCTACGACGACGCGTATGGGTCCGACGTGCTCGCGGCGATTCGCGACGCGCGGCGCGAGACGTTGGCGCTGCTGTCGCGCGTCACGCCCGAACAGTTCGAGCGTACCGGCGAGTTCGACGGCTACGGTTCGCTGACCGTGCGCGGGCTCGTCCACTACCTGTGCAGCCACGACCAGCAGCATCTGGCCGGCATGCAGTGGCTGCTCGGCAAGATCGACGCGGCGCTGTACGCGCGCTGAGCCGGCCGGCGGCCGCGCCGCAATCGGTCGCAGAATCCGGCGCCGCCGTCGGTGCGGCAGATCACCTTGCGCAGCTTCGATTGGATCGGTTTTCTGGATAATCCATCCAGCGTCTACCGGCTGATCGGCGGGGCGCGTATGCCTACACTCCTAGCTTCGTTCAACGAAAAAAGGAGTCAACCGTGGCAACTCATACGCTCGCAGACAAGGTCGTCCTGATCGCAGGCGGCGCAAAGAATCTCGGCGGCCTGATCGCCCGGGACCTGGCGGGCCACGGCGCGAAGGCGGTGGCGATTCACTACAACAGCGCGGCGTCGCAGGCGCAGGCCGAGGAGACGGCCGCCGCGGTGCGCGCGGCCGGTGCGCAAGCCGCCACGTTCCAGGCGGACCTGACGACGGCCGCCGCGGTCGAGAAGCTGTTCGACGACGCGAAGCAGCGCTTCGGCAAGATCGACATCGCGATCAACACGGTCGGCAAGGTGCTGAAGAAGCCGTTCACGGAGATCAGCGAGGCCGAGTACGACGAGATGTTCGCGGTCAACAGCAAGTCGGCGTTCTTCTTCATCAAGGAAGCCGGGCGGCATCTCGAGGATCACGGCAAGCTCGTCACGCTCGTGACGTCGCTGCTCGGCGCGTTCACGCCGTTCTACGCGGCGTACGAAGGGTCGAAGGCGCCAGTCGAGCATTTCACGCGCGCGGCGTCGAAGGAGTACGGCGCACGCGGGATCTCGGTGACGGCCGTCGGGCCGGGCCCGATGGACACGCCGTTCTTCTATCCGGCCGAAGGCGCCGATGCGGTCGCGTATCACAAGACGGCCGCCGCGCTGTCGCCGTTCAGCAAGACGGGGCTCACCGACATCGAGGACGTCGTGCCGTTCATCCGCCATCTCGTGACCGACGGCTGGTGGATCACGGGCCAGACGATCCTGATCAACGGCGGCTACACGACCAAGTAACCGGGCCGCTTGCGGCCGCGCGGCGCCCCGCACTGGCGCGTTTGCGTGGACAATGGACGGGCGCGCAGCCACGAGGCCGCGCGCCCGTTTTCTCTTGTCGCCGAAGCCGGCCGCGCTGCGTGGCGGCCGGCGCCGACCGTCGTTCGAACCCGGGTTTCCCGCCGATGGACAAGCTGGATCAGGTCAGGATCTTTCTGCAGGTGGCCGAGATGGGCAGCTTCATCAAGGCCGCGCATGCGCTCGACGTGCCGCGCGCGACCGTGTCGGCGGCCGTCCAGCAGCTCGAGACGGCGCTCGGCACGCGGCTGCTGCATCGCACGACGCGCCAGGTTCAACTGACCGCCGACGGCGCGCTGCTGCTCGAACGCGGCCGGCGGCTGCTCGCGGAGGCCGACGAACTCGACCGCCTGTTCCGGCGCCGCGACCGCGACGTGGTCGGGCGGCTGAACGTCGACGTGCCGAGCCGGATCGCGCGCCGCGTCGTGGCGCCCGCGCTGCCGTCGCTGTTTCGCCGCCACCCGAAGCTGCAACTGTCGCTGGGCTCCACCGACCGCGCGATCGACCTCGTGCAGGAAGGCGTCGATTGCGCGATCCGCGTCGGGCGGCTCGCGGACAGCAGCCTCGTCGTGCGGCCGCTCGGGCAGTTCACGCTGATCAACTGCGCGAGCCCCGACTACCTGCGCGAATGCGGTGTGCCCGAGCATCCGGATGCGCTCGCGCACGGGCACTGGGCGATCGGCTATGCGTCGCCGACGACGGGGCGCGAACTCGGCTGGGAATATTGCGCGGACGGGCAGCGGCACATGCTGACGCTGCCGAGCCGCGTGATCGTCAACAACGCCGAAACCTACATCGCCAGCTGCGTCGCGGGAATGGGGCTGATCCAGATTCCGCGCTTCGACGTCGAGCATTTGCTGGCAAGCGGCGCACTCGTCGACGTGATGCCCGGCCACCGCGCCGCGCCGATGGACGTGTCGGCCGTGTATCCGCACCGCCGGCATCGCTCGAGGCGGCTCAACGCGTTCATCGAGTGGTTCGGCGCGTTGATGGCGGACGCATTGAACGACGCGGACGCGAGCGGCAGCGGCGACTGAAAGCGGCATCGTGCCGGTATCCGCGGCCGTCCGCCGATCACCGACTCGTGACGCCGCTCGATCGGCGCCGGCGCGAGACGGCGGCCCGTGCGGCGAGCGCGCCGCGCGTGCTCAGTCGGCGAACTGCCGCGTGCGCCCGGTGGCCCGCACCGCGTCGATCAGTGCGGCGCCGACGCCGGCGCGTTTCGACGCGAATGCGTAAAAGCGGGCGGCCGGCAGCGCCGGCAGGCCGTCGTGCGGCCCGCACGCGCGCAGGCCGTCGCGCAACTGGCTGCGCGCGAGCGCCGTGACCGCGAAGCCGGCGAGCGCGGCCGACATGCAGCCCGCCATGCTCGCGCTTTCGAACAGCACGCGAAACGGCCGCAGCGCCGCCGCGAGCGCGGACACCGCGGCTTCCCGATACACGCACGGTTCCGGAAACAGCGCGAGCGGCACGCGTTCCTCGGCGTCGAGCACCGTATCGGCCGCGAAGGCCCACACGAGCGGCTCCTCCCACAGCAGTTCGCCCGGCGTGTCGACCTGTCGGCACTGCTTGCCGAACACGACGTCGAGCCGGCCCAGCGATTGCTCCCGCAGCAGCGACGCGGTGATACCGACCTTCAGTTCGATCGACGTGCGCGGATGGCTGTCGCGGAACGTGCGCAGCACCTGCGGCAGCCACGTGCCCGCGAAATCCTCCGACGCGCCGATCCGCAGCGGCCCGTGCGCCGGCGCGCCGCGCAGCCGGGCGCGCACCTCGCGCTCCATGTCGACGATGTTGCGCGCGTACGCGTACAGCGTGTCGCCGGCCGGCGTCAGCGCGATCCGGCGGGTCGTGCGCGCCAGCAGCACGGTGCCGGCCGTCTGTTCGAGCCGCTTAATGTGGCCGCTGACGGCGGACGGCGTCAGCGCGAGGCGTTCCGCGGCCGGCGCGAACCCGCGGCTGTCGACGACTTCGAGAAAGGTGCGCAGCAGCGCGATGTCGAGCGCGGTCGACGCGGGATCGGTCGGCGGTTCCATGGATCGATTCAACGCGATATTCGAAGAGTGAATCATGATACTCCGCGAATCGTGATGAAAGGCCGACCTACCATCGTATGTTCAAGCCGACTGTATGGAGTACACGATGACGACCTATACGCATGCGACGACCGCGTCGCTCGACGTTGCCTATCTCGAATGGAACCCGCGCGGCGAGCGCGTGGCCGTGCTGCTGCACGGCTGGCCGGACAGCCCGGTCGGCTGGGCGGCGGTGGCCGCGGCGCTGGCCGCACGCGGCTACCGCGTGCTCGCGCCCGCGTTGCGCGGCTTCGCGCCGACGCGCTTTCGCGACGCATCGGTGCCGCGCAGCGGCCAGCTCGCGGCGCTCGGGCGCGACCTGCTCGAATTCGTCGACGTGCTCGGTATCGAGCGGCCCGTGCTGGTCGGGCACGACTGGGGCGCCCGCGCGGCCGCGAACGCGTGCGGGTTGCACGACGGTGTCGCGTCACAGCTCGTGATGCTGTCGGTCGGGTACGGCACCAACGATCCCGCCCAGCCGCTGTCGCTGCAGCAGGCGCGCAACTACTGGTATCACTGGTTCATGGCGACGCCGCGCGGCGAGCAGGCGCTGCGCGACGACCGCCGCGCGTTCGCGCGCCTGATGTGGGATACGTGGTCGCCGCCGGGCTGGTATCGCGACAGCGATTTCGACGCGGCGGCCGTTGCGTTCGACGGGCCCGACTGGATCGACGTCGTGCTGCATTCGTACCGGCAGCGCTGGGGCTTCGCGCCGGGCGTGCCGGCCTATGCCGACGACGACGCGCGGCTGAACCCGGCGCCCGTGCTGGCGGTGCCGACGCTCGTGCTGCATGGCGGCGCGGACACCTGCAACCATCCCGACAGCTCGGCCGGGCGGGAGCGGTTCTTCGCCGGGCGCTACGAGCGGCAGGTGCTCGACGGAATCGGGCACTTCCCGCAGCGCGAATCCGCGGCGGCGGTCGCGGACGCGATTCTCCGGTTCTGCGAGCGGGATTGACGCGCGCCGGCCGGCCCGGCGCGCGAAGGATCAGCCGTCGATGCGCGGCGCGAGCAGGTCGCCGAGGCCGATGTTCCTGAACATCTCGCGGCGGATGCGATCGCCGACGCGGAACACTTCCTCGGCGCCGTCCTGCGACGGGTCGACGAACACGCGGTACGGGCGCTTGCCGGCCGGCGCCGCGACGAGTTCGGCAATCGCCGTGGCGACGGCGCCCGCGTCGGCGTCCGCCGGTTCGAGCGCGGCGAGGCCCTTCAACGCCTGCTCGGCGACGCCCGCATACGGCCCGCTGTCGTAAGCGGCCTGCACGGCGGTATCGGCCGGCTTGCCCGCATGGAGGAAGTGATTCGTGCCCCGCGTGAACGCGCCCGGCACGACGATCGACGTTTCGATGCCCCAGCGCGCGAGTTCGGCCGCGTAGGACACCGCGAGCGAGTCCATCGCGGCTTTCGCGGCGAAGTAGGGCGCGAGGAACGGCGGCGTGCCGCCGCGCGCCGACGAGGACGACACCCACACGAGCAGGCCGCGGCCCTGGCGGCGCAGGTGCGGCAGCGCCGCGCGGTTCACGCGCTGGGTCGACACGACGTTGACGTCGTAGAGCTGCGCAAGCTGCTCGGGCGTGAACGCTTCGGCCGGCCCGAACACCATGTGGCCGGCGTTGTGGACGACGACGTCCAGACGGCCGTTGTCGGCGATCACGCGATCGATGGCGGCGCCGACCGATGCGTCGTCGCCGACGTCGAGTTCGACGCTGCGCAGGTCGACGCCGTGTTGTTGCGCATAGGCGGCGATGGCGGCGACGCGCGGCGCATTGCGCCCGGTGCTCTCGCGCATCGATGCGTAGACCGTGTGACCGGCGCGGGCGAGCGCCTGGGCCGTCAGCAAGCCGAAGCCGCTGGACGCGCCGGTGACGAGGACGACTTGGTTCATGAGCATTCTCCTGGCGGAAAGATGAGGCGGCGGCGAGCGGTCCGTCAGCACATGCCGCCGTTGGCGCGCAGGATCTGGCCGTTGATCCACGCGCCGTCCGGGCCGGCGAGGAACGCGACGACGCGCGCGATGTCGTCGGGCTGGCCGAGCCGCTCGAGCGGATTCAGCTTCGCGAGCCGATCGATGAGTTCGGGGCTCTTGCCCTGCAGGAACAACTCGGTCGCGACCGGTCCCGGCGCGACGGCGTTCACGCGGACGCCGCGTCCGCGCATTTCCTGCGCGAGCACCTGCGTGAGGCTTTCGACCGCCGCCTTGCTGGCGACGTACACGCCGTAAGTCGGCATGCGCATGCCGATCACGCTGGTCGACAGGTTGATGATGCGTCCGCCGTCGCGCACCTGCCTGGCTGCTTCGCGGCAGACGTTGAACGTGCCTTTCACGTTGATCGCGAACGTTTCGTCGAACAGCGCGTCGTCGCAGTCGGCGATGGTCGACAGCTTCATCACGCCCGCGGAATTGACCACCACATCCAGACCGCCGAATGCGTCGCGGGTGGCGTCGAACAGCGCGGCCACGGCCGCTGGATCGGCGACGTTCGCCTGCACCGCGACCGCATGGCCGCCGTCGGCGACGATCGCGTCGACCACTTCGCGGGCCGGGCCGGCGCTGCCGGCATAGTTGACGACGACCCGGAAGCCGTCCCGGGCGAGCTGGCGTGCGATTTCCGCGCCGATGCCGCGCGACGAACCCGTGACAAGGGCGACCTGTTCCGATGTGCTCATGTCCTGCTCCTGATGAAGGTTGAATGCCGTTCGATCCGGCGACAGGACTTACTGTAGGCTTCCTCGATCAATAAAAATAATGAATAATCATCAGTCAATGAATGACTGAAAGTATGTCTCATGGGTTTCGACAGCAGATTGCTCAGCGGTATCGGCGTGCTCTCGGCGGTGATCGAGGCCGGTACCTTCGCGCGGGCGGGCGAGGCGATGGGGCTGACTCAACCGGCGGTGAGCCGCGCCGTCGCCCGGTTGGAAGAGCGGGTCGGCATCCGGATCTTCAACCGGACGGCGCGCGCGATCACGTTGACCGACGAAGGGCGACGCTTTTACGAGGCGGTCGCGCCGCTGCTGGCCGGCATCGAGGAGGCGGCGCTCGACGCCGGCCAGTCGAAGGCGCGCGTGAGGGGGCGGCTGCGGGTCAACGTGGACGGCACGTTCGGCCACTACGTGCTGGCGCCGCGGATGGCGGAATTTCTCGACCGCTTTCCCGACCTGTCGGTCGAAATCAGCGTGCGGGACCGGATGGGCGACCTCGTCGCCGACGGCTTTGACGTGGCCGTGCGCTTCGGCATCCCGGAGCCGTCGTCATATCGCGCGCGGCTGCTGCTCGAGACGCGCGTGCTGACCTGCGCGTCGGCGGCCTACGTCGCGCGTCATGGCGAACCGCGGCACCCTCGGGATCTCGCGGACGCTCACCGGTGCGTGCTGATCCGCGATCCGGTGACGGGGCGGCCGTACGGATGGGAGTTTCATCGCGGCAAGGAAGTCGTGCCGGTCGACGCCGCCGGCAGGCTGACGGTCAACGATACGGGCGGACTGCTCGGCGCGTGCCTGGGCGGTGTCGGCATTGCGCAATTGCTCGAGCTCTATGCGCGGGACGTGCTGGCCGACGGGCGGTTGGTGCAGTTGTTGCCCGAGTGGGCGGACGAGACGTTCCCGCTTTATGCGTATCACCACGCGTCGAATCTCGTTTCGGCGAAGGTGAGGGTGTTTCTGGATTTCGTCCGCGAGTTGATGGCCTGAGCGTACCGGGCGGCAGGCCGCCGTCGATCACTGGGTGCGGTGCGGAACGCGCGCCATAAACAAAAAACCCGCGAAGCGGCGAGCTTGCGCGGGTTTCGACAAAGGCAGCGCATGACGCTGCGAAAGACTGGTGCCCAGGGCCGGAATCGAACCGGCACGCCTTGCGGCGGGGGATTTTGAGTCCCCTGCGTCTACCAATTTCACCACCTGGGCTTGATCCTGGCCGCGCATACGGTGGTGCGCGGCGAAACGCGGATTATGGCGGAAAACGGAGCACCGGGCAAGCAGCCCGGTGCCCGGCATGCAAGTCACTGGCTCAGATAGACGAACCGGCCCTGTTTCACGATCCCCATCACGCTCGCGCGCTGGTCGAGCCCCACGTGATCCTTGTCGCTCGTATTGACGACGCCGTTCGGCACGACCAGCTCGTGCGCGCGTTCGAGTTCGCGCCGCAGCGCCGTGCGGAAGGCCGGCGTGCCGGGCTGCGCAGTCTTCAGCGCGCGGCCGACCGCATCGGCGAGGCGCGGATACACGCCCGCCGCATCGCCCGCGAACTGCGTGACCGTGCCGGCGCCGTACTTGGTCTCGTACGCATCGACGAACGCGAGCGCGGCCTGACGGGCCGGGTGGTCGGCCGGCAACGTGCGCGCGACGACGACCGGCTGAGTCGGGAACAGCGTCCCGTCGACGTCCTTGCCGCCGAGCTTGATGAATTCCGGCGTCGCGATCCCGTGCGTCTGGTAGATCGCGCCCTTGTAGCCGCGCTCGATCAGCGTGCGCTGCGGCAGCACGGTCGGCGTGCCCGCGCCGGCGATCAGGATCGCGTCGGGCTTCGCCGCGATCAGCTTCAGCGCCTGACCCGTGACGCTCGCGTCGGTGCGGTTGAAGCGCTCGGTCGCGATCACGCGGATCTTGCGCAGGTCCGCGAAGCGCGTGAATTCGTTGAGCCAGCTGTCGCCATAGCTGTCCGCGAAGCCGATGAAACCGACCGTCTTCACGCCGTGGTTGGCCATGTAGCGCGTCATCACGTCGGCCATCGCGCGGTCGCTTTGCGCCATCTTGAACGCCCAGGTTCGCGCGCCTTCCTGCGGCTCGACGATCGAGCCCGAGCCGACCAGCGTGATCATCGGCGTCTGCGCGGCGGCCACCGCGTCGAGCGCCGCGAGCGCGGCCGGCGTGATGTTCGGGCCGACCACGACGTCGACGTGATCCTCGTCGACCAGCTTGCGGATGTTGCGCACCGCGGCGCCCGGATCGGACGCGTCGTCGAGCACCGTGACCTGCACGGGCTGCCCGGCGATCGTCTTCGGCCACATCAGGATCGCGTTCTTGCTCGTGATGCCGATCGCGGCGGCCGGGCCGGTCGACGACAGGTCGACGCCGACCTTCAGGTCGGCATGCGCGGCCGCGCAGGCCAGTACGAGGGCGGCGCCGGCGGCGCGGCGCAACAGGGTGGGACGTCGCAACAGGGTGGGACGTCGCAGCAGGGCGGGAAGCATCATGCGGGAATCTCCATCTCCGTCGGGCAACGAAAAGGGGCGCAATGTGCGCCCCTGCGTTCATACCTGTCCGTCAAAGCTCGTACGATTCGGCTTCGCCCTTGAGCGCCTGTTCGATCAGCTTGCGGTTCAGCGTCGGCGACAGCAGTTCGACGAGCGTATACACATAGCTGCGCAGGTAGGCGCCCTGCTTGAGCGCGACGCGCGTCACGTTGCTGCCGAACAGGTGGCCGACCGGGATCAGCCGCAGGCCGCGATCGCGCTCGGGATTGAACGCGATGTCGGCCATGATGCCGACGCCGAGGCCGAGTTCGACATAGGTCTTGATCACGTCGGCGTCGATCGCCTCGAGCACGATGTCCGGCGACAGCCCGCGCAGCGCGAACGCATGATTGATCTTCTTGCGGCCCGCGAACGCGTCGTCGTACGTGATCAGCGGGTATTGGGCGAGATCGTCCAGCGTGACCGGCTTGCGCTCGAGCAGCGGATGGTCGGCCGGCACGACGGCCGCGTGATGCCACTGGAAGCACGGCAGCGACACGAGCTCCTTGTAGTCGGAGATCGCCTCGGTCGCGATCGCGAGATCGGCCTGGTCGTGGATCACCATCTCGGCCACTTGCGTCGGGCTGCCTTGCAGGATCGACAGGTGCACCTTCGGGAAGCGCTTCTTGAACTCGGCGATCGCGGCCGGCAGCGAGTAGCGGGCCTGCGTGTGGGTCGCCGCGATGGTCAGGTTGCCCTGGTCCTGCGCCGCATAATCTTTTCCGACCCTTTTCAGGCTTTCCACTTCCTGGAGAATCCGCTCGACCGACGCGAGGATGATCCGGCCCGGCTCGGTGAGGGAGCGCACACGCTTGCCGTGCCGCGTGAAGATCTCGACGCCCAGCTCGTCCTCGAGCTCGATGATCGCCTTCGACACCCCCGGTTGCGACGTGTAGAGCGCCTTGGCGGCCTCGGTGAGGTTGAAATTCTGCCGGACGGCCTCGCGCACGAAGCGAAATTGGTGCAGGTTCATTTATAACCCTTCCGCATATCAACAGAATTTTTTAGTCGTTTGAAATATAAGGCGAGTTTATTACGATTCACCGGAGTTTTTCAAATATGGATATCTGTTTTCGTCATTAGCAATCCAGCCGGCCTCGGTTGGCGGCGATGACGACGGAACGGAGATTCGGGCGCGACGTGGCTAGGACGTCGCGCGGTCACCACGAAAACCCTGGGGTCCCCGAATGTATCAGTACGACCAATACGACCAGACGATCGTCGACGAGCGAGTCGCGCAGTACCGCGACCAGGTGCGCCGCCGGCTGTCGGGCGAGTTGAGCGAAGACGAATTCCGTCCGCTGCGTCTGCAGAACGGCCTGTACATGCAGCGCCACGCGTACATGCACCGCATCGCGATTCCGTACGGCAACCTGCGCAGCGACCAGCTCCGGATGCTGGCCCGCATCGCCCGCGAACACGACCGCGGCTACGGTCACTTCTCGACGCGCTCGAACATCCAGTTCAACTGGATCGAGCTCGAAGACACGCCCGAGATCCTCGCGAAGCTCGCGTCGGTGCAGATGCACGGGATCCAGACGTCGGGCAACTGCATCCGCAACATCACGGCCGACCAGTTCGCCGGCGTCGCGCAGGACGAAGAGATCGATCCGCGCCCGTGGGCCGAGGTCCTGCGCCAGTGGTCGACGTTCCATCCCGAATTCGCGTGGCTGCCGCGCAAGTTCAAGATCGCGGTGTCGGGCTCGAAGCACGACCGCGCGGCCGTGCAGATCCACGACCTCGGCGTGTACCTGAAGAAGAACGCGCAGGGCGAGGTGGTCGCGAGCATCCTCGCGGGCGGCGGCCTCGGCCGCACGCCGATCATCGGTGCGGTGATCAAGGAAGACCTGCCGTGGCAGCACCTGCTCACGTACTGCGAAGCCGTGCTGCGCGTGTACAACCGCTACGGCCGCCGCGACAACCTGTACAAGGCGCGGATCAAGATCCTCGTGAAGGCGCTGTCGCCGGCGAAGTTCGCGCAGCAGGTCGAGGAAGAGTGGCAGCACCTGAAGGACGGCCCGTCGACGCTCACGCAGGCCGAAATCGACCGCGTGTCGCAATACTTCAAGCCGCCCGTCTACGAAAAGCTGCCCGACACCGACGCATCGTTCGAACAGCATCTGCTCGAGAACAAGGCGTTCGCGCGCTGGGTCGAGCGTAACGTCGCGCCGCACAAGGTGCCGGGCTATGCGGCCGTCACGCTGTCGCTGAAGGATCACCGCGTGGCCCCGGGCGACGCGACCGACGCGCAGATGGACTTGGTGGCCGACTGGGCCGACGCGTACTCGCTGGGCGAGCTGCGCGTGTCGCACGAGCAGAACCTGATTCTCGCGAACGTGAAGAAGCGCGACCTGTTCGCGCTGTGGGAAAAGGCGAAGGCGGCCGGTTTCGCGACGCCGAACGTGGGCCTGTTGACCGACATCATCGCGTGCCCGGGCGGCGACTTCTGCTCGCTCGCGAATGCGAAGTCGATCCCGATCGCGCTGGCGATCCAGCAGCGTTTCGACGATCTCGACTACGTGTACGACCTCGGCGAACTGTCGCTGAACATTTCCGGTTGCATGAACTCGTGCGGTCACCACCACGTCGGCAACATCGGCATCCTCGGCGTCGACAAGGACGGCGCCGAGTGGTACCAGGTGTCGCTCGGCGGTGAGCAGGGCACGGGCCGCAACGGCGCGCGCCTCGGCCGCGTGATCGGGCCGTCGTTCTCGGCGGAAGAAGTGCCCGACGTGATCGCGAAGCTGATCGATACGTTCGTCGAGGCACGCATCGACGGCGAGCGCTTCGTCGACACGTACGACCGCATCGGCATCGCACCGTTCAAGGAGCGCGTGTATGCGGCGCGCCAGGCAGTGAACGCGTAACCAACCGGGTAGAGGGAATTTGCAGATGGCTTCGATTATCAAGAACCGCGCAGTGATCGACGACGCATGGCAGGTCGTGCGCGCGGCGGAAGACGGTGCGCTGCCCGCGGTCGACGCCTTGCCGGCCGGCAAGGTGCTCGTGCCGTTCGCGTGGTGGCAGGCCGAGCGCGCGGCGCTCGTCGCCGCGAAGACGAAGGACGAGCTCGGCGTGTGGCTCGCGCCGGACAGCGAGCCGGCCGATCTCGTGGCCGACTTCGGCGCGATTTCGCTGATCGCCGTGGATTTCCCGCGCTTCGCGGACGGCCGCGGCTACAGCATCGCGCGCCTGTTGCGCGAGCGCCATGGCTGGACCGGCGAGTTGCGCGCGATCGGCGACGTGCTGCGCGACCAGCTGCTGTACATGTCGCGTTGCGGCTTCGACGCATTCGCGGTGCGTGCCGACAAGGACATCCACGACGCGCTGAATGCGTTCACGGAATTCACGCAGCGTTACCAGGGCGCGTTCGACGAGCCGGCGCCGCTGTTCCGCCGCCGCGAGGCGGCGGTCGACACGAAGGTGAGCGCATGAGCACCGTCACCGCGCTGACGCCGGAGCTTGCCGCGAAGGTCGAGCGCCTCGACGCGCTGCTCGCGCAGATCGGCGAGCGTCACGACAAGGTGAAATTCGCGAGCAGCCTCGCCGCGGAAGACATGCTGCTCACGCACGCGATCCTGTCGAAGGGCGTGTCGATCGGCATATTCTCGCTGAACACGGGCCGCCTGCACGCGGAAACGCTCGGCATGATCGACCGCGTGCGCGAGCGCTACGGTTACGAGATCGAGCAGTTCCACCCGCGGCAGGACGCGGTCGACCAGTATGTGGCCGAGCACGGCCTGAACGCGTTCTACGAGAGCGTCGAGCTGCGCAAGTCGTGCTGCCACATCCGCAAGGTCGAGCCGCTGAACCGCGCGCTGGCCGACGTCGGCGCGTGGGTCACGGGCCAGCGCCGCGAGCAGTCGGTCACGCGTGCGGAGCTGCACGAGGAAGAACAGGACGAAGCGCGCGGGATCGCGAAGTACAACCCGCTCGCCGACTGGACGGAAGCCGACGTGTGGACGTACCTCAAGGCGTTCGACGTGCCGGTCAACCCGCTGCATGCGCGCGGCTACCCGAGCATCGGCTGCGAGCCGTGCACGCGCGCGATCCGTCCGGGCGAGGACAGCCGCGCGGGCCGCTGGTGGTGGGAGTCGCGCGACACGAAGGAATGCGGGCTGCACATCACGACGATCACGCCGATTCCCGCGAACGCCGAAGCCGGCGCCGCGCACTGAAGACCGACAAGAAACTGAATATTGCGCCGCCTGCGACAGCGGGCGGCACGAACCCAGAAGAGAAGGACTGAAATCATGAGCACGACGCTCGAGCAATCCGCCTTTGCCCCGCCCACCGGCGACAGCAGCCGCATGGGCCACCTCGACTGGCTCGAAGCCGAGTCGATCCACATCCTGCGCGAACTCGTTGCCGAATGCAGCAAGCCGGCGCTGCTGTTCTCGGGCGGCAAGGATTCGGTCGTCGTGCTGCATCTGGCGCTGAAGGCCTTCGGCCTCGGCGCGAACCGCAAGACGTCGCTGCCGTTCCCGCTCGTGCACATCGACACGGGCCACAACTACGAGGAAGTGATCGACTTCCGCGATCGCCGTGCGCAAGAGCTCGGCGCCGAGCTGGTGGTCGGCCACGTCGAGGATTCGATCAAGCGCGGCACGGTCGTGCTGCGCCGCGAAACCGATTCGCGCAATGCCGCGCAGGCCGTCACGCTGCTGGAAACGATCGAGCAGCATGGTTACACGGCGCTGATCGGCGGCGCGCGCCGCGACGAAGAGAAGGCACGTGCGAAGGAACGCATCTTCTCGTTCCGCGACGAATTCGGCCAGTGGGACCCGAAGGCGCAGCGCCCGGAACTGTGGAGCCTGTACAACGCCCGCCTGCACAAGGGCGAGCACCTGCGCGTGTTCCCGATCTCGAACTGGACCGAGCTCGACGTGTGGCAGTACATCGCGCGCGAGAACCTCGAACTGCCGTCGATCTACTACGCGCACCAGCGCGAGATCGTGCGCCGCAACGGGCTGCTCGTGCCGGTCACGCCGCTCACGCCGATGCGTGACGGCGAGACGAGCGAGCTCGCGCAGGTGCGCTTCCGCACGGTCGGCGACATCAGCTGCACGTGCCCGGTCGAGAGCGACGCGGACGACGTCGAGAAGATCATCGCCGAGACGGCGGTGACCGAGATCACCGAGCGCGGCGCGACCCGGATGGACGACCAGGCATCCGAAGCCGCGATGGAACAGCGCAAGAAGCAAGGTTATTTCTGAAGCACACGAGGACATTCACATCATGAGCATCATCGAGAACACCGAAGACCTCGGCGTGTTGCGTTTCATCACCGCAGGCAGCGTCGACGACGGCAAGAGCACGCTGATCGGCCGCCTGCTGTACGACAGCAAGGCCGTGCTGTCCGACCAGCTGTCCGCGCTGTCGCGCGCGAAGAACAAGCGCACGGTCGGCGACGAGCTCGATCTCGCGCTGCTGACGGACGGCCTCGAAGCCGAGCGCGAGCAGGGCATCACGATCGACGTCGCGTACCGCTACTTCGCGACCGCGAAGCGCAAGTTCATCATCGCCGACACGCCGGGCCACGAGCAGTACACGCGCAACATGGTGACGGGCGCGTCGACCGCGCACGCGGCGATCGTGCTGATCGACGCGACGCGCATCACGGTCGAGAACGGCGTCGTGCAACTGCTGCCGCAGACCAAGCGCCACAGCGCGATCGTCAAGCTGCTCGGCCTGCAGCACGTGATCGTCGCGATCAACAAGATGGACCTCGTCGACTATAGCGAAGCACGCTTCAACGAGATCCGCGACGCGTACGTCGCGCTCGCGAAGCAGCTCGGCCTGACCGACGTGCGCTTCGTGCCGGTGTCGGCGCTGAAGGGCGACAACATCGTCGGCGCGAGCGAGCGCATGCCGTGGTACGCGGGCGAGCCGCTGCTCGACGTGCTCGAGTCGCTGCCGGTCGAGACGCAGGCGCATGACGCGCTGCGCTTCCCGGTGCAGTGGGTCGCGCGCCAGGACGGCAGCTCGGCCGACGATTTCCGCGGCTACATGGGCCGGATCGAGTCGGGCGAAGTGAAGGTCGGCGACGCGATCGTCGTGCTGCCGTCGAACCGCACCGCGACCGTTGCCGAGATCGTCGCGCCGGTGCCGGGCGGCACCGCGTCGGTCGCGCACGCGTTCGCGGGCCAGACGGTGACGATCCGTCTCGAAGAGGACGTCGACGTGTCGCGCGGCGACATGTTCGTCACGACGGCCGAGCCGGTCGAGCCGGCCAAGAAGCTCGAGGCCGACCTGTGCTGGTTCGACGACGCGCCGCTGTCGCAGCAGCGCAAGTACCTGCTGAAGCAGACCACCAGCACGGTGTTCGCGAAGATCGGCGCGGTCAAGCAGGTGCTCGACGTGCATACGCTGTCGCACGCGACCGACCGTCAGGAACTGAAGATGAACGACATCGGCCGCGTGGCGCTGACGCTGCAGAAGCCGATCGTCTGCGACACCTACGATGCGCACCCCGGTACGGGCGCGTTCGTGCTGATCGACGAGGCGACGCATCACACGGTCGCCGCGGGCATGATCCGCGCGTTCTCGGCGTAATCGTCAATCTGCGCGGCGGCGAACCGGCCGCCGCGGCAGGACCCTAGCGAAGCGACAAACATGGGCAAGGTATATCTGATCGGAGCAGGGCCGGGCGCCGCGGATCTCATCACGGTGCGCGGCATGCGGTTGCTCGCGCAGGCCGACGTCGTGCTGCACGACGCGCTCGTCGAGCCGGCGATGCTCGACTATGCGCCGAGCGCGCGCAAGATCGCGGTCGGCAAGCGCTGCGGGCAGCGTTCGACCGCGCAGCATTTCATCAACAAGCAGATCGTCGATGCGGCGCGCGAGCATGCATGCGTCGTGCGGCTGAAGGGTGGTGATCCGATGCTGTTCGGCCGAGCCGAAGAGGAAATGCGGGCGCTCGAAGCGGCCGGCATCGACTACGAGGTCGTGCCGGGCATCACCGCAGCGCTGGCCGGCGCGGCGACGCTGAAGCGTTCGCTGACGTTGCGCGGCGTGTCGCGCAGCGTCGCGTTCGCGACGCACAGCCGCGCACCGGGCAGCGACGCGATCCGCGAAGCCGCACGCGCCGATTCGATCGTCTACTACATGGGCCGCGACAGCGCGCCCGGCATCGCGCAGGAGCTGATCGACGCCGGCCGTGCGCCGGCGACGCCGGTGGCGATCGTCGAGGCCTGCAGCACCGCGCGCGAACGCACGCTGACGCTCACGCTCGCGCAGATGGCGGCCGGCGACGCGCAGGCGTGGCTCGATCCCGCGGAGCCGAGCCTGCTGATGATCGGCGATGCGTTCGCCGAACGCGCCCGGCACGCGCAGGCGGGCAATCCAATCCGCAATGCCGCCTGAGCGCGGCTCGAACGCAGTCCCAAACGAAAAAAGCGCTGGCAGATGCCGGCGCTTTTTCGTTGGGTACGACGAATGCGCCGGCTGCTACGCGTCGTCGCCGACTTGCTCGATGCAATAGCGCGCGACCGCGTCGAGCACGCCGTCGTCTTCACCGACCGCCGTCGCGCAGCGGATCTCGACGCCCGGATGCGCGGCGCGGCATGCGTCGACGAGCTGCGGCAGGTCGCGGCGGACATGGCCGCCCTGGCCGAAGAATACGGGCACCACGGTGATGCGCGTGCAGCCGGCCGCGACTTGCGCGGCCACGGCGTCACCGAGCGACGGCGTCATCAGTTCGAGGAACGCGAGCGACACCTGCGCGGCCGGGGAGGCGCTGCGCAGCCGCGCGGCGAGCCGCTCGAACGGCTCGGCCCAGCGCGGGTCGCGGGCGCCGTGGCCGAACAGGACGATACCGTGCGAATGCATGTCGAAGCCTCCGTCGCGACGCGGCGCTCAGTGCCGGTCGACCCATTTGAGCGCGAACAGGCCGAGCGCGAGATAGATGAGGCCCGGCGTCGCGGCGGTGAGCGGCGCGGGCCACGTGTTCAGCGTGCCGATGTGCGAGAACAGCGTGTTGAGCAGCTGGAAGCTCATGCCGAGCATGATGCCGCCGAACACCTTCACGCCGACCACGCCGGCCCGCGTGTGCAGATACGCGAACGGCAGCGACAGCACGAGCATCACGAACACCGCGAACGGATACAGCAGCTTGCGCCACAGCGCGATGTCGTAGCGCTGCGTGTCCTGCTGGTTCTCGCGCAAGTGCTGGATGTAGCGGAACAGGTTGATGATCGACATCCGCTCCGGCGACACGAGCAGCACCGACAGGATCTGCGGCGTCAGGTCGGACCGCAGCCGGTATTCGGGCAGCGACACCTGCTGCGACCGGTACACGGGGTTCAGCGCATCGGCCGGCTGGCCGCTGATCGGCTTGATCGGCGTCAGCTCCGTTTCGGTGACGCCCGTCAGCAGCCAGTGGCCGGGCGGCTCGTAGCGGCCGGTCTGCGCGATCCGCACGTTCTGCAGCTGGAATTTCGAGTCGAATTCGTAGATGCGCACGTTGCTGATCGTCGAGTCGGGCGACAGGCTGCCGACGTTGACGAAGCGCGTGACCTGCTCGCCGTTCTCGCGGGCCGCGAGCGTGTCCTTCACCCACACGCCCGACTGGAAGTTCGACGACACCGATGCGCCGAGCGCCTGCAGCCGCACGCGTTCGGACAACTGATCGGCGTACGGGCCGACGAATTCGCCGATCAGGTAGGTGAGGATCACGAGCGGCACGCCGATCTTCAGCAGCGAGCGCAGCGCCTGGTTGGTCGCGAGGCCCGACACGCGGAAGATCGTGAATTCCGAGTTCGCGGCCATCTGCGCGAACACGTAGATCGCGCTGATCAGCGCGGCGACCGGGATGATCTCGTAGAAGCGCGACGGCGTCTGCAGCGCGACGCGCAGCACCGCGTAGCCGAACTTGTAGTTGCCGTGCCCGACCGAATTCAGTTCGCTGATCAGGTCGAAGAAGAAGAACAGACCGGAGAACGCGAACAGGATGAAGATGAACGTGACGTAGATCTGCCGCGCGAAGTACTTTTCATAGAGCCGCATCGATCATGCTCCCGAGCGGCCGAACAGCGCGCGTGTCAACAACGGACGATTGCGCACGCGCAACCAGAAAATGAACGCGACGATCGCCGCGACGAGCACGTGCAGCCCGACCAGACCGACGCCGAACGACATCTTGCCCTGCTCGATCTGCGCCTGCACGACGTTCAGCAGGTTCGAGTACGTGAGGTAGATCAGCACGGCCATCACGAGGTTGATCGTGCGGCTGCGGCGCGGGTTCTGGTACGAGAGCGGGATGCCGAGCACCATCAGGTTGATCGCGATCAGCGGCAGCCCCGCGCGCCACGCGAATTCCGCGAGGTTGTCGCGCGTCGGGTTGCGCAGCAGGTCGGGCGTGGGCGTGCTGTTGGTGGTCTGCACGTTGACGACCGGCTTGCTCGTGATCTTCACGCCGTAGCGCTCGAACTCCATGATCTTGAAGTTCGGCTGGCCGGGCGTGCCGTCGTAGCGGCGGCCGTCCTCGAGGACGACGAAGCGATCGCCGTCCTTCGAGGTTTCCGTATGGCCGGTTTGCGACACGACCACGTTGAGCTTGCCGTTTTCCGTCGACGTGACGAAGACGTTCTGCACCTTGCTCTGGTCGGGCGACATCTTCTCGATGAAGAACACGCGATGGTTCGCGGCCGATTCGCGGAACTGGCCGGGCGCGAGCAGCGAGATTTCGTCGCGCTGCTGGAAGCGCGCCTTGATCAGCTTGCTCTGCTGGTTCGACCACGGCCAGCCGACGAACGCGAAGAACGTGATCAGCAGGATGATCGGCGCGGCGAACACGCCGATCGGCTTGATGAGGCGCGTGAGGCTCACGCCCGACGCGAGCCACACGACCATTTCGGAGTCCCGGTACCACCGGGTCAGCACGAACAGGATCGACACGAACAGCGTGACGACCAGCATCACGGCGAGATAGCCGATCACGGTCAGGCCGATCAGCACGAGCACGTCCCGCGGATCGATTTCGCCGGACGCGGCGTAGCCGACGATGCGAATCATCATCGTCGTGAGCATGATCGTGAGCAGCACCATGAACACGGCGCCAGCCGTATACGCAAGCTCGCGCTGGAGGGAGCGTTCGAAGATCATTCTTGATGAGAAGAGGGCGGGAGGCTGCGCACGCGTGGTGGGGCGCTCGCGCCGCCACGGGAAAAATAGCGGATAATTGCGGCTTTCATCCTTAGCCCAGATTTTATCCGAGGACAAGCGCGATGGACTTTAGCATAAAAGGCTGTGATTGGAGCAAAGGCGAAGCCAAGGGGTTCCTGACCGGGAAGTCCGACTGCATCGTGCTCGGCATCTTCGAGGCGCAGACGCTGTCGGGCGCGGCGCTCGACATCGACACGGCCACCAAGGGGCTGATCTCGCGCGTGGTGAAGGCCGGCGACATGGACGGCAAGCGCGGCAAGACGCTGTTCCTGCACGAAGTATCGGGCATCGGCGCGTCGCGCGTGCTGCTCGTCGGGCTCGGCAAGCAGGATGCTTTCAATCAGAAAGCCTATAACGATGCGGTGACGGCCGCGTGGCGCGCGCTGCTGGCGACCAAGGTCGTCCAGGTCACGTTCTCGCTCGCGCAACTGCCGGTCGACGAGCGCAGCTCCGACTGGGGCGTGCGCGCCGCGATCCTCGCGCTGCGCAACGAGACGTACCGCTTCACGCAGATGAAGAGCAAGCCGGAACCGGCGTCGCACACGCTCAAGCGCGTCGTGTTCAGCGTCGATCCGGCCGACGAAAAGGCCGCGAAGGTCGCGATCAAGCAGGCCGTCGCGCTCGCGAACGGGATGGATCTGACCCGCGACCTCGGCAACCTGCCGGGCAACGTCTGCACGCCGACCTACCTGGGCAACACCGCGAAGCAGATCGCGAAGGATTGGGGCCTGAAGGCCGAAGTGCTCGGGCTCAAGCAGATCCAGGCGCTGAAGATGGGGTCGTTCCTGTCGGTCGCGCGCGCATCGGTCGAGCCGCCGCAGTTCATCGTGCTGCACTACCAGGGCGGCGCCGCGAAGGCCGCGCCGGTCGTGCTGGTCGGCAAGGGCATCACGTTCGATACGGGCGGCATCTCGCTGAAGCCGGGCGAAGGCATGGACGAGATGAAGTACGACATGTGCGGCGCGGGCTCGGTGCTCGGCACGATCCGCGCGGTCGCCGAGATGGGCCTGAAGATCAACGTCGTCGCGATCGTGCCGACCTGCGAGAACATGCCGGGCGGCAACGCGACGAAGCCGGGCGACATCGTCACCAGCATGAAGGGGCTGACGATCGAGGTGCTGAACACCGACGCCGAAGGCCGCCTGATCCTGTGCGACGCACTCACGTATGCCGAGCGCTTCAAGCCGGCGGCCGTGATCGACGTCGCGACGCTGACGGGCGCGTGCGTGATCGCGCTGGGCGGCCACAACAGCGGGCTGTTCTCGACCAACGACGCGCTCGCGGGCGAACTGCTCGACGCATCGCGCGAGGCGAACGACCCGGCATGGCGCATGCCGCTCGACGACGAATACCAGGATCAGCTTAAGTCGAATTTCGCGGATCTCGCGAACATCGGCGGGCGTCCGGCCGGCGCCGTGACGGCCGCGTGCTTCTTGTCGCGCTTCACCGACAGCTATCCGTGGGCCCACCTCGACATCGCGGGCACCGCATGGAAGGGCGGTGCCGCGAAGGGCGCGACGGGCCGTCCGGTGCCGCTGCTCGCGCAGTTCCTGATCGACCGCGCCGGCCAGTGATGGCGGGGCTGACGACGCTGCGGGTGCGCGGGCAATGACGCGGATCGATTTCCACTCGAACGTCGGCGATTCGCTCGCGTACGCGTGCCGGCTGCTGCGCAAGGCCTATCTGGCCGGGCAGCCGGTCGTCGTGCTCGCCGAGCCCGCGCGCCTGCGCGCGCTCGACGAGCGGCTCTGGACGTTCTCGCCGCTCGATTTCATCCCGCATTGCGGCGTCGACAGCGAGCACGCAGCCGGTACGCCGATCGTGCTGGCCGCCGATCTCGACCGCGCGCCGCATCATCACGTGCTGCTGAACCTCGTCGCGACCGTGCCCGCGCAGTTCGCCCGCTTCGAGCGCCTGCTCGAAGTGGTCGGCAACGCGCCGGACGAGCTGGCCGCGGGCCGCGACCGCTACCGGTTCTACCGCGACCGCGGCTACGCGCTGAACAACTACAAGCAGGGCGGCTAGCCGCAACCGTCGACGGAGTGTTCCCGTGACAGAAGCCGATTCATCCTCGATCCCGACGCTGACCGACGTGCTGGTGCCCGGCAAGCCGGCGCCGGCGCGTTCGCCCGCGTCTGCCGCACCCGGGCCGCACGAAAGCGCGGCGATTCCGGTGCTCACCGACGTGATCGCACCGGGCGCCGCCGCGGCCGCGCCGGCCGAATCCCGTCAAACCGAAGCCGACCCCGATTCCGTCGTGGTCGAACCCGTGCCGACGCCGCACGTGCCGGCCGTCGAGTTGCCGGGCGACGGGGAGACAGCCGCCGCCGCGGGCGACACCGATGCGCCGGCCGAACCCGGCGCCGCGGAGCACGTGGTCTCCGAGGACGCGGTGGCGATGACGGCGCCGCTGCGCTCGTCGCTGGTCGATGACGACCTGGCGCAGCCCACGTTCGCCGCGATTGCGCAGGAAGTGGCCGGGCACGCGCCCGACGCGGCAATGCCGGAGGCGGTCCTGCCGAGCGCAGCGCCGCAACCGGAAGCACCGGCCGCCGCCGCACTGACGCCGGAAGATGCGCAGCACATCGCCGAACGGCTTCGCCATCGCCTGACGAACTATCTGACCGGGCCGGGGCGCGAGGCCATCGAAGCGCGTTGTCGCGATGCGCTGCACGAGCATTCGGCCTGGCTCGTTGGCCAGGTCACTCGCGAAGTCGCCCTCGCGCTGGAAACCGAGGTGATGGACTGGGTACGCGATGCGGTCGATGAAGAGATCGCCCGCCGTCGTGCCAGTCATTCCGGCTGAACGGCAGGCGTTTGCGGCGGTGAAAAGGGGGCGGTCCAGTAAGGGCCTACGAAGCCGGCGGTGATGCGCCGCCGGTCGGGCGGTACGCGGTTGCCTGCCTGCCACGCCCTGCACGCCGCGTCGGTGTGTCGCGCGGGCGCCCGATTCAGCGAACCGACAGCACCCACTGGGCGAGCGTGCGCGCTTCGGTGCTCGTCAGTTGCGTATTGGCGGGCATCGGCACGCTACCCCATACGCCGACGCTGCCTTTCACGATCGATTGCGCCAGATAATCGGCCGCGTCGCCGCGCGCCGCGTACTTGCCGGCGATGTCGTGGAACGACGGACCCATCAGCGGCTTGCCGATCGCATGGCAGGCCATGCAGTTCTTGCGCTGCGCGAGCGCGAGCCCGTCGGCCTGGTCGGCGCGTGCCGCCGCCGCGCCGCCGGTCAGCAGCGTCGCGAGCAGCACGCGCAATATCGTCTGTTTCATGCGGTTCTCCGCCGGCGGGGACGGCCGGCTTCATGGTCCGCGCATTATAGAAGCAAAGGGGAAGCACGTTTTGCGCGTTCCCCGGCGGCCCGTTTATCGGGGTCGCATGCCCTGGTGCCGCTGCATCAACCGGTGACCGCCCCCTGGTTGGCCGGCCGCGCGAGCGCCGCGAATTTCGCGAGCACGCCGCGCGTATAGCGCGGCGCCGGCTGCCGCCACGCGGCGCGGCGGCGCGCGAGTTCCGCATCGTCGACGTTCAGTTGCAGCAGCAGCCGGTGCGCGTCGATCGTGATCGAATCGCCTTCCTGCACCAGTGCGATCGTGCCGCCGACGAACGCCTCCGGCGCGACGTGGCCGACCACCATGCCCCAGGTGCCGCCCGAGAAGCGGCCGTCCGTGATGAAGCCGACCGACTCGCCAAGCCCCTTGCCGATGATCGCGGAAGTCGGTGCGAGCATTTCCGGCATGCCCGGGCCGCCCTGCGGGCCGAGGTAGCGCAGCACGAGGATGTCGCCCGCGCGGATCCGGTCGCCGAGGATCGCGTCCATCGCGCTCTGCTCGTCGTCGAACACGCGCGCCGGGCCCGTGATCACGGGGTTCTTCAGGCCGGTGATCTTCGCGACCGCGCCGTCTTCCGCCAGATTGCCCTTCAGGATCGCCAGATGGCCTTCCTTGTACAGCGCGCGGTCGATCGGGAAAATTACGTGCTGATCCGCGCGCGGCACGGCCGGCACGTCCTTCAGCTCGTCGGCGATCGTGCGGCCCGTGATCGTCATGCAGTCGCCGTGCAGCAGCCCCGCGTCGAGCAGGATCTTCAGCACCTGCGGAATCCCGCCGGCCCGATGCAGGTCGGTCGCGACGTACTGTCCCGACGGCTTCAGGTCGCAGATCACCGGCACGCGCTTGCGGATGCGTTCGAAGTCGTCGATCGTCCAGTCGACCTCGGCCGCGTGCGCGATCGCGAGATAGTGCAGCACCGCATTGGTCGAGCCGCCGGTGGCCATGATCACCGACACCGCGTTCTCGATCGACTCCTTCGTGATGATGTCGCGCGGCTTCAGGTCGCGCTTCACGGCCTCGACCAGCACGCGCGCCGATTCGGCGGCCGAATCGACTTTCTCCTGGTCGGGATTCGCCATCGTCGACGAATACAGCAGCGACATCCCGAGCGCCTCGAACGACGAGCTCATCGTGTTCGCGGTGTACATCCCGCCGCACGAACCCGACGTCGGGCACGCGTTCTTCTCGACACCTTCGAAATCCTCCTGCGACATCCGGCCCGCGGTGAATTCGCCGACGGCCTCGAACGACGACACGATCGTCAGGTCGCGGCCCTTCCAGTTGCCGGGGCGGATCGTGCCGCCGTACACGTAGATGCCCGGCACGTTCAGGCGCGCGAGCGCGATCATGCCGCCCGGCATGTTCTTGTCGCAGCCGCCGACGACCACCACGCCGTCCATCCACTGGCCCTGCACGCAGGTTTCGATGCAGTCGGCGATCACTTCGCGCGACACGAGCGAGTACTTCATCCCTTCGGTGCCCATCGACATGCCGTCCGAAATCGTCGGCGTGCCGAAGATCTGCGGGTTCGCGCCGGCCGCCTTCACGGCGTCGACCGCCGCGTCCGACAGCCGCTGCAGGCCGGAATTGCACGGCGTGATCGTCGAATGGCCGTTCGCGATGCCGATCATCGGCTTGTCGAAATCGTCCTTCTGGTAGCCGAGCGCGTAGTACATCGAGCGGTTCGGCGAACGGGCCACGCCTTGCGTGATGTTTTTAGAGCGGCGGTTGTACGACATGGGGAGCTCCATCGTTGTTTTGGCGACGCCGGCGCGAACGATGCGCCGGGTGGGTCGATCAAGCATGGAGTTTCCGTTCTGGGATGTCCAATATATTATTTGTCGACTATTAAGTCGTTTTGCGAATGAGTCGAGCATGGCCGATCCGATCCCCGACCTGCGCCAGTGGCGCTATTTCGCGACCGTCGCCGACGAGCGCCATTTCGGCCGCGCGGCCGAGCGGCTGTCGATGACGCAGCCGCCGTTGTCGCAGGCGATCCGCGCGCTCGAGGACGCGCTCGGCGTCGCGCTGTTCGTGCGCACCAAGCGCTCGGTCGCGCTGACGGCGGTCGGCGTCGCGCTGTTCGTGCGCACCAAGCGCTCGGTCGCGCTGACGGCGGTCGGCGCGGCGCTGCTGCCGGAGGTGCGCCGGCTGCTGGCATCGGCCGATGCGCTGCCGCCGCTCGCGCGTCGGCTCGCGCGCGGCGAGGCCGGCTCGCTGTCGCTCGCGTTCGTGTCGACCGCCGATTACGGGCTGCTGCCGTCGTTGCTGCGTGCGTTCGGCGTGCGCTATCCGCAGGTGCGGCTGCAACTCATGGAGGCGACGAGCGACGTGCAGATCGACGAACTCGTCGCCGGGCGCATCGACGCCGGGCTCGTCATTCCGCCCGTGCCGCCGCGCCACGCGGCCGGGCTGTCGTACCTGCCCGTCGTGCGCGAGCCGCTGGTGGTCGCGATGCCGGCCGGGGCGTCCGACGCGCCCGAGGACGAGCCCGTGCAGCTCGCCGACGTCGCCGCGTTGCCGCTCGTGATCTTTCCGCGCCGTTTGGCGCCCGGCTTTTATGACATCATTACGGGCTGCTACGGCGCGGCGGGGGAAACTCCGCGCATCGGCCAGGAGGCGATCCAGATGCAGACGATCGTCAGCCTCGTGTCGGCCGGCATGGGCGTCGCACTGGTGCCGCAATCGCTGCGTAACCTGCGGCGCACCGGCGTGGTCTACCGGCCGCTCGCCGGTCACGCGCCGGTCGTCGAGACGGGCCTCGTGTGGCGCACCGGCGACGTCAGCCCCGTGCTCGCCGGCTTCATCGACGTCGTGCGCGCGCACGGTCCGGCCGCGTGACGTGAACGATGGCGCGCGGGCGCCGTCCAACGCGCGGTCCTGCACGTGTGCGACGGCCGTACCGTATTCGAAAACTTCTTCGCTAACCCATGATCATTCACCCGAATTTCGACCCCGTTGCGATCCATCTCGGGCCGCTGGCCGTGCGCTGGTATGGCCTCATGTATCTCGTCGGCTTCATCGCGGCGATCGTCGTCGGCCGGATCCGCCTGAAGCTGCCGTATGTCGCCGCGCAGGGCTGGACCGCGAAGGACATCGACGACATGATGTTCTACGGCGTGCTCGGCACCGTGCTCGGCGGCCGGCTTGGCTACGTGCTGTTCTACAAGGCCGATTTCTACTTCTCGCATCCGCTCGACGTGTTCAAGGTGTGGGAAGGCGGCATGTCGTTTCACGGCGGCTTCCTCGGCGTGACGCTCGCGATGGTGCTGTTCGCGTGGCAGCGCAAGCGGCACTGGCTGCAGGTCACCGATTTCGTCGCGCCGATGGTGCCGTTGGGGCTGGCAGCGGGGCGGCTCGGCAATTTCATCAACGGCGAGCTGTGGGGCCGCGTGACCGATCCGACGGCGCCGTGGGCGATGCTGTTCCCGGGGGCGATGCGCGACGACGCGGCATGGCTGCCGAAACATCCGGCACTCGTCGAGAAGTGGCATCTCGCCGACGTGTTCATGCAATACCAGATGCTGCCGCGCCATCCTTCGCAGCTCTATGAAATCGCGCTCGAGGGCATCGCGCTGTTCTTCGTGCTGTTCCTGTTCGCGCGCAAGCCGCGGCCGATGGGCGCGATATCCGCGCTGTTCCTGATCGGTTATGGCCTTGCTCGTTTCACGGTCGAATTCGCGCGCGAGCCGGACGACTTCCTCGGCCTGCTCGCGCTCGGCCTGTCGATGGGGCAGTGGCTGTCGCTGCCGATGATCCTCGCGGGTATCGCGATGATGGTCTGGGCGTATCGCCGTCGCGCGGCGAACGCGAATGCGGCCGCTTGAAGTGGCTGCATGAGGTCGCTGCATGACGCGGTATCGATGTACGCGCGATCGGCGCGTGCATCGGCTGCCCGGATGCACATGAAAAACGCCGGCCCTCGGGCCGGCGTTTTCGTTTCCGACAACGGCGCGATGCGCGTTACTTCATCTGCACCGAGCCGTTGACGGTGACCGACACGGTGGCCTTGCCGCCTTCGACCGCGATCGGCGCGCTCATCTTCGCGCTGTCCATCGGCGCCGCGGCCATCGCCATCATGCGCGGGTACGGCTGCACGTTGCGGCCGCTGCCGACGTTCACGTCGCGGATCGTGTAGCTGTTGTAGCCGAACGCCTTCGCGGCTTCGTCCGCGCGGGCGCGGAACGACTTGATCGCTTCGGTCGTGAGCTTCTGCTCGGCCGTGCGCTGCGCTTCCGGCGACAGCGAGAACTCGACGTTCGCAACCTGCATCAGGTTCGACAACTGGCCTGCCAGCTTCGACGCCGCGGCGAAATCGCGCGATTCGAGCGCGACCTCGGTGCGGCCGCGCCATGCGGAGATCTTGCCGTCGCGATCGGTGCTCGGATACACGGAGAACGCGCCCGTGTGCGCGGTGACGCCCGACACGCCCTTCGCCTGCGACAGGGCCGCATCCGCGCGCTGGTTCAACTGCGCGGTGAGGCTGCCCGGGTCCTTGGCCTGCTGCTCGTAGAACAGCGTGATGTGGATGATGTCCTGCGGCACGTCGGCGCTGGCCTGCGACGAAAGCGACAGCACGCCGGCCGGCTCCGGAAAGTGCGGGTTCGCCGTCTGGGCGTGCGCGGCGGGCGACGCGAGCGTCAGCGCGACCGGAACGGCGGCGGCGAGAGCGAGCGACAGCGCGAGTGCGGATTTCTTGGTCATTGTTGGACTCCTTGTGCGAGGGCGCGCATGCGGATCACGCGTGCGCGACGCGGGCGTACCGCGCGACGAAAAAAACGACGGCCGGCCGATCGGCCGACAGCGGTTGCTTAGGCTGCGCGAAAGCGCCGCGAGTTCCGTTGCGGCAGTGCGTACTGACCAGATTTGACCTTTTGGCCGGCGCCTACTTCATCAACTTTTCGGTGATGAACCGCCATTCCGCGCGCGTGACGGGCGTGATCGACAGCCGGTTGCCACGGGCGAGCACGCGCATGTCGGCGAGCTCGTCGTGCTCGCGCAGCGCGGCGAGCGGCACGAGCGGCGACTTCTTCACGAAGCGCACGTCGACGAGCAGCCAGCGTGGCGCTTCCTGCGTCGATTTCGGGTCGTAATAGGGGCTTTTCGGATCGAATTGCGTGGGATCGGGGTAGGGCGTGGACGATACTTCGGCGAGGCCCGCGATGCCCGGCTCGGGGCAGCTCGAGTGATAGAACAGCACGCCGTCGCCGATCTTCATCGTGTCGCGCATGAAATTACGCGCTTGATAATTGCGCACGCCGGTCCACGGCAGCGAGCGCTGCGGTGCGTTGGCGAGATCGTCGATGCTTGCTTCGTCCGGTTCGGACTTCATCAGCCAGTATTGCATGGATCGTAATCGACGCAGAAGGGGCTGCTGCAAAAGGAAACGGCATCGGGAGTTCCCGATGCCGTTGGATAGGCCCCCGCCTTGGCCGCTAGGCCGGCATCCTGAACCTGAGGTTCAGAATTGGTCGCAGTTAGCAGCACTTCGGGTACATCAGACAGAGTGACGCGCGCGCCCGTGCTACAAATTTCCGCAACCGTGCACATGGCATTGGTTCAAGGAATATATGACCTTGGCGAACCAGGCAGGGAAGCTGACTGAACTGTGTTTCGATGCGCCAATTTGACCACCGTTGACCGTCGAGATCAAGCGGAATCGACGCATCGTTTGAAACGTTACTGCGTCTCGTGCTGTGCGAGCACCGCGCCGAGCTGTTCGTTCATCTGGTGCATTGTACGACGGATTTCTTCCGCCGGAAATGCTTCACCGTGCCGCACGCTCGTTTGCAACCGCAGCAATTCCGACGCAAGCGACAGCGCCGCCATCACCGCGATGCGATCGGTGCCGCGCACCGAGCTGTTCGAGCGGATTTTCGACATTTCGGCATCGACGCGCGCGACCGCTTCGAGCAGCGCCGCTTCGGTCTCGGCCGAACAGGCGAGCCGATAGGGCTGACCGAGAATCGAGACTTCGATCTGCTTGGTGCTCATGCATGTTCTCCGTGGCTGGCCGCGTCATCGCCATCCGTGCGCGCCTGCGCATCGAGCAGGTCGAGCTGGTTGTCGGCTTGCTCCGCGCTCTTCGAGCGCGGCAGCTTTTCGAGAATCGCGTTCAGTTTCACCTGGGCGTCGTCGATCTTCGCCGACAGCGTGTCGCGCTCGGCCGCGAGCGCATTGCGTTCGTCGCGCAGCTGCGCGAGTTCCGCGCGGACCGTATCCGCTTCCGCGCGCAATTGCGCGACCTGCTCCTCGAGCGCGAGCCGTTCCGAGTGATAGCGCTTGTTCAGCGAAATCAGACGGCCAATATTTTGAGACAGGGTTTCGAGTTCGTTGAGCATTTGCTGCGTCCTCTAAAGACCCAGCATTTTAGCGCGGAATACCGTGCAATCCGACATCTGTAACGTTTCCAGTCGTAACACCCCTGCTTCTTGCCGCGAATGGACGCGTCCCGCGCGGCTCCGGACGCTTCCTTGACGCTCGCGCGGCCGACTCCTAAACTGGGCGCCGCCTCGGTGCTCGCGCGCAGGACGCGCGGTTAAACGGGAAGCAGGGTGCGGGCTCCACGAGCGCGCCAACCTGCGCTGCCCCCGCAACGGTAAGCGGCCGCGTCGCATGATGCAGGCCGGCTCGGGCGCGTTTCGCGTGCAGGTCGCATGCGGACGCGGGCCACTGCGCGTCATGGCGCGGGAAGGCGAGCCGGACCGCCGCCAGCCCGGATACCGGCCGAGACGGGGAGCCCGCACGGGCTCCATGACGCGCGGCCTGCGGGGAAGCGGGGCGTGCACTGTTTCACGGAACGTTCTTCGATGCCGACCCCAATCGTCCGCCACGTGCCACTGTCGCGCTCGGCTGGCCCCCGCAAGCGGATGCGCCGCGCGTCGTGCGTGCGGTCGTGCGCGGCATGAGCGCGGCACGCGCCGCCGCGATCTGGGCTGCGCTGGCCGTCATGGTCGCGCTGCTGTTCGTCGCGTCGCTGTCGATCGGCAGCGTGCCGATGTCGCCGTGGCAGGCGCTCGCGTCGCTCGTGCCGCACGGCGGCGATACCCTGTTTGCCGATATCGTCCGGACGCTGCGCCTGCCGCGCGCGCTCGCGGGTTTCGCGTGCGGCGCGCTGCTCGCGCTGGCCGGCGCGTTGTTGCAGGTGTTGCTGCGCAATCCGCTCGCGGAGCCGTATGTACTGGGCGTGTCCGGCGGCGCGGCCGGCTTCGCGCTCGTCGCGATGATCGCGGGCGGCGCGTGGTGGCTCGTCGACGCATCCGCGTTCGCCGGTTCGCTCGTCTCGGTCGCGCTCGTGCTCGGTCTCGCGAGGCGCGAGCTGTGGCGCGGCGAATCGCGCGACGCGTCGCCGCGGCTGCTGCTCACGGGCGTCGTGATCGCGGCGGGGTGGGGCGCGCTCGTCACGCTGCTGCTGTCGCTTGCGCCCGACGCGCGGCTGCGCGGCATCATCTTCTGGCTGACGGGCGACCTGAACGGCGCGACGGCGCCTTGGTTCGCGTGGGGCGCGCTGCTGTTGAGCGCAGGCGTCGCGTTGCCGGCCGCGCCGCAACTGAACGTGCTGCTGCGCGGCGACGCGACTGCGCTCGCGCTCGGCGTGCCGGTCGCGCGCCTGCGCGTGCGGATCTATCTCGTCGCGTCGCTGGCCGCCGCGGCCGCGGTGACGACGGCCGGTACGATCGGCTTCGTCGGGCTCGTCGTGCCGCACGCGTTGCGGCTCGCGTTCGGCAACGACCAGCGGATGCTGCTGCCGGCCGCGATGCTCGCGGGCGGTGGCGGCGTGATGGCGGCCGACCTGCTCGCGCGCACCGCGATCGCGCCCGCACAATTGCCGGTCGGCGTGATGACCGCGTTGATCGGCGTGCCCGTGTTCCTGTGGATGTTGCTGAGGAGGCCGATGCGATGACAGGCACCGCAGCACTGAACGCCGCTGCCGGCGACGTGCGCTACACGGCCGTCGACCTGACGCTGAAGGCCGGCGCGCGCACGCTGCTCGACCGCTTCACGCACGCGTTCCGCCCCGGCGAGATCTGGTGCGTCGCGGGGCCGAACGGCGCGGGCAAGACGACGCTGCTCGCCACGCTCGCGGGATTGCAGCCGCCCGCCGCGGGACACGTCGAGATCGACGGCCGGCCGCTGGCCGCGTGGCGCCCCGAACGACTCGCGCAGCGCCGCGCGCTGATGCCGCAGCAATGGCACGATGCGTTCAGCGCGACCGTGTTCGACACGGTGCTGCTCAACCGCTTTCCGTATCTCGGCGGCTGGGGGTGGGAGCGCGACGGCGACCGCGCGGCCGCGCGCGATGCGCTTGCGACGTTCGACCTGAGCCCGCTCGCGTCGCGCGACGTGATGTCGCTGTCGGGCGGCGAGCGGCAGCGGGTCGCGCTGGCCGCGACGCTGTGCCAGGATGCGCCGCTGATGCTGCTCGACGAACCGCTCGCGCATCTCGACCTGCATCACCAGATCGACTGCCTGACCGCGCTGGCCGCCTGGCTCGCGGCGGGCCCGCGCACGGTGATGTTTTCATGTCACGACCTGAATCTCGCGCGGCGTTTCGCGACGCATGCGTTGTTGCTCGACGGCCGCGGCCATGCGTGGGCCGGCCGCGTGCACGACGTGCTGACGCCGGAGCGCGCGAGCGACGCGTTCGGCTATCCGCTCGTGCTGATCCGCGAGAACGGCCGCGATGCGCTGTTGCCGGCGTGGCCCGCGCGACAATGATCTTTCTCGTTTCGAATTTTCCGATGCGCGGCGCATGCCGCGCCCACCACACGGCTCCTCGATGACCACTTCGACCCAATTCCCGCCCGCGATCGCGCCGCTAGACGACGCGCTGCGCACGCGCCTGCAGCATGTGATCGACCACAAGACCAAGCCGCCCGGCAGCCTCGGCCAGCTCGAGGCGCTCGCGCTGCAGATCGGCCTGATCCAGCGCACCGAGCGGCCGGTCGTGCAGCGTCCCGTGACGATCGTGTTCGCGGGCGACCACGGGATCGCGGCCGAGGGCGTCAGCCCTTATCCGCAGGCGGTGACCGCGCAGATGGTCGCGAATTTCCTCGCCGGCGGCGCGGCGATCAACGCGTTTTCGGGCGTCGCGCAGAGCACGCTCGAGATCGTCGATGCGGGCGTCGCGTCGCCGCTGCCGCTGTCGGACCGGCTGGTGTCGGTTCCGGTCGCGCGCGGCACGCGCAACTTCGCGGCGGAACCGGCGATGACGCGTGAAGAAGCGATGACGGCGCTGGCCGCGGGCGCGGCGCGCGTGCGCCTGCACGCGTCGCTCGGCACGAACGTGATCGGCTTCGGCGAGATGGGGATCGCGAATACGTCGTCGGCCGCGTGCCTGATGAGCCGCCTGCTCGACGTGCCGATCGACGCCTGCGTCGGCCGCGGCACGGGCCTCGACGATCAGGGCCTCGCGCACAAGCGTGCGGTGCTCGGTCGCGCGCTCGTCAAGCACTCGCATGCGATCGCGCCGCTCGACGTGCTCGCGACGTTCGGCGGCTTCGAGATCGCGATGATGACCGGCGCGTACCTCGCGGCCGCGAGCGAGCGGATGACGATCCTCGTCGACGGCTTCATCGCGACCGCCGCGCTGCTCGTCGCCGAGCGCATCGCGCCCGGCGTGCGCGACTACTGCGTGTTCTCGCATACGTCGCACGAGGCCGGCCACCGGCGCATGCTCGAGCATTTCGGCGCGAAGCCGCTGCTCGCGCTCGACCTGCGGCTCGGCGAAGGCACGGGCGCCGCGCTCGCGCTGCCGCTGGTGCGCGCGGCGGCCGCGTTCCTCAGCGAGATGGCGAGCTTCGAATCCGCCGGCGTCGACGATCGTGACGCCTGAGCGCGTGCGCGGCATGCGCGCCGAGCTGCGCTACTTCTTCGTCGCGCTCGGCTATTTCACGCGCGTACCCGTGCCGCGCTCGATCGGCTACGCGGCCGGCGATCTCGACCAGGCCGCGCGCTATTTCCCGCTCGTCGGCGCGTGCGTCGGCGCGTGGGGCGCGCTCGTCTATCTCGTCGCGCTGCGCGTGCTGCCGCCGTCGATCGCGGTCGGGCTGTCGATGGCCGCGACGCTGCTCGCGACCGGCGCGTTCCACGAAGACGGCCTCGCCGACAGCTGCGATGCGTTCGGCGGCGGTTACACGCGCGACGACGTGCTGCGCATCATGCACGATTCGCGGATCGGCACGTTCGGCGCGGTCGCGCTCGTGATCGCGCTCGGCCTGAAATGGCAGGCGCTGGCGTCGATGCTGCCGCTGCGTGCCGCCTGGACGATGATCGCCGCGCACGCGGCGAGCCGCGCGATGGCCGTGAGCCTGCTGATGACGCTCGACTACGTGCGGCCCGAAGGCAAGGCGAAGCCGGTCGCGCAACGAATGGACGCACGTGCGGCGTGCGTCGCGGCGGTGTTCGGACTGCCGTGGCTGTTCTGGCCGGACTGGCGCATGGGCGTTGCCGCCTGCGTGGCGCTCGTGCTCGTGCGCGCATGGGCGGCCCGCTATTTCGTGAAGCGGATCGGCGGTTATACGGGCGACTGTCTCGGCTTCGCGCAGCAACTGGGCGAACTGGCGATCTATCTGGTGGTGCTCGGATGGACGTCGTCCTGATCCGTCATCCGGCCGTCGGCATCGAGCCGGGCGTCTGCTACGGGCGCAGCGACGTGCCGCTCGCTGAATCGGCCGATGGCGGCGCGCTGGCCGTGCGCACGCATCTGGCGGAGCTAGGTGCGCTGTTTCCCGAACAGGTGTGGACGAGCCCGCTGACGCGCTGTGCGTCGGTTGCCGAACGGCTCGCGCGGGCATTCGACGTACCGCTGCTGGGCGATGACGACTGGCAGGAAATGGATTTCGGCGCGTGGGAAATGCAGCGCTGGGACGATATCGACCGCGCGGCGCTCGATGCGTGGGCGGCCGACCTGATGCATGCGTGCGCGCATGGCGGAGAGAGCGTCGCGCGATTCGTCGCGCGGGTGGCGCGGCAGGCCGAGGCGCTTGCGGCGTTCGACGGGCCGCAATGGGTCGTCACGCATGCGGGCGTGATCCGCGCATTCGCGTCGCATGTGTTGCGCGTGCCGCTCGATACGCTGCTGTCGCGGCCGGTGCCGACGGGCGGGGTGGTGTGGCTGCGCAGGGAGGGCGCCGCGCGAACGTGGGAAGTCGTGCACTGGGATGCATAGGCGCATTGCGTCTGCAGGTGAACTGCGCTGCGCACGGCGCGATCTGTTTCGAGCACCGCACGCATCCGGCATCGGTGCACGATGCACCGCAACCCGCCGGAAATTAGCGCGCCGGTCGCCGCGCACGGGCGGCCTCCAGATCCTCGCACAGCGCGGCCGCACCCTGCGCGATCCGCGGCGCCGGCCGCGTCAGCAGATCGCCATCGATTGCGAACAGGTTGTTGCGCGCCACGGCCGTCAGCGCGGGCCACGCGCGCCAGCGCGCGAGGCTCGGCAGCAGTTCGTTCGAACGGGTCGCGCCGCTACCCGTCGTCACGATCGCTTCCGGATTCGCCGCGAGCACGGCCTCGTCGGTCACGGTCGGCGCGAGCGGCTTGAGCGACGCGAACACGTTGCGGCCGCCGCAGAGTTCGAATACTTCGTTGATCAGGTGCGTGCCGTTGAGCGTCGTCAGCGGGCGGTCCCACACCTGGAAGAACAGCGTGACGGGCGGGCGTGCCGCGTAGCGTGCGCGCAGTGTCGCGATGTCCCGCGTAAAGGCGGCCGCGGCGGCATCGGCGGCCGGTTGCGTGCCGAGCAGCGTGCCGAGCCGGCGCAACGACGACGACACGTCGTCGAGATGCTTCGGTTCGCTGAAGAACAGCGGGATGTGCAGCGCGCGCAGCGCGTCGGTCTGCCGCTCGGCGTTGCCGTGCCGCCAGACGACGATCAGGTCGGGCTTCAGCGCGGCGATGCGTTCGAGATCGAGCGCCTTGTTGTCGCCGACGCGCGGCACCGCTTGCGCGGCCGCCGGATAGTCGCTGTACGTGACGGTGCCGACGAGCTTCGCACCGCCGCCGGCCGCATAGACGAGCTCGGTCGCGTGCGGCGCGAGGCTGATCACGCGCTGCGCGGGCGCGGGTAGCGTGACCGTATTGCCGGCGTCGTCGCGCGTCGTCACGTCGGCGTGGACGAGCGGCGCGTGAGCGAGCGCGACCAGCAGCGCGGCCGGTGTCAGCCGACGGAACACGCGTGAACTCATGCGGTGGCCCGCTGCAGCAGCGGCACGCAATGCGCGAGCGCATCGCCGAGGCGCCGCCACTCGGCTTCGCTGCCTGGCAGGCCGATGCGCACGCTCGACGGCGTCGGGAAGTACCGCGTCCAGATCCCATGTGCCGCGAGCGCCGGATGCAGCGCCGCGGCGCGCGGATCGTCGGTCCAGCTGAACAGCGGCGTCGCGCGCACCGCGAAGCCGTGCGCGCGCAGCAACGCGGCCAGTCTTTCGCCGTCGGCCGCGAGCCGCTCGCGCGCGGCAGCTTGCCATGCGCGGTCGGCGAATGCCGCGGCGACCGCGTGGCGTGCGGGGCCGCTGACGGTCCACGCGCCGAGCACGTCGCGCAGCGCGGCGATCAGCAAGGGATCTGCGAGCACGAAGCCCGCGCGGATCCCGGCCAGCCCGAAGAACTTGCCGACCGAGCGCAGCACGACGAGCCCTGGACGATCGACCTGTGGCGCGAGCGATGGCGTCGCGCCCGTATCGGCGAACGCTTCGTCGACGATCAACGTACCGCCGCGTGCCGCCAGTTGCGCGTGCCAGCCGAGCAGGCGCGCGGTCGGCACGAACTCGGCGGTCGGATTATTCGGATTCCCGACGATGACGTGGCGCAGCGTTGCGGGCAGCGTATCCGCGCGGATGTCGAGCGTGACGACGCGATGGCCGTGGCGCGCGAACGCGGGCGCGTATTCGCCGTACGCGAGCGCCGCGACGCCTGCGTCACCGGCTGGCAGCAATGCCGGCAACGCACGGATCGCGGCCTGGCTGCCGGCAACCGGTAGTACGTGCGCGGCGTCGGACGCGTGGTAGTACCGCGCGGCGCAGGCCGCGAGGCCGTCGCCGTCGTCGGGCAGCCGGCGCCACGCGTCGGCCGGCACGGGCGGAACCGGGTAGCCGACCGGATTGATGCCGGTCGACAGGTCGAGCCACGCGTCGTACGGAATGCCGTGGCGGCGGGCGGCTTCGTGCAGGTTGCCGCCGTGCGCGATGGATGAATCAGACATGATGGGAGGCCATGACGAGTGCGCCGCTCGCGACCAGCAGCGCGAGCCACAGCGCGAGCGTGCGCGTGACGAGCGACAGCGCGGCGACGATGTGAAGGGCGGTGGCCGTGGCGCCGGTGCCGAGCACCGGCCGATCCTCGATCTCGCCGTGATAGACGGCCGGGCCGCCGAGCTGCACGTTCAGGCTGCCGGCGCCCGCGGCCATCACGGGGCCCGCGTTCGGGCTGTCCCAGTGGCGCGCCTGCGTGCGCCAGCAGCGCCACGCGGCGACCGTGTCGCCGAGCAGCGCGTAGCTCGCGGCGGTGAGGCGCGCGGGCATCCAGTTCAGCGCATCGTCGAGGCGCGCGGCGGCCCAGCCGAAGGTCAGGAAGCGCGGCGTGCGGTAGCCCCACATCGCGTCGAGCGTGTTCGCGAGCCGGAACAGCAACGCGCCGGGGCCGCCCGCGACGACGAACCAGAAGAGCGCGCCGAAGATCGCGTCGTTGCCGTTTTCGAGCGCCGATTCGACGGCCGCGCGCGACAGCGCACCTTCGTCCGCGTTGCTCGTGTCCCGCGACACGATGCGCGCGGTCAGCGTGCGCGCCGCGTCGAGGTCGTGCCGCAGCAGCGCGGCGGCGATCGGCGCGACGTGGTCGGCGAGGCTCTTCGCGCCGAGCGCGAACCACAGCAGCGCGATGTGCAGCGCCGCCGCGAACGGCCAGGGCAGCACGGCGACGAGCCATGCCGCGACGGCCACCGGCGGCACGACCGCCGCGAGCCACGCGGCGACGCCGACCACGCGGCCGCGCCGGCCCGTGTTCAGCGCGGCTTCGATGCGCGCGGCGACGCGGCCGAACGCGACGAGCGGATGCCAGCCGGCCGGCTCGCCGATGGCGCGGTCGACGATCGCGGCCGCGACCGCGAGCATCGCGACGACGGGCAGTGACAGCATCAGCATGACGGCGCGCCCGCCTTGAGGTCGAGCGGCAGCCCGGCAACCAGCAGCGTGACGCGCGTCGCGAGCGCGGCGACGCGCTGGTTCAGGCGGCCGAGCTCGTCGACGTAGCGGCGCGTGACCGACCCGAGCGGCACGACGCCGAGCCCGATCTCGTTGCTGACGACGATCACCTTCGCGCGCGCGCCGAGCAGCGCGTGCTCGAGCCGCTCGACCTGGGCCGCGTACTGCGCGTCGTCGAGCGGTTCGCCGTCGGCCGGGCACAGCAGGTTCGTGAGCCACAGCGTCAGGCAGTCGACGAGCAGGCACGCGTGCGGATCGTCGAGCCGCGCGAGCGTGCCGGCGAGATCGACGCTCGCGTCGGCGAACCCCCAGTCGGCCGGCCGGCGCGCGCGGTGATGCGCGATGCGCTGCGCGAATTCGGGATCGGCGGCGGTCGCGGTCGCGATGTAGGTGACGGGGCGGCCGCTGTCGGCGGCGAGCCGCTCGGCATGCGCGCTCTTGCCCGAGCGCGCGCCGCCGAGGACGAAGGTGAGGTCGTGCGGAATCATCGCGTGATTGTAACGGCGCGGGCGACCCGCCGCGGGCGATAATGCCGCCTTTGCTTCGCGACACCTTTCACACGATGAATGCACCCGAGCCGCGGCCGCGCGGCACGCTGATGATCCAGGGCACGACATCCGACGCGGGCAAGAGCACGCTCGTCGCGGGCCTGTGCCGCCTCGCACGCCGCGGCGGCGCGCGCGTGGCGCCGTTCAAGCCGCAGAACATGGCGCTCAACAGCGCGGTGACGGTCGACGGCGGCGAGATCGGCCGCGCGCAAGCGTTGCAGGCGCTGGCCGCCGGCGTCGCGCCACATACGGATTTCAATCCGGTGCTGCTGAAGCCGACGAGCGACCGCGGCGCGCAGGTGATCATTCACGGCAAGGCGCGCATGAACCTCGACGCGCGGGCGTATCACGACTACAAGCCGGTCGCGTTCGATGCGGTGCTCGAATCGTATGCGCGCCTGCGCGCCGGTTACGACACGGTGATCGTCGAAGGCGCCGGCAGCCCGGCCGAGATCAACCTGCGCGACGGCGACATCGCGAACATGGGCTTTGCCGAGCGCGTCGACTGCCCGGTCGTGCTCGTCGCCGACATCGATCGCGGCGGCGTGTTCGCGCATCTGGTCGGCACGCTCGCCTGCCTGTCGGACAGCGAGCGTGCGCGGGTGCGCGGCTTCGTGATCAACCGCTTCCGCGGCGACCTCAAGCTGCTCGAACCGGGGCTCGACTGGCTGCGCGCGCAGACCGGCAAGCCGGTGTTCGGCGTGCTGCCGTATCTGCACGGGCTGCTGCTCGACGCCGAGGACATGCTGCCCGCGCAGGCGCGCAGCGCCGCCGCTCGTAGCGATGCCGGCGTGTTGCGCATCGTCGTGCCCGCGCTGCCGCGCATCAGCAACCACACCGATTTCGATCCGCTGCGCGCGCATCCGCAGGTCGAATTCACGTACTGGAAGAGCGGCCCCGTGCCCGACGCCGACCTGCTGATCCTGCCCGGCTCGAAGAGCGTGCAGCGCGATCTCGCGTGGCTGCGCGATGCGGGCTGGGACGCGCTGATCCGGCGCCATCTGCGCTACGGCGGCAAGGTGATCGGCATCTGCGGCGGCATGCAGATGCTCGGCCGCACGCTCGACGATCCGCTCGGCCTCGAAGGCGCACCCGGCAGCGTGCCGGGGCTCGGGCTGCTCGAGTTCGACACGACGCTGCAGCCCGACAAGACGCTGAAGAACGTGACCGGTCGACTCGCGCTGCCGGGCACGGCGGCCGTGCGCGGCTACGAGATCCACATGGGCGACACGCGCGGGCCGGCGCTCGCGACGCCCGCGCTGACGCTGACCGCCGATGCCGGGCGGGACGGCGTGCGTCCCGACGGCGCGATCTCGGCCGACGGCCAGATCCTCGCGACCTACGTGCACGGGCTGTTCGACGCGCCCGACGCCTGCGCGGCGCTGCTCGCGTGGGCGGGGCTCGACGGCGCGGCCCGCATCGACTACCCGGCGCTGCGCGAGGCGTCGCTTGAGCGGCTGGCCGACACGTTCGCCGAGCACCTCGACCTCGACGCGCTGTACGCCGAGTTTCGTTGAAACCGCGCCGGTCGGCTCTCGCTTTTTCCGCGCGATCGCGTACAACAGAGGAGGGCGGAAGTCCGCCCGAAGGAGGGCGACGATGAGGGCTCGATGGTGGTGGAGCGTGCTGCTTGCGGCGCTGCTGGGCGCGTCCGCGGCCGCGCATGCCTGCGATTCGTATGCGCCGGGCGGCGGCCAGTCCGGCGGTGACGCCACGCAAGGCAAGAGCGGTTACTGAGCAGGAAGGATGCAGGGCATGATCGGTCATGCCCTTTTTTTGCGTCGATTCGTTCCTGAGTGGAGGTAATTTAAGCGGGCTGGCGCGTTTATCGGCCGAATGGATTCGAATAGAGTGCGATCCATTCCATCCACTCACTAAGGAATCCGTCATGAACGCCAACCGCCTGAACGATTTCGCCGCGACGCTGCTGCGCGTCGCCCTCGGCGTGCTGTACCTCGCGCACGTCGCACAGAAAGTATTCGTCTTCACGCTGCCGGGCACCGCGCGGTTTTTCACGTCGATCGGCCTACCGGGCTGGCTCGCGTACCTGACCACGTTCGTCGAACTGGCGGGCGGCCTGGCGCTGCTCGCGGGCTTCCGCGTGCGCATCGCCGCGCTGGTGCTGCTGCCGTTCATGCTCGGCGCGGTCGCCGCGCATCTGCCGAACGGCTGGGGCTTCTCGTCGCCGCACGGCGGCTGGGAATATCCGGCGTTCTGGGCCGTCACGCTGGCCGTGCAGGCCCTGCTGGGCGGCGGCGCGTTCGCGCTCGGCGCGCGGGAGGCCGCGGTCCAGCGCGCGTGACGTGAAGGAAAGCAGACGAAAGGGGCACAGGTTCGGTGCGACCGGTTCCGGTGACCCCCCGTTTGCCGATATCATCGCTCCCTGTATCCGCAATCGAGCGGCGCCTGCCATGCGGCCGGCGCCGCGCGGCTTTTTCGGGGGAATTCATGACGGTCATCGTGGTGGCGAATCCGAAGGGCGGCGTGGGCAAGAGCACGCTGTCCACCAATCTAGCCGGCTATTTCGCGGCGCAGGGCGCATGGGTCGCGCTGGCCGACCTGGACCGGCAGCAGTCCGCGCATGCGTGGCTCGACCTGCGGCCGGCCGGCTTGCCGGCGATCGAGGCGTGGGCGCTCGATCCGGAGGCGCCGTCGAAGCCGCCGCGCGGCCTCGAATACGCGGTGATCGATACGCCGGCCGGCCTGCACGGCACGCGGCTCAACGTCGCGCTGCAACTGGCCGACAAGGTGATCGTGCCGCTGCAGCCGTCGATGTTCGATATCCTCGCGACCCAGCAGTTTCTGGAACGCCTTGCCGGCGAGAAGGCCGTGCGCAAGGGCAGCGTCGAGGTCGGGATCGTCGGGATGCGGGTCGACGCGCGCACGCGCTCGTCCGACCAGCTGCACCGGTTCGTCGAAGGGCTCGGCCTGCCGGTGCTCGGCTACGTGCGCGACACGCAGAACTACGTGCAGATCGCCGCGCACGGCCTGACGCTGTGGGATGTCGCGAAAAGCCGCGTCGAGAAGGATCTCGAACAGTGGCGGCCGATCGTCGAATGGGCCGAGCGCCGCGCGCCGAAGGCCGAGAAGGCCGTCAAGGCGTCCTGAGCGGCCGTCCGGCCGCTGCAACCTCTCAGACCCAATGAGAAAGGGCCGGACCGTGGCTGACGGCATCCGGCCCTTCTGCGGCAGGCGGCATCGCCGCACCCCGCGCGACGGCACGCGGGCGTGCGGCTCGGCTTACGTCCAGTTCTGCGTCGGCACGTGATCGCGATGGCCCTTGATCTTGTTGCCGTCGTCGATGAACACGAGCTTCGGCTTCCAGCCGGCCTGCAGTTCCGCTTCGTCGACCATCGCGAACGCCGCGATGATCACGAGGTCGCCGAGCTGCGCGCGGCGCGCGGCCGAGCCGTTCAGCGAGATCATCCCGCTGCCGCGCTCGCCCTTGATCGCGTAGGTCGAGAAGCGCTCGCCGTTGTTGATGTTCCAGATGTCGATCCGTTCGTTTTCGATGAGGCCCGCCGCTTCGAGCAGGTCTTCGTCGATCGCGCACGAACCTTCGTAGTGCAGTTCGCAGTGCGTGACCGCCGCACGGTGGATCTTCGATTTGAGCATGTGGCGCTGCATGGTGTCTCCGTGATGCGTCGTGAGAGGCGCGGCGGGCCGCGCGTCAGATTTCCAGGTTGTCGATGAGGCGCGTCGCGCCGAGCTTCGCGGCCGCGAGCACGACGAGCGGCTCGCCGGCTTCGAGTTCGGCGGCGCTCGGTGCGATCAGGTTCGCGCGGCGGCGGATCGCGATGTAGTCGGGCACCCAGCCGCGTTCGGCCAGGTGCGCGTGCGCGTGCTGCTCGAGCTTGCCGAGATCGCGTTCGCCGCCGAGCACGCTGTCGCGCACGCGCTGCAGCGTTTTCGCCAGTTCGGGCGCTTCGTTGCGCTCGTCGGTCGTCAGGTAGCGGTTGCGCGACGACAGCGCGAGGCCGTCCTCGTCGCGCACGGTTTCGGCCGCGATGATGTCGACCGGCAGCGCGAGCTGCTGGCACATCCGGCGCACGATCATCAACTGCTGGTAGTCCTTCTTGCCGAACACGGCGACGCGCGGCTGCACGCACGACATCAGCTTCGTGACGACCGTGCACACGCCGGCGAAGAAGCCGGGCCGGAACTCGCCTTCGAGAATCCCGCCGAGGTCGTCCGGCGGCAGCACGCGGTACTCCTGCGGCTCAGGGTACATGTCGCGCTCGGTCGGCGCGAACAGCACGTACACGTTGTCCCGCTGCAGCTTCTCGATATCGTCCTGGAGCGTGCGCGGGTACTTGTCGAAATCCTCGTTCGGGCCGAATTGCAGCCGGTTGACGAAGATGCTCGCCACGACCGGGTCGCCGTGCTGGCGCGCGAGGCGCATCAACGACAGGTGCCCTTCGTGCAGGTTGCCCATCGTCGGCACGAACGCCGTGCGGTTCTGTCCGCGCAGCTGGTCGCGCAGTTCCTGGATCGAGCTGATGACTTTCATGATCGGGTAGCGGGTTCCTCGCGCAGGCGCGCGTTGACGCCGCGGCAGCGGCATCGGGGTCGAAGCGGAGAACGCCGGCGCGCGGGCGGCGCATCGGGCGTCGGCGGATTGTAGAGGATTTGGCCGCGCGACGCATCGATAAAAGAACGATCGTTCACTTTATAGTGGGACGTGCCGGATACCCGCCGGACGGCCATTCGCCGCGGCGAAGCGGCGAGCGTCGGGATGCACCGGGGAACGGGAAGCGGCGGGCGGCGGCCCTTACGCGGGCAGGTACGCGAGACGCACGTAGATCGGCGCGAACGGTTCGGCCTGCGTGATCTCGAGCAGCGATTCGCGCGCGAGTTCGAGCATCGCGATGAAGTTCACGACGACGACCGGCACGCCGCGCGACGTGTCGAACAGGTCGGCGAATTCCATGAAGCGCGCGTTCTGCAGCCGGCGCAGGATCAGGCTCATGTGTTCGCGCACCGACAGCTCCTCGCGGGAGATCTTGTGGTGCTGGACGAGCTTCGCGCGCTTGAGCACGTCGGCCCACGCGGCGCGCAGGTCGTCCGAATTCACGTCGGGGAAGCGCGGCGTGACGCTCTGCTCGATGTATACCTCGGCGCGCAGGAAATCGCGGCCGAGCTGCGGCAACTGGTCGAGCCGCTGCGCGGCGAGCTTCATCTGCTCGTATTCGAGCAGCCGGCGCACGAGTTCGGCGCGCGGATCCTCGGCTTCCTCGCCGGTGTCGGCCTTCTTGACCGGCAGCAGCATCCGCGACTTGATCTCGATCAGCATCGCGGCCATCAGCAGGTACTCGGCCGCGAGCTCGAGGTTCGACGTGCGGATCTGGTCGACGTAGCCCAGATATTGCGCGGTGACCTGCGCCATCGGGATGTCGAGCACGTTGAAGTTCTGCTTGCGGATCAGGTACAGCAGCAGGTCGAGCGGGCCTTCGAACGTCTCGAGGAACACCTCGAGCGCGTCGGGCGGGATGTACAGATCCTGCGGCAGCTTGAACAGCGGCTCGCCGTACAGGCGAGCGAACGCCGCGACGCCGTCGACCGTGTCGGGCGTCGAATCGGCGCCCGCGGGCGCGGCGATCGCGTCGTCCTGCCGGGCGGCGCTGGCCTCGTCGGCGGCGCTCACGTCGTCAGAAGTTCTGGTAGTAGACGTACGACGTTTGCTTCACGCGCGATTCCTGCTGCTCGGCGCGCTCTTCGAGATCGATCGGCTGCTTGTCCCACAGCAGGGAACGGCCCTTGCGTTGCTCTTCCTCGAGCGTCGGCTTCTGCTGCTTGAGCTGGTTCAGGAACTGCGTGACGTCGGACTGGTACGGCATGGCTGGATCTTCCGTTTCGGGCGGCGCACGGTGCGCCGGATTCTCGATGGCGGGATTTTACCGCATCGCGGGGAACAGCCGGCGCCAATCGCGCGTCGAATCCGCGGGCCGGCGCTGGCGGGCACCGTGCGGCGGCCCTGCCGCGGCCTTGGCACTCTTTCACAATCGTTTGGCTGTGACGTCGGCACCCTGTGGTCAAATACAGGGTTTTCCACGAAACCGTAACACTCCAGGACGGCGAGGTCATATTTGGCGGGGCAGTCGAACCAGCAAGCACACACGGCGCATCACGCGGGCCGGCGCGCGGCACGCGATCGCGCCGACGCCGCGGCCCGCGTCGCGCGGGCGGCCCTCGCGGGTTGCCTGGCCGCGTGCTTCGCGCTGCCGGCCCACGCGAAGTACGACGTCGACATCGACGCGCCGCGCTCGATCCGCAAGCTCCTGAAGACGCATCTCGACATCGCCCGCTTCGCGAAGCGCGACGACATCAGCGACGACCAGTTCGACTTCCTCGTGACCGCCACGCCGCAGCAGGTGCGCGACCTGGCCGCGACGGCCGGCTATTTCTCGCCGGTCGTGCGCACCGACGTGCGCACCCGCGACGGCAAGCGCGACGTGCGCATCGCGGTCGATCCGGGCAAGCAGACCGTCGTGTCGACGGTCGACCTGACGTTCAAGGGGCCGGTCGAAACCGAGGATCCGAAGCAGGAGACCGCGACCCGGTTCGCGTTCTCGATGAAGCCGGGCGATCCGTTCACGCAGTCCGACTGGGACGACGCGAAGGGCGCGGCGCTTCGGCAACTGCAGTCGCGCCGCTATCTCGGCGCGAAGATCGCGTCGTCCGAGGCGCGCATCGATCCGCGCACGCAGCGCGCGACGCTCGCGGTCGCGTTCGACAGCGGTCCGACGTTCACGATCGGCAAGGTCGACGTCGACGGCGTGCGCCGTTATCCGGAAAGGATCGTCACGAACGTCAATCCGCTGTCGGAAGGCGAGATCTACGACGTGCGGCGGATCACCGAACTGCAGCGGCAGCTGCAGAACACGCCGTACTACGCGAGCGTCGCGATCGACGTCGGCGACGATACGTCGAAGCCCGATCGCACGCCCGTGCACGTGAAGGTCAGCGAGTTCCCGTACAACAACATCCGCGGCGGCGTCGGCTTCGCGACCGACACCGGGCCGCACGTGCAGGGTTCCTATACGTATCTCGACACGTTCGGCGCCGCGTGGCCACTGACCGTGTCGGGCCGGGTCGACCAGATTCAGCAGTACGGGCAGGTCCAGTTGTCGATGCCGCCGGGCGAGAAGGGCTGGACCAACAGCGTGCTCGCGTCGTACACGAACACCAACGTGTCGGATACGCGCATCTACAGCGCGCGAATCGGCGCGCAGCGCACGCGCACCGGCCAGTTCATCGATTATGCGTATTCGCTGATGTACTACCAGGACCGGCTCGACCAGAACGGCGCGGGGCCGACCACGAGCCGCGCGCTGGTGCCGCAGTGGGCGTGGACCCGCCGCAACGTCGACGATCCGCTGTTTCCGCGCTCGGGCAACCTGATTCACGCGGAGGCCGGCTTCGCGGTCAAGCACGTGCTGGCCGACGAAACCTTCATCCGCGGCTACGCGCGCGGGCAGCAGTATTTGCCGATCGGCAAGCGCGACCTGTTCGTGTTCCGCGCGGAGCTCGGCGGCGTGTTCACGAGCGGCAGCTCGACCGGCGTGCCGGCGTCGCTGCTGTTCCGCGCCGGCGGCTCGAACTCGGTGCGCGGTTACGGCTACCAGAGCATCGGCAACAGCGTCGCCGGCTCCGTCTTGCCGACCAAGTACCTGATGACGGGCACGGCCGAATACCAGCACTGGTTCAACCGCGACTGGGGCGCCGCGACGTTCTTCGACATCGGCACCGCGACCGATGCGTGGGGCGAGCGCGTGTTCTACCCGGGCGTGGGCGTCGGTGCGCGCTGGCGCAGCCCGGTCGGCCCGATCAACGTCGACGTCGCGTACGGGTTGCGCAACCACAGCGTGCGCCCGTACCTGACGCTCGGCATCGCTTTCTGAACCTGCCGTCCTATTGACGACGACCCGCACGACGAACCGCATGACGAAGGACCCGAACGACACGCCGCCGCCTCACGATCCGGATTCGCCCGACGGCGCGCCCGGCACGCCGCCGCGCGCGCCGCGCCGCGGCCGCGCGTGGCGCGTCGTCGCGTGGACGCTCGCGACGGTCGTGCTGCTCGTCGTGCTGGCGGCGGGGCTCGTGTTGGGCGCGGTGACGACCGAGCGCGGCACGCGGCTCGCGTGGCAGGTGGCCGGCAAGGTGCTCGGCACGCGGCTCGCGGGCACGCTCGAAGGCGGCTCGCTCGCGACCGGCGTGCGGCTGCGCGGGTTCGCGTGGACCAGCCCCGACGGCACCGGCACCGAGATCCGCATCGACCGGCTCGACGGCCGCTGGGCACTGACGCGCGCGCCGTGGCGGCTGTCCGTCGCCTATCTGCGCGCCGGCACGATCGACGTGCGGATCGTGCCGGGGCCGTCGACGCCGAGTACGACGCCGCAGAATCTGAGCCTGCCGCTGCAGGTGTGGATCGACGACCTGCGCGTCGCTCGCCTCGCCATTCACGAAGGTACGTCGACGACGCAGCTCGACCATCTCGCGCTGAACGGCCGCAGCGACGGCCGCCACCATGAACTCGTGCTCGACGGCGTCGATACGCCGTACGGCGCGCTGACCGCGCGCGCGAAGCTCGACGGCGTGAAGCCGTTCGCGCTGACGGGCGACGCCACCTACGTGGGCAAGCTCGCCGATGAACCGGTCAACGCGAGCGCGAACGTGTCGGGGTCGCTCGAAGCGCTCGTCGCCGACGTCTCCGCGAGCGGGATGAAGCTGAACGGGCGCGCGCACGTCGAGGCCGCGCCGTTCGGCACGGTGCCGCTCACGCGTGCGTCGCTCGCGTTCGACCACGTGAATCCGCAGGCGCTGTCGCCCGGCGCGCTCGCGGCCGATCTGGCGGTGCGCGCCGAACTCGCACCGGTGAGCGCGCCGGCCGGCTCGGCGCCCGCGAAGGGATTCGCGGTGACGGGGCCCGTGTCGATCGTCAACGCGAAACCCGGCACGCTCGGCGACCATCTGCTGCCGGTGATCGACGCGCACGCGACCGTGCATCTCGACGCGCACGCGCAGCGCATCGACGGTCTCGCGCTGAAACTGATCCGCGACGGCAGCGTGACCGGCGGCGGCACGCTCGCGGGCGGCAAGGGCCGCTTCGACCTGAAGGTCGCGAACCTCGACCTGAACGCGTTCGTCGCCGAGCTGCGGCCGATGCGCCTCGGCGGCCCGCTCGGCGTCACGCTCGCGGGCGACGTGACGACCGTCGATTTCAACCTGAACGACCCGAAGCTCGCGCTCGGCGCGCGGGCCAAGGTCGCGCTGACGCAGCAGCAGACCGTGCTGACCGATACGCGCGTGACGGCGGGCAAGGGGCGCATCGATCTGACGGGCGTATTCCGCCACGACGCGCATTCGAGCTATGACGCGAAGGCGACACTGACCGCGTTCGATCCGCTGCTGCTCGCCGCGATGAGCACGCCGAAGGCGAGCGGCAAGGCGCCTGCGAAAGCGGCCAAGGCGCCGGCCAAGCGCGGCGAGACGCGCGTGTCCGGCACGCTGACCGCGTCGGGCGCGTTCGCGCCGCAGGTGTCGACGAAGGCGACCTTCAAGCTCGCCGACAGCCTGTACGACGGCGTGCCGCTGACCGGCGCCGGCGTCGTGCAGCTCGCCGGCTCGCGGATTCTGCCGAGCAACGCGAACCTGTCGATCGCCGGCAACCACGTCGACCTGCGCGGCAGCTTCGGCGCACCCGGCGACCGGCTGCGCTTCGTCGTCGACGCGCCGCAGCTCGACCGGCTCGGCTTCGGCGTCGAAGGGCTCGTGCAGGCGCAGGGCGACCTGACCGGCAGCTTCGCGCATCCGAACGTGACGGCCACCTACAAGGCCGAGCACGTCGTCGTCGGGTCGAACCGGATCGGCGCCGCCCAGGGCCGCGCGGACATCCGCGATGGCGCGCACGGCGCGCTCGTGTTCACGGCCGACGCGGCCGACATCGCGCTCGGCTCGTTCAAGCTGAAGTCGTTGCGCGCGAACCTCGACGGCACGCGCGCGAAGCACACGCTCGACGCGTCGGCGCTCGGAATGGCCGGCGGCCGCGTGATCGACCTGACGCTGGCGGCGAACGGCGGCGTGGTCGAGAACCGCGACGGCATGCGCTGGGACGGCACCGTCACGCGGCTCGCGAATCGCGGCACGCCGGCGCTCGCGCTGCAGGCGCCGCTGACGATATCGGCCGGCGCCGGCCGCGTGACGCTCGGCGCGACGCGGCTCACGCTCGAAGGCGCGGCGATCGACCTGAAATCGTTCGTGTTCGATCGCGGCCAGATGCGCTCGGCCGGTTCGGTGACCGGCGCATCGGTCGCGCGTTTCCTCGAGGTTCGCCAGGTGCTGACCGGCCAGCGGCCGCCGGTGCGCACCGACGTCGTGCTCGATGCCGACTGGGATTTCTCGCTCGGCGCGAACGCGACGGGCTACGTGCAGGTGAAGCGCCGTGGCGGCGACGTGACGATCGAGACCGGCCGCGGCATCGCGTCGCTCGGCCTGACCGACCTGTCCGCCCGCGCGAGCTTCGCGCCCGGCAACCGGCTCAACGTGACCGCGCTCGCGAAGGCGAGCCGGATCGGCACGCTGGACGCGAACGTCACGGTGCCGTTCGCGCTGCGCGACGGCGTGTTCGGCATCGTCGACGACGGTCCGCTGGCGGGCCGCATCGATGCCGACATCCCGGCGCTGAAGACCACCGGCAACCTGTTCGGGCCGAGCTACCTGCTCGGCGGGCGCGCGGCGCTGAAGCTGACGGTCGCCGGCACGCCGGCGAAACCGAACCTGTCGGGGACGCTGACCGGCGACGAGCTGTCCGCGACGCTGATCGACCAGGGCGTGCAGCTGAAGGACGGCATCGTGCGCGTGAAGCTGTCGGACAACCTCGTCGAATTCCAGCAGGTCGAGTTTCACGGCGGCGACGGCACGCTGCGCGCGCTCGGCCGCGTGCGCCTCGACGGCGAGGCGCCGGACCTGACCGCCAGCATCGTCGCGGACAAGCTCGAGCTGTTCGCGGCGCCGGACCGCAAGCTGTCGGTGTCGGGCAAGGCCACCGTCGCGAACGACGGGCCGCGCGGCGCGCTGGTGATCGACGGCAAGTTCGTCGTCGATCGCGCGCTGTTCGACCTGCCCGAGCAAGGGGCGCCGCACCTGTCGGACGACGTCGTGATCGTGCAGCCGGACGGCACGGTGCGCGGCGAGACGCCGACCGGCACCGCGGCCGCGAAGCCGAAGCCGGTCGAAAACAAGCCGGCGCCGTCGCTGGCGCCGCGCGCGAACATCGACGTCGGGCTCGGCAACAACTTCCGCTTCAAGGGCCACGGCGCGGATCTCGGGCTGCGCGGCACGATCACCGTGATGAGCGCGCCGGGCGTGCCGCTGCGCGCGATCGGCAACGTGCGCGTGACCGAAGGCTCGACGTACACCGCGTTCGGCCGCAAGCTCGCGGTCGAGAACGGCTTCTTCACGTTCAATGGCCCGGTGTCGAACCCGGGCGTCAACATCCTCGCGATGCGGCGCAACCAGGAGGTCGAGGCCGGCGTGCAGGTGATAGGCACGATCCAGTCGCCGACGGTCAAGCTGGTGTCGGAGCCGAACGTCACGGACAACGAAAAGCTGTCGTGGCTGCTGTTCGGGCACGGCACCGACCAGGGCAACAACGTCGGCCAGCAGGGGGCGATGACGGCGGCGCTCGGGCTGCTCGGCAGCGTGACCGGCAAGCGGGTCGCGCAGACCTTCGGTCTCGACGAGGTGTCGGTCGGCCGCAGCGAAGTCGGACTGACCGATCCGCAGGTCGTGCTGGTGTCGAAGGCGATCAACGAGCGGTTCGTGCTCGGCTTCGAGCAGGGGCTGCAATCGGCGAGCAACGCGTTCAAGGCGACGATCAACCTGACGCGCTTCTGGTCGGTATCCGCGTACGGCGGCACGTTCCAGGGCGTCGACCTGAATTACACGCGGCGCTTCGACCGGTGGTTCGGGCAGCGGTGACGAAGGGCGTGGCGTACCCGGCAGCGATAAAAAAGCCCCGCACGATTCAAACCGTGCGGGGCTTTTTTGCGCCAGCAGCAGCGCGTTTCGCTTACTTCACGCGCATGCCCGGCTTCGCGCCGCTGTGCGGCTCGAGGATGTAGAGACCCGGCTCCGCCTTCTCGTCGGTGGCCGACGCGGCGAGCACCATCCCTTCGGACAGGCCGAACTTCATCTTGCGCGGCGCGAGGTTCGCGACCATCACCGTCAGCTTGCCGACGAGCTGCTCGGGCTGGTACGCGGACTTGATGCCCGAGAACACGTTGCGGGTCTTTTCCTCGCCGACGTCGAGCGTGAGCTGCAGCAGCTTGTCCGAGCCCTCGACGGCCTGGCATGCGACGATCTTCGCGATGCGCAGGTCGATCTTCGCGAAATCGTCGATCGAGATCGGTGCGTCGTCGGCGCCGTTCGCGGCGGCCGGCTTCGCGTTCGCCTTCGCGTTGTTCTTCGCCTCCTTCGCGGCGTTCGCGCTCGCGGCGGCCGCACCCGTCGCTTCGGCCTGCAGCGAATCGCGGTTCGCGGCGAGCAGCGCCTCGATCTGCTTCGCATCGACGCGCGTCATCAGGTGCTGGTACGCCTTGATCGGCTGCGCCGACGACAGCGGCTTCGCGGCATCGGCCCACGCGAGCGGCGCGATCCCGAAGAACGCCTCGACCGCTTCGGCCACGCGCGGCAGCACCGGCTTCAGCGCGAGCGACAGCAGGCGGAACGCCTCGAGGCTCACGCTGCAGGTTTCGTGCAGCGCGACCGCGTTGGCCGGATCCTTCGCGAGATCCCACGGCTTCGCGCCGTCGACGTACGCGTTCACTTCGTCCGCGAGCTCCATCGTGTGGCGCAGCGCGCGGCCGTATTCGCGTGCTTCGTAGCTCGCGGCGATCTGGGCAATCGCCTCGCGCAGCTTCGCGACGAGCGGATGATTCATCGCGCTGTCCTGCACGCGGCCGTCGAAACGCTTGATCAGGAAGCCGGCCGCGCGGCTCGCGATGTTCACGTACTTGCCGACGAGATCGCTGTTCACGCGCGCCTGGAAGTCGTCGAGGTTCAGGTCGATGTCTTCCATCGTCGCGTTCAGCTTCGCGGCGTAGTAATAGCGCAGCCACTCGGGGTTCAGGCCCGTGTCGATGTAGCTCTGCGCGGTGATGAACGTACCGCGCGACTTCGACATCTTCGCGCCGTCGACGGTCAGGAAGCCGTGCGCGAACACGTTGGTCGGCGTGCGGTGGCCCGAGAACTCGAGCATCGCGGGCCAGAACAGCGTGTGGAAGTACAGGATGTCCTTGCCGATGAAGTGATACTGCTCGGCCGTCGAGCCCGGGCGGATCCACGCATCGAAATCGATGCCGTTACGGTCGCACAGGTTCTTGAAGCTCGCGTAGTAGCCGACCGGCGCGTCGAGCCACACGTAGAAATACTTGCCGGGCGCGCCCGGGATCTCGAAGCCGAAGTACGGCGCGTCGCGCGAGATGTCCCAGTCGGCGAGCTTGGCTTCGCCGGCGTCGCCGAGCCATTCGCGCATCTTGTTGGTCGCTTCCGGCTGCGCGAGGCCGCTCACCCATTCGCGCAGGAACGATTCGCAGCGCGGGTCGGACAGGCGGAAGAAGTAGTGCTTCGAGGTCTTGCGCACCGGCGTCGCGCCCGACACGACCGAATACGGGTTCAGCAGTTCGGTCGGCAGGTACGTCGAGCCGCACACTTCGCAGCTGTCGCCGTACTGGTCCTTCGCGTGACACTTCGGGCACTCGCCCTTGATGAAGCGGTCCGGCAGGAACATTTCCTTGACCGGATCGTACGCCTGCTCGATTTCGCGTTCGGCGATCAGGCCGGCTTCCTGCAGCGCGAGATAAATCTTCTCGCTCAGCACGCGGTTCTCGTCCGAATCGGTCGAGTAGAAGTTGTCGAACGACACGCCGAAGCTGTCGAAGTCGCGCTTGTGCTCGGTCCACACGCGGTCGATCAGTTGCTTCGGCGTCACGCCTTCCTTCTCCGCGCGCAGCATGACCGGCGTGCCGTGCGTATCGTCGGCGCCGATGTAGTAGACCTCATGGCCATGCATTCGCAGCGCCCGCACCCAGATGTCGGTCTGGATGTACTCGACCAGGTGGCCGATGTGGATCTGCCCGTTGGCATAGGGCAGTGCGGACGTAACGAGGATCTGGCGGCTGCCTTGCGGCGCCGCAGCCTGCACGGAGGTGGGGTCGGATGCGGACATAGTGTCTGGAGAAGAACAGCGGGAAAAACGACGGGAAACCGCGATTCTAGCAGGGGCGCGGGCCAGCGCGGCGGGCGGGCGCCGCGGACCGGGTGCCGGAACGGGCAGGGGCGCCCGCGCGGCGTGCCCGGGGGTGTTGTGCTGCAGCGCAGCACGAATTCTGCGGGCAAAAAAAACCGGGGCGGATACGGCCCCGGAGCAACAACGACAAGAGGAGAATGGTGACGCGCCGGCAACACCAGCCGCGTACCGTAAATACTGACCACGGCCTGCGACAGAAGTTCGAAAATTTTTTCGATTTGTTACCGGCCCCGCCCAAAGCCTTGTCAGGCGGGGCTGTGCGGGCGCGGCGCCCGCACGTTTCCTCTCGTGGTCGCGCTTATTGATGCTGTTGCGGCGCGCGCAGGTAGATCTCGACGCGGCGGTTCTGCGCGCGGCCGGCTTCGGTCGCGTTGTCCGCGATCGGGTTCGACGGGCCCATGCCTTGCGCCGACAGACGGCCGCCGTTCACGCCGCGCTGCACGAGCGCGTTCACGACGCTTTGCGCGCGGTTCTGCGACAGCGTCTGGTTCAGCTGCGCCGAGCCCGTGCTGTCCGTGTAGCCGACGATCGACGCCGTCACTTGCGGGTTCTGGTTCAGCGTCGTGGCCAGGTCGTTCAGCAGCGGCGTGAACGCCGGCGTGATCGCGTACTGGTTCGTCGCGAACGTGACCGAGCTCGGCACGTTCAGCTTCAGCGAGCCGTCCGGCTGCTCGGTGACCTGCGTGCCCGTCTGCGCTGCCGACGGCGCGAGCTTGTTCTTGATCGCTTGCCAGTTGTAACCCGTCACGCCGCCGACCAGTGCGCCGACGCCCGCGCCGATCGCCGCGCCCTTGCCGCCACCGGCCAGTGCACCGATGCCCGCGCCCAGCGCCGCACCCGTGCCGGTACCGACGGCCGTGTTGTTACCTTGCTGCGTGGCGCAGCCTGCCAGCAGCGCGCCGGCGAGTGCGAAGACGGACAGGCGAGTCGCGATTTTCATGTTCATCTTGGATTCCTCTCTTGGTTGAACGAGTCGACAACGACGACAAACAACAGTCATGGCTCCCTGCGCGGGCCGTCCGAAAAAGGAAGGCCGGCCGGCGCTCGCGGCAGCCGCCGAGGCGCTCGCATGCCCTGTCCGTCAGCGGGGCTGTTCGGGCAGTGCGACGCGTCAGCCTCTACAATATAGGCGGTGAGTGGCCGATTTGGCCCTATAGCATGCCGCACGCGAAGAGTGCGCCGGGTCGCGCGTTCGCGCAATGGCGTGCAACAGATTCTTTCACTTTTCCCGAATTTCGCCGCGGAATTTGATATTTTTTGACGTTTTGCGCGCGAGAAAAACGTTTTCACGGAGTTTCGATGAGCATTGACCGGGCCCAAGTCGACGCCGCGCTGGCGGCAGTCGTCGACCCCAATACCGGCCGCCCGTACGCGGCGAACAAGGGCGTGCGCAACGTCGCGATCGACGGCGATGTCGTGGCGCTCGACGTGGTGCTCGGTTATCCGGCGCGCAGCCAGCACGACGACGTGCGCGCGCGCGTCGCCGCGGCGCTCCAGGCCGTGCCGGGCGTGCGCGACGCGCGCGTCGCCGTGTCGCAGGAGATCGTCGCGCACACGGTGCAGCGCGGCGTGAAGCTGTTGCCGAATGTGAAGAACATCGTCGCGGTCGCGTCGGGCAAGGGCGGGGTCGGCAAGAGTACGACGGCCGTGAACCTCGCGCTCGCGCTCGCCGCGGAAGGCGCGTCGGTCGGCATTCTCGACGCCGACATCTACGGCCCGTCGCTGCCCACGATGCTCGGCATCCACGGCCAGCGCCCCGAGTCGCCGGACAACCAGTCGATGAACCCGCTGGTCGGCCACGGGCTGCAGGCGAACTCGATCGGCTTCCTGATCGAGGAAGACAACCCGATGGTGTGGCGCGGCCCGATGGCCACGTCCGCGCTCGAGCAGCTGCTGCGCCAGACCAACTGGCGCGAGCTCGACTACCTGATCGTCGACATGCCGCCGGGCACGGGCGACATTCAGCTCACGCTCGCGCAGCGCGTGCCCGTCACCGGCGCGGTGATCGTCACGACGCCGCAGGACATCGCGCTGCTGGACGCGAAGAAGGGGCTGAAGATGTTCGAGAAGGTCGGGATCCCGATCCTCGGCATCGTCGAGAACATGAGCATCCACGTCTGCTCGAACTGCGGCCACGAGGAGCACATCTTCGGCGCCGGCGGGGCGGAGCGGATGGCGAAGGATTACGACGTGACCGTGCTCGGCAGCCTGCCGCTCGACATCGCGATCCGCGAGCGCGCCGACAGCGGCACGCCGACGGTCGCGGCCGATCCCGAAGGCGCGCTCGCGCGTCGTTACCGCGACATCGCGCGTGGGGTCGCGCTGGCGATTGCCGAGCGATCGCGCGACATGACGTCGAAGTTCCCGTCGATCGTTGTTCAAAATACGTAAAACCCTTGCGGGGCGGGGCCTCACGCTGTTTGCTGCGCCGCGAGGCGCGGTATCATGGCGACTTTTCCCGGGTCCCTTTACCCGCCCGGCGCGGCCGTCGTCTCGAACGACCGCCAGCCGGCATGAGGATCGAATGAAACAACGACATCACGGCGTGCGCGCCGGCCGCGCGCGGCGCGCGCTGCTGGCCGCCGCCGCGCTGGGCCTCCTGGCCGGCTGTACCTCCTTTTCCTCGTCGCACGAAAAACGGGCCGACGCGCAACTGCAGCCGACGGTCGGCTCGCAGGCGCGCGGCGCGGTGACGTTCGTCGAGCGCCCGGACGGCGTGCAGGTCACCTACAACCTGGTCGGCCTGCCGCCGAACAGCGATCACGCGCTGCAGGTGCACGAACGCGGCGACTGCAACGCGGGCGACGGCTCGAGCGCCGGCCAGGTGTTCGCGCCGGCTGCCGACCGGCTGCGCGCGGGCGCGCGCGTCGCCGGCGATCTCGGCAACATCCACGCGGATGCGAACGGCGTCGCGGCCGGCTTCATCGTCGCGCCCGATCTGGCCCTCGATGGCGTGCGCTCGGCGATGAACCGCGCGGCGCTGGTGCACCGCGACGCGAGCGACCCCGCGTTTTCGCAGCATGGCGCGGGGCCTGCGCTGGCCTGCGGCGTGATCCGTTGACGGCCGCCGCGTGCGTGGGCCGATGATCGCGTAAAATGTCCGCCTTTCCCGGCCGCCGCTTGGCGCGAGCGGCCCTCCCTGATTGTCACGCAGCGTTTCCAGGCGCCCAGATATGAGCATCAAGTCCGACAAATGGATTCGGCGCATGGCCGAAGAGCACAAGATGATCGAGCCGTTCGTGCCCGATCAGGTCCGCGCGTCCGAGGACGGCCGCCGGATCGTCAGCTACGGCACGTCGAGCTACGGCTACGACATCCGCTGCGCGGACGAATTCAAGATCTTCACGAACATCAACTCGACGATCGTCGATCCGAAGAACTTCGACGAGGGTTCGTTTGTCGATTTCAAGGGCGACGTGTGCATCATCCCGCCGAATTCGTTCGCGCTGGCCCGCACCGTCGAATATTTCCGCATCCCGCGCACCGTGCTGACCGTCTGCCTCGGCAAGTCGACCTATGCGCGCTGCGGGATCATCGTCAACGTGACGCCGTTCGAACCCGAATGGGAAGGCTACGTCACGCTGGAATTCTCGAACACCACGCCGTTGCCCGCGAAGATCTACGCGAACGAAGGCGTCGCGCAGGTGCTCTTCTTCGAAAGCGACGAGGTGTGCGACGTGTCGTACGCCGATCGCGGCGGCAAGTATCAGGGGCAGCGCGGTGTCACGCTGCCGAAAACCTGATCTGGTTGCATAACGTCTCACCAGTTTCCGGGTGACCGCTGCGCGTGACGCGCCGCGGTCGTTCTTTTTGGAGAATCGCCCATGAAGTTTCGTTTCCCCGTCGTCATCATCGACGAAGATTTCCGCTCCGAGAACATCTCGGGCTCCGGCATCCGGGCGTTGGCCGAAGCGATCGAGAAGGAGGGCGTCGAAGTCCTCGGCCTCACGAGCTACGGCGATCTGACGTCGTTCGCGCAGCAATCGAGCCGCGCGTCGTGCTTCATCCTGTCGATCGACGACGACGAACTCATGCTCGGCGAAACCGGCCCGGACGGCGAGCTGCCGGAGCTCGCGACCGCGATCATCGAGCTGCGCGCGTTCGTCACCGAAGTGCGCCGCCGCAACGCGGACATCCCGATCTTCCTGTACGGCGAGACGCGCACGTCGCGCCATCTGCCGAACGACATCCTGCGCGAACTGCACGGCTTCATCCACATGTTCGAGGACACGCCGGAGTTCGTCGCGCGCCACATCATCCGCGAGGCGAAGGTCTATCTCGATTCGCTCGCGCCGCCGTTCTTCAAGGAACTGGTGAAGTACGCGGACGAAGGCTCGTACTCGTGGCACTGCCCCGGGCACTCGGGCGGCGTCGCGTTCCTGAAGAACCCGCTCGGCCAGATGTTCCACCAGTTCTTCGGCGAGAACATGCTGCGCGCGGACGTCTGCAACGCGGTGGACGAACTCGGCCAGCTGCTCGATCACACCGGCCCGGTCGCGGCGTCCGAGCGCAACGCGGCGCGCATCTTCAGCGCGGATCACCTGTTCTTCGTGACCAACGGCACGTCGACGTCGAACAAGATCGTCTGGCACGCGACGGTCGCACCGGGCGACATCGTGCTGGTCGACCGCAACTGCCACAAGTCGATCCTGCACGCGATCACGATGACGGGCGCGATCCCCGTGTTCCTCACGCCGACGCGCAACCATTTCGGCATCATCGGGCCGATCCCGCGCGACGAATTCAAGCCGGAGAACATCCGCAAGAAGATCGAGGCGAACCCGTTCGCGCGCGAGGCGCTGCGCGAGAACCCGGACATGAAGCCGCGGATCCTGACGATCACGCAGAGCACGTACGACGGCGTCGTCTACAACGTCGAGATGATCAAGGACCTGCTCGGCGATCTGCTCGACACGCTGCACTTCGACGAAGCGTGGCTGCCGCACGCGACGTTCCACGATTTCTACCGCGACATGCACGCGATCGGCGACGGCCGTCCGCGCACCGGCGCGCTCGTGTTCGCGACGCACTCGACGCACAAGCTGCTCGCCGGCATCTCGCAGGCATCGCAGATCGTCGTGCAGGATTCGGAGAACCGCACGTTCGACAAGCACCGCTTCAACGAGGCGTACCTGATGCACACGTCGACGAGCCCGCAGTACGCGATCATCGCGTCGTGCGACGTCGCGGCCGCGATGATGGAGCCGCCGGGCGGCACTGCGCTCGTCGAGGAATCGATCGCCGAGGCGATCGACTTCCGCCGCGCGATGCGCAAGGTCGACGCCGAATACGGCGACGACTGGTTCTTCAGCGTGTGGGGGCCGGACAACCTGTCCGAGGAAGGTATCGGGTCGCGCGAAGACTGGATGCTGAAGCCGAACGACCACTGGCACGGCTTCGGCCCGCTCGCGGAAGGCTTCAACATGCTCGACCCGATCAAGGCGACGATCATCACGCCGGGGCTCGACGTCGACGGCGAATTCGGCGAGACCGGCATTCCGGCCGCGATCGTCACGAAGTACCTGGCCGAGCACGGGATCATCGTCGAGAAGACCGGCCTGTACTCGTTCTTCATCATGTTCACGATCGGCATCACGAAGGGTCGCTGGAACTCGATGGTGACCGAGCTGCAGCAGTTCAAGGACGACTACGACAACAACCAGCCGCTGTGGCGCGTGCTGCCGGAATTCGTCGCGCAGCATCCGCGCTACGAGCGCGTCGGCCTGCGCGACCTGTGCACGCAGATCCACGACGTGTACCGCGCGAACGACATCGCCCGGCTGACGACCGAGATGTACCTGTCGGACATGGAGCCGGCGATGAAGCCGTCGGACGCGTTCGCGAAGCTCGCGCACCGCAAGATCGACCGCGTGCCGCTCGACGAGCTCGAGGGCCGCGTGACGAGCATCCTGCTGACGCCGTACCCGCCGGGCATTCCGCTCTTGATCCCGGGCGAGCGCTTCAACAAGACGATCGTGAACTACCTGCGGTTCGCGCGCGACTTCAACGAGCGCTTCCCGGGCTTCCACACCGACATCCACGGCCTCGTCGCGGAAGAGGTGAACGGCCGCGTCGAGTACTTCGTCGACTGCGTGCGCGACTGATGGCGGCGCACGGACGAATCCGGACGATGCGCGCGGCGCTGGCCGCGCTCGTCGTCTGGGCGGCAGGATTGGCGGCGCTCGCGGGCGCGAGTGTCGCCCATGCGGAAGTCGCGGCGGCCGACCCGATCGACGTCGCGATGCGGCAATGCCTCGCGCGGCGCGACCGGTCGTCGCCGGCCGGGCAGATCCAGTGCATGGGCGAAGCGCAGCAGCAGTGGCAGGCCGTGATGGACGGCGCGTACCAGCGCCTGTTGAAGGATGCGCCGGCCGACGCGAAGCGCGGCTGGCAGGACAGCCAGCGCCGCTGGCTCACGTGGCGCAAGGACGAAGTGCTGCTGCTGAAGGCCGTGTACGACACGACGCGCGGCACCGCGTATGCGATGTCGAGCGCCGACCTGCAACTGCAGCCGGTGCGCGATCGCGCGCTGGCGCTGCGCGGGGCGGCCGATCGCTATGCGCCGCCGCCCGCCGCCGTGCCGGTCGCGGCGACGAGCGGGGCGCAGGGCGGTGCCGGTGGGGTCGCGCCGGCCAGCGCCAGGCCGGCGAACGCGCCGCGCGATCCGGCGATCCGCCGCGTGCGGCCGTGCGTGCAGGACGCCGCGTGCGAACACGCGTTGTTCGACCTGAACCGCTATTACCAGAAGCTGCACCGCAAGATGCCCGCGCATTCGGCCGCGACGCTCGTGCGCGCGCAACGCGCGTGGGTGGCGTTCCGCGATGCGACGGCGCCGCTCGTCGGCGAGGACGGACGCGTCGACCTGATCGGCGCGCGCATCGCGACGATGAAGCGGCTGTCGGAGACGGCCGGCAATCGGTAAAGGCGCGCCGCTTTTGACTGCGGCGACATGATGAAACGGGCACCCTCGGGTGCCCGTTTTGCGTTGGAGCGTGTATCGCCTACGCGGGCTGCGACATGCCCTGCAGCCCGAACCACGACGGCACGAGCGCGACCGCGTCGTCGAGCGACGCGAGCACGTGCAGGCTCAGCGCGACGATGTCGGGCGTCGGCGCTTTCAGGTCGGGCACGGTGACGACCGCGGCGCCGGCGCCGGCGGCCGACTGCGCGCCGAAGTCGCTGTCCTCGAACGCGACGCACGCGTGCGCCGGCACGCCGAGACGCTCGGCCGCGAGCCGGTAGACGGCCGGGTCGGGCTTGCCGCGCGCGACTTCGTCGCCGCCCGCGATCGCGCGGAAGAACGGCAGCACGCCGACCGCGTCGAGCCGCGCACGGATCACGTCGCGCGCGGACGACGACGCGACTGCGCACGGAATGCCGGCCTGCGCGAGCGTTTCGAGCAGCGCAAGCGCGCCCGACTTCAGCGGAAACTTCGGATGGGGTTCGGGTGCGGCGAGTTGCTCGCGCACGCGGATGCGCACCGCGTCGAACGTGTCGGCGTCGCCGATCAGCCGCGCGAGGATCACCTGGCCTTCGGCGAACGAGCGGCCGACGATCTGCAGGTAATCGATCTCGGTCAGCACGACGCCGTGCGCGTTCGACACGTCGATCCACGTGTTCATGATGGTCCGCTCGGAATCGACGAGCAGGCCATCCATGTCGAAGAGCGCGGCGGAAAAGGTCATCGTGGGCGTCCGTGAAGCGGTGAGGCGGGGAAGGCGACGGGCGGCGCGACGGCCGCCCGAATGAAAAACGGACGCCGAAGGCGTCCGTCCGGAACGGCAGCGGTTACTTGCCGAGCGCGGCGCGGGCAGCCTTGACGGCCGCGCGCACCTGGTCGGGCGCGGTGCCGCCCGGATGGTTGCGGCTCGCGACCGACCCTTCGAGCGTCAGGTAGCCGAACACGTCGTCGCCGATCAGGTGCGCGACGTTCGGCAGTTCCTGCTTCATTTCGTCGAGCGTCAGGTCGGCGAGGTCGATCCCGCGGTCGTCGCAGATCTTCACCGCGTGCGCGACGGCTTCGTGCGCGTCGCGGAACGGCAGGCCGCGCTTGACCAGGTAGTCGGCGAGGTCGGTGGCCGTCGAGAAGCCCTGCAGCGCGGCCGCGCGCATCGCGTCCGGCTTCACGGTGATGCCGGCGACCATCTCGGCGAAGATTCGCAGCGTGTCGGCGACGGTGTCGACCGTGTCGAACAGCGGCTCCTTGTCTTCCTGGTTGTCCTTGTTGTACGCGAGCGGCTGGCCCTTCATCAGCGTGAGCAGCGCCATCAGGTGGCCGTTCACGCGGCCGGTCTTGCCGCGCGCGAGCTCGGGCACGTCCGGGTTCTTCTTCTGCGGCATGATCGAGCTGCCGGTGCAGAAGCGGTCGGCGATGTCGATGAAGCCGACGCGCGGGCTCATCCACAGCACGAGTTCCTCGGAGAAGCGCGACACGTGCGTCATCACGAGCGCCGACGCCGCGGTGAATTCGATCGCGAAGTCGCGATCGGACACCGCGTCGAGCGAGTTCGCGCAGATGCCGTCGAAGCCGAGCGTCTTCGCCACTGCATGACGGTCGATCGGGTAGCTGGTGCCCGCGAGCGCGGCCGCGCCGAGCGGCAGGCGGTTCACGCGGGTCCGGCAGTCGCGCATGCGTTCCGCGTCGCGCGAGAACATCTCGACGTACGCGAGCAGGTGGTGGCCGAACGTGACCGGCTGCGCGACCTGCAGGTGCGTGAAGCCCGGCATGATCGTGTCGGCGTTCTGTTTCGCGAGATCGATCAGCGCGCCGCGCAGGTCGTTCAGCAGGCCGCCGATGCGGTCGATCTCGCCGCGCAGCCACAGGCGGATGTCGGTTGCGACCTGGTCGTTGCGCGAGCGGCCCGTGTGCAGGCGCTTGCCGGCATCGCCGATCAGCGCGGTCAGGCGCGCCTCGATGTTCAGGTGGACGTCTTCCAGGTCGAGCTGCCATTCGAATTCGCCACGCTCGATCTCGCCCTTGATCTGCGCCATCCCGCGTTCGATCGCGGCCAGGTCGTCGGCGCTGATGATCTTCTGCGCGGCGAGCATGTTCGCGTGCGCGAGCGAGCCGGCGATGTCGACGAGCGCGAGGCGCTTGTCGAAAAACACCGACGACGTGTAGCGCTTGACCAGCTCCGACATCGGTTCCGAGAAGCGGGCCGACCAGGCCTCGCCCTTTTTGTGCAGTTGGGACGTCATGGCGATTCTTCGAAGGGGAGTTGGGCGGCTGGGCGCCGCCGAGGGAATCCCGCGATTCTAACATTCGCGCGGCGGGCGGCCGGCGCGCGCTACCGCGGGCTGCAGGTCAGCGGGCCGATGCGCGGCAGCGTGCCGTCGTCCGGCCGCCGGTACGCGAATTCGACGGTGCAGTCGCGGCCGCCGCCGGAGATCTCCAGGTGGTTGGTCTCGACGAGGCCGTCGACGAAGGTCAGGCCGTCGTAGCCGACGATCGTGCGCTGGCCGCTTTCGACGTGGCGGACCTCGAGCCCCGGCGGAAGCGGCGTGCCGTCGGATGCGTGCAGCGCGATCGACGCGGCGCTGTAGCGCGTGATGGCGAAGTGCGCGAGCACGCCGGAGCGGGCCTGCGGCACGACGTCGAGCGTCGTGTCGGCGATCCGCGCGTCGGCCGGCAGCGCGCTGCCGTCGATCGCGACGCGATTGTTCTGGTACGCATTCAGGTCGGGCACCAGCAGGTAGCCGGCCCGGTCCGTCGCGCCGATCGGCCGGTTCTGGTGCAGCACGGGCACGCGCCCCGTGTCGGTCGAGACGAGCGCGAAGCCGTCGTCGACGCGGCGCGCCGTCATCACCCGGCCGTCCATCAGCACGAATGCGCCCGTGACGTCGGCCGCCGCGTTGCCGCGCCCGTCGAACGATTGCGCGAGCAGCGTGAGCTGGCCGGCGCGGCCGAGATACTGCAGCTGGCCCTGCCCGTAGCGCGTGCCCGCGTTGGCGCCGGCCTGCACGTTCCAGCCGAAGCCGCCGCCGTAGTCGGGTGGCCGCGATGCGTTGAGCGTGTAGGTCGATTCGCCGTTCTGCCGCCCGGCGTTCGCGGAGACGGACGTGTTGCCGCCGAGCCCGATGCTCAGGCTCACGAAGAAGCCGCGCGCGTCGCGTTGCCGGAAGTCCTGGAAGCCGCTGAACGTGATCGAGGTCAGGCCGCCGAGGTTGACGAGGTAAGCGAGCGAGCCGATCCGCGACGCGGCGACGCCCGGATACTTGAGGGCCAGATAGCTGAACGACAGGGTTTGCGCGCGCAGGAACGGGAACGACACCGTCACGCGATCGGTGGCGCGCGAGACCGGCACGCCTTCGCGGCTGCCCAGGTCGACGTAGTCGCCGAATGCGCGCAGCGTCTGTGCGTCGATCGAGAAGCGCGACGTCACGTACTGGTAGCCGATGCCGGCCTGCACGCCGGTCCTGCCCGGCGCGCTGAGCGCCAGCGACGCGTTCGCCACGCCGCGCTCGCCGAGGCGCGCGAGCACGCCGGCGCCGGCGTTGTAGACGCCGGCCGTCGCTTCCCCGTGCGCTTCGACGGTCAGCCGCTCGCTGATCCCGTAGCGCAGCGAGGCGCTCGCCGCCGGCGTGCGCGCGTAGTCGAACGAATCGGTGCCGTACGCGCGGCGCAGGAAACCGGCTTCGACCGAATAGCTGGCGAGGCCGGGCGCGAGCAGGCGCGTATCGACGTACAGCGGAATCGACGTCGCGATCGCGCGGCCGAGCGCGTCGCGCGTGACGACCGTCGCGTTGCCCGCGCCGGTGATGCCCGGCACGCTGTTGATCACGAACGGCCCGCTCGGCACGTTGCCGCTGAACTGGCGCACGTTGTTCACGTACAGGTCGACCGACGTCGGCACGACCGCGCTGCCGGACAGTGCCGGCACCGGAAACGTGACGAGGTCGGGGCGCAGGCCGAAATTGCTGCGCCACTGCACGCCGCCCAGGCGCAGCGAGCGCGTCCACGACAGCGACGACGAAATCGTGTCGCCGACCTGGGTCGTCGTGAGCGTGCCGGGATTCGAGCGGGTCCAGGACGTGTCGTAGCGCACGTAGCGCCGGCGATCGTCGTACAGGTACGCGATGCCGGTGCTGCTGAATACGCCGGCCGGATCGAAATAGCGCGCCTCGCTCCAGACCGCGAGCGGTGCGTGCGCGACGGTTTGCGCGTACGCATCGTAGTTCAGCACGAAGCCGCGGCCGGACGTGGCCGGCGGCGCGGCGGCGAGCGCGCGCGTATCGAACGTGTGCGGAATGCGCAGTGCATCGGGCACGCGCAGGTCGAGCGTCTGCCGGCCGGCGTCGTAGTCGTAGTGCAGCCCCGCGAGCGTATCGAGCGCGACGAGCGTGTTCGACGGCGCGTTCGCGGGGCCGCCGGTCGCGATGCCCAGGTCGTTCAGGTCGGCGGACGCCGCATACAGCCGCCCGTCGATCTGCCGGAACCCGGCGATCCGGTGCGTCGGTTCGCCATTGAGCGACACGTCGAGATACAGCCCGTCGGCTTGCGCCGCGGCTTCGGACGCGGCGGCGGGCGGCACCGGCGCCGGCTGCGCGCATACGGCGAGCGCGCGCAGCGCCAGTGTCAGCGCCAGCGCCAGCGGCGCGGCGGTGGGCCGGCCGGGCCCGGCGTGTCGCACGGGGCAGTCGGGCCGGAGGGTCTTGCTCGGCGTCGGCACGGGCACCGTCGTGCGATCCTGCTCGGGTGGCTCAGGGCGCCGTCAGCCGGGCTTCGACCGGCTGCGCGTTGACGGTCGCCTGGATCTTGACGAACGGCGCGCCGGCGTCGAGCTTGAGCGGCCAGCGTCGCGTACTGCCCGCGAGCGCATAGCCGAGCAGCCCGCGCGTGACCTCGTGGACGCCGCCTCGCGCATCGACCAGCCGGACCGCGGAAATCTGCGCCCGCCGGCCGCCGCGATTGTCGACCGCGAGCCGCATGGCGGTCCCGTCGGGTTCGACGCGCCAGTCGAGGCGCGGGGACGCTGGCGCGGCATCGGGTTCGACGAATACGGGCACGGAATAGCGCAGCCGGATCGTCACGCCGTTGTCGACCGGCGTGCCCGGCGCGGGCAGTTCGTCGATCAGCACGCGATAGCTCTCCTCGGCGGCCGGTGCGCCGCGGCGCGTGCGCACGAGCCGGATCAACTGCTCGGCGTTCGCGTCGATCTGCAGCAGCGGCGGCGACGCGGCGAGCGCGTCGGTCGGCGTCATCACGTCGGCGCCGTTTTCCTGCGTCCAGCGATAGGTGCGGACCTGGCCGTAGATCGGCCGTCCGCCCGGGTTGCTGAGCGTCATGCTCGCGGCGGCCGCCGATGGCGGCAGCTCGATCGTCACGGGCGTGATCTGCAGCGTGGCGGCATGCGAGACCGCCGCCGCCAACCCGACGCACAGCGCGGCCAACGCGCGCGGGAACAATCGCACGCTCCGTCAGAAATAGACGGTGGCGGTGACCGAGGCCTGGTAGGTGTCGGGCTTCGGCGTCGCCTGCGCGGGCACCTGGCCGTACACGTTCAGCACCTGCGCGGAACCGGTGCCGGTGCCGCCCACCGTGTCGGTGCCTTGCGTATTGCCCCAGATCGTCGAGTGGCCCGAGTCCTGATAGAGCTGATAGCCGACCGTCGTGCCGGTATTGCCGGTCGTGGTGCCGCCCATCAACCGGCTGGCGACGGTCGAGCCGGTTACCCCGCCGGCGTCGAGCCCGACGTTGTAGGGCGTCGAGTTCGTGCAGGTGACGGAGACCGTCGTCTGCTGGTTGAGCGTCGACGCGAGCACGCCGGTCGTGCCGAATGCAAGCGGGTTCGCGGCGATCGTGCAGTTCGCCTGGATCGTGAGCGTGACGTTGAATTGCGCGGTGGCCGTGCCGTTCGAATAGACTGCGGCAACGGTGACGGGCTGCAGCACCGGCACGAATGCGAACGTGGCTGCGAGCATGGCTGAAAAAACACGACGTCGGGAATCTATCATTATGATTGTCTCCTGCCGTTCAAGGGGTCGCCCGGCCGCGGAGTGCCTGCCGCGTGGTCTGTTGCCGGTCGCCGTTACCGCTCTGTCGTTGGAGGAAGACTACTCCACCGGTTCGGTCGCGCGCAATGGAGAAAACGCCGACCTGGCGTGCATTGTCCGGGGGGGCGGACGGATTCCATCGGCCTATTGATATGGATCAAGTAACGGTGCGAACGATCGATGCGCGGACCGATACGATGACGGCGCGACCCGGTCCGCGAACCCGATCGGGCGGACGGTTTTTTTCGGGGAGATGCATGGCGGATGACGGCTTCGACCTGGCGCGCCGCTGGATGCGCGCGCTCGCGTACCTGCTGCTGGCCGCGCTGCTCGGCATGCCCTGGATGCCGGCGCGTGCGGATACGTGCACGGTGACGCCGCCGGCGCCGAGCTTCGGCTCGGTCAGCCCGATCACGCAACAGGCGTACACGACGACCGCCACGATGACCGTGAACTGCACGTGGGACGCGCTGAGCCTGAACACCGGCGTGCTCGTGTGCGTGAACCTCGGCGGCACGAGTCCGCGCTACCTGAGCAACGGGACGAACCAGATGCAGTACGACCTGTATCAGGACGCGGGCTATTCGCAGGCCTGGGGCGCCGTGAGCAGCGGCACGACGCCGATCTCGCTGACGTTGACGAAACCGGCGCTCGGCACGTCCGCGAGTGCGAACGTGACCATCTACGGCCGCATCGCGCCGAACCAGCCGACCGTGCCGACCGTGAACAACGACAGCACCGTCTATACGCAGAGTTTCAGCGGCAACCAGGCCGCCTACAGCTACAGTTTTTCGCTGCTCGGCGTGCTGCCGACACCGTGCGTGTCGCAGTCGACGGCCGGCACGATGACGGTTACGACGACCGCCACCGTCGTCAACAACTGCATCATCAGCGCGACCGGCGTCGCGTTTCCGCCGGCAGGCGTGCTGGCGTCCGCGCTGACCGCGAGCGGCTCGATCAGCGCGCGCTGCACGAACGGCGACGCATTCCGGATCGCGCTGAACGGCGGCGGCAGCGGCAACGTCGCCGCCCGCACGATGCAGCGCGCGGGCGGCGGGTCGGTCAGCTACCAGCTCTATCAGGACAGCGGCTTCACGCAGCCATGGGGCGACGGCACCGCCGGCACGTCGATGGCGACCGGCACCGGCAGCGGGTTCGCGCAGGCGATCACCGTGTACGGCCGCGTGCCCGCGCAGGCGACGCCGGCGCCCGGCAACTACAGCGATACGATTACCGCGACGATCAGCTTCTGAGCCACGCTCAGTCGCGCACCAGCACGACGAGCTTGAGATCTTCTCGATGCGCGGGCTTCAGCGTGATCTGCTGATACACGACGCGGCCGTCGGCCGGATGGTCGAATTCGCGCAGCCCGCCTTCGCGCTCGAACACGTCCTGCGACGCCCAGTACTGCGCGAACGCGTCGCTGCCGGCCGTCAGCGCGTCGATCAGCGCGCGCGTCGGCGCATCGGTCAGGTGGCGGATCGCATCGGCGCGGAATTCGGCGGCGAGCCGCCGCGCGCGGGTCTCCCAGTCGACGATCAGCGTGCGCGCGGCCGGCGACATGAACGTGAAGCGCAGCAGGTTGCGGTCGTGCTCGCCGTCGAGCCAGCCGGAAAAGAGCGCGGCAGCCGGCGCATTCCACGCGAGCGCGTTCCATTGGCGGTCGAGCACGTAGGCGGGCGTCGCGATCGCCGCGACGGTCGCGGCGAGCGTCGGCGGCAGGTCGCCGCCCGCGACGTCGGGCTCGGCCGGGTCGCGCTGCGCGGCGAGCTCGAACAGATACGCGCGCTCGGCCTTCGACAGCTGCAACGCGACGGCGATCCGGGCCAGCGCGTCGGCCGAGGCCGACACGGGCCGGCCCTGTTCGATCCACGTGTACCAGGTCGGGCTGACGCCGCACAGTTGCGCGACTTCCTCGCGCCGCAGCCCCGGCGTGCGGCGGCGCGGGCCGGGCGGCAGGCCGACGGCCTGCGGCGACAGCCGCTCGCGGTGGGCGCGGATGAATTCGCCGAGCGCGCGGGCGGGCGTGGCGTCGAGCGGCGGGACGGGGACGGAAGAGAGCTGGCTCATGCGGAAACGGCAAAGTGGAAGCGAAAACGCGGCAACGATCAAACGATCAGACAGGTGGATCGAATACCAGAATAACTGCTTAACTTGTACTGGTACAAACGCAGGCCTATTGTAGCGGCTCGTGCGCTGGCAGGGCAGCGCGCGTCCCCCACAATACGGTGCACGGGGCCGGATCGCGCGCTGAAGCGCCCGGTTCGGCCCGCTGCATCCAGGAAAGGAGCGAACGATGAAACACCACGACCAGGTCGCCGACGCATTCGGCACGACGGCCGCCGCCTATCTGACCAGCACGGTTCATGCGACGGGCGCCGACCTGCAGACGCTCGCCGACGCGGTGCGTGCGACGCCCGATGCGGCGGTGCTCGACCTCGGTTGCGGCGCCGGTCACGCGAGCTTCGCGGTCGCGCCGCACGTGCGCGACGTGGTCGCGTACGACCTCGCCGCGCCGATGCTCGCGACCGTCGACGCGGCCGCGCGCGAGCGCGGGCTCGCGAACATCCGCACGCAGCAGGGTCCGGCCGAGCGGCTGCCGTTCGACACCGCGACGTTCGACTGGGTCGTGAGCCGGATGAGCGCGCATCACTGGCATGACATGCGCGCGGCGCTCGCCGAGGTGCGCCGCGTGCTGAAGCCGGGCGGCCGCGTGTTGATGATCGACATCGCAGGCAACGACCATCCGCTGCTCGATACGTATCTGCAGGCCGCGGAAGTGCTGCGCGACGCGTCGCACGTGCGCGACTACCGCGCGGACGAATGGCTCGCGATGTTCCGCGCAGCCGGTTTCGACGCGCAGGTGCACAGCCGCTGGCGGCTGCCGATCGATTTCGACACGTGGGTCGCGCGCATCCGCACGCCGGCCGACAGCGTCGCCGGCATTCGCGCGCTGTGGGCGCATGCGCCGGACGAGGTGCGCGGCTATTACGCGGTGCAGGCCAACGGTTCGTTCGAGCACGATGCGCTGCTGATCGACGCGCACTGAGCGTGCGGCGCGCGTTGCGCCGTTGCGCCGTTTCGTCGCAGCATGACAAAAGCCGCGATACGCACGGACGCGTATCGCGGCTTTCGTTATCCCGGCCGGCGCCGAACACGTCCGGCGCCGCGCGGCCCGCGGATCAGCCGGTGTTGCGCAGGCCGGCCGCGATCCCGTTGATCGTCAGGTGAATCCCGCGGCGCAGCCGCGCGTTCGTGTCGCCCGCGCGGTGACGCTTGATCAGTTCGACCTGCAGGTGGTTCAGCGGATCGAGATACGGGAAGCGGTTCTTGATCGAGCGCGCGAGCAGCGGATTGGTCGCGAGGCGGCCTTCCTGCCCGGTGATTTCCGCGAGCGCCTGCGACGTGCGCTCCCATTCCGCGACGATCCGCTCGAACACGTGCTTGCGCAGCTTGCGGTCGGACACGAGCTGCGCATAGCGCGACGCGACCGCGAGATCGGTCTTCGCGAGCACCATGTCCATGTTCGACAGCAGGTTCGCGAAGAACGGCCAGGTCTTGTTCATCTTCTTCAGCAGCGTCACGCGTTTCGCGCGTTCGGCGTCGTCCTGCGCGCCGTCGAGATACGCGCTCACCGCGCTGCCGAAGCCGTACCAGCCGGTCAGCAGCAGCCGGCACTGGCCCCACGAGAAGCCCCACGGAATCGCGCGCAGATCCTCGATCTTGCGCTGCTTCGGATCCTGCAGCTTGCGCGACGCCGGGCGGCTGCCGATGTTCAGCTCGGCGATCTCGGTGATCGGCGTCGACGAGAAGAAGTAGTCGGTGAAGCCCGGGGTTTCGTAGACGAGCGCGCGGTACGCGGCCATCGCCGAATCGGACAGCGTCTGCATCGCGGCCTCGAACGCGGGCAACTGTGCCGGCGCGTTCGACTGCGGCAGCAGCGACGCCTCGAGCGTCGCGGCGACGACCGTCTCGAGGTTTCGCCGGCCGATCGACGGGTTCGCGAACTTGCTCGCGATCACCTCGCCCTGTTCGGTCAGGCGGATCTGGCCGTTCACCGTGCCCGGCGGCTGCGACAGGATCGCCTGGTAGGTCGGGCCGCCTCCGCGGCCGACCGTGCCGCCTCGGCCATGGAACAGCCGCAGCGTGATCTTGCGTTCGCGGAACAGGTCGACGAGCGCGAGTTCCGCACGATACAGCTCCCAGTTCGACGTGAGGAAGCCGCCGTCCTTGTTGCTGTCCGAATAGCCGAGCATCACTTCCTGCTCGGCGCCCTGGTGCGCGATCAGCGCGTCGATGCCCGGCAGCGCGAAGTATTCGCGCATGATGCGCGACGCGTCGCGCAGGTCGGGAATCGTCTCGAACAGCGGGATCACCATCAGGCTGTTGCGCGCGTCGCTGCCCGGCACGCCGAGCGTGCCTTCGAGCAGGCCCGTCTCCTTCTGCAGCAGCAGTACCTCGACGAGGTCGCTGACGGTTTCCGTATGCGAAATGATGTAGTTGCGCACCGCACGCGCACCGAATTGCGCGCGGACCTCGCGCGCCTTCTCGAACACACCGAGCTCGCTCTGCGCGAGCGCCGAGTAGTCGAGGTACGGTGAGCGCAGCGGGCGCGGATCGGCGAGCGCGGCGAGCAGCACGCGCAGCTTGTCTTCCTCGGCGAGCGCCGCATAGTCGGCCTCGACGCCCGCGCGCGCGAACAGCTCGGCGACCACCGCCTCGTGGATGTCGGAACTCTGGCGCAGGTCGATGCTCGCCAGATGGAAGCCGAACACTTCGGCCGCGCGCACGAGCGGCGCGAGGCGCGGCGCGGCGAGCGACGCGCCGTGGTGCTCGTCGAGCGACGCGGTCAGCACCTTCAGATCGGCGACGAATGCTTCGGAATCCTCGTACGGAATCGCGCGCACCGGCGGCGCGCCGCGGCCCGCGCTGCGCACGGGCACCGTGCCTTCGCCGACACGCACGCGCGCGCTCGCGGCGAGCCGCGTGTAGATGCCGATCAGCGCGCGGCGATACGGTTCGTCGACGCGATGCGGCGACTGGTCGGGCGATGCTGCCGCGAGGGCCTTCACTGCGTCGTTCGCGCCGACCAGCAGGTTCGACACCGACAGCTCGGCGCCGAGCTTGTGCACTTGTTCCAGGTAATGCTCGAGGATCACCGCGGCCTGGCGGTTGATCGCCTCGTCGAGCGTCGCGGCCGTCACGTTCGGGTTGCCGTCGCGATCGCCGCCGATCCAGCTGCCCATCTGGAAGAACGCGGGTACGCGGGCCGACAGCCCGTGCTCGGCGAGCGCGGCCTCGATGTCGCCGTACAGCGCGGGCAGCTCGTCGAGGAACGTCGCGCGGTAGTACGACAGCGCGTTCTCGATCTCGTCGCCGACCGTCAGGCGCGAGTCGCGCAGCATGCGCGTCTGCCACAGCGCGGTCACGCGCGCGCGCAGCATCGCTTCGTTGTACTGGCGCTCGCGCGCGGTCAGCTCCTGGTCGCGCTCGGCGAGCAGGCGCGCGATGTCGTGCTGCGCGTCGAGAATGCTCTTGCGCTGCACTTCGGTCGGGTGCGCGGTCAGCACCGGCACGATCAGCGCATCGTCGAAGAAGCGCTGCAGCAGGCGCTTCGACGCGTTGCCGGTGGTTTTCAGCTGGTCGAGCGCATACGCGACCGTGCCGGGCTGCGGCGCGGAGCCGGCCAGCGCGTGGATGCGGCGGCGGCGGTTGTGGTGGCGGTCTTCCGCGATGTTCGCGAGGTGCGAGAAATAGCTGAACGCGCGCACGACGCTCACCGTCTGCTCCGGCGTCAGCTTGCGCAGCTTCTTCTCGAGCGTCTGCGCGGCTTCGCTGTCGTCCTCGCGGCGGAACTTGACCGCGGTCTGGCGGATCGTCTCGACCACGTCGAATACCGTATCGCCTTCCTGTTCGCGCACGACGTCGCCGAGCAGGCGGCCGAGGAAGCGGATGTCCTCGAACAGCGGGCGGTCCTTGTCGTCGCGCGTGCGGGTGCCGGCCTTCGGCGCGACGGCCTGGCGGGCGGCGGGGCTGGGGGCTTTCGTCGCGCGTTTTGTCTGACGTATCGGGTCTTTCGGTTTCGTTGCCGTAGGTTTCGTTGCCGTTTTCGCACGGCCGTTCGCGGCGGTCGCGAGCGTGGCCGTCGGGGCATCGGGGGAGGGCAAGGCAGCATTGCGGCGCGCCGTACGCGCCGATCCGGAAGACTTCACGATGGGTTTCCTTGGGAAAGCTCGAGTCAAAAGGAACTGCGGAAACTGCGGGAACTGCGGTCAAGCAACCAGCTACGTCCGACACATCCGCACAACGGCGCCGCGACCCGCGCGGAAGCAGGCCGGGCGCAGGCTTCGGGCCCGGGCGGGCCGGGGCGTGCGTGCTACCATTGTTCGATCTTCAATCCCGTCCTTCGATGTTCCAGCAATGAATTCCGAGACCCCCGCGGCCGGGCCGCAGCAGGCACAGCCGCCCGCGACGTTGACGATTGCTTCGCGCGAGAGCCGCCTGGCGATGTGGCAAGCCGAACATGTGCGTGATGCGCTGCGCAAATTATATCCAGCTTGTGACGTGAAAATCCTCGGGATGACGACGCGCGGCGATCAGATTCTCGATCGCACGCTGTCGAAGGTCGGCGGCAAGGGCCTGTTCGTGAAGGAGCTGGAGGCTGCGCTGGCCGACGGCCGCGCCGATCTCGCCGTGCATTCGCTGAAGGACGTGCCGATGGCGCTGCCCGACGGCTTCTCGCTCGCCGCGATCATGGAACGCGAAGACCCGCGCGATGCGTTCGTGTCGAACGACTACGCGTCGCTCGACGCGCTGCCGGCCGGCGCGGTCGTCGGCACGTCGAGCCTGCGTCGCGAGGCGATGCTGCGTTCGCGCTATCCGCATCTCGAGGTCCTGCCGCTGCGCGGCAACCTCGACACGCGCCTCGCGAAGCTCGACCGCGGCGACTACGCGGCGATCATCCTCGCCGCCGCCGGCCTGAAGCGCCTCGGCCTCGAAGCGCGGATCCGTGCGCTGCTCGACGTCGAGGCCAGCCCGCCCGCGGCCGGCCAGGGCGCGCTCGGCATCGAGATCGCCGCGCACCGCGACGACGTCGCCGCGTGGCTCGCGCCGCTGCACGACCCGCGGACCGCGCTCGCGGTCGAAGCCGAGCGGATGGTGTCGCGCGCGCTCGGCGGCAGCTGCGAGGTGCCGCTCGCCGCGCACGCGGTGTGGCGCGCGGGCGAGCTGTACCTGACGGGCCGCGTGTCGACCACCGACGGCAAGCGCGTGCTGACGGCCGACGCGTGCGGCGCGGTCGTGACCGTCGCCGATGCGCTCGCACTCGGCCGCGCGGTGTCCGACGAACTCGAGGCGCAAGGCGCGCTCGACATCGTCCAGGCGCTGCTCGCGAGCTCGCAGGCCGCGGGCAAGGGCGACGCCTGATGGCGGGCGGCGCGCGCGCGTTCACCGCTGTCCTGACGCGTCCGGACGGCCAGTCCGACGCGCTTGCGTCGCAACTGGCCGATGCCGGCTGCGACGTGCTCGAATTCCCGCTGATCGATATCGCGCCGGTCGACGATCCGGCGCCGCTCGACGCCGCGTTCGCGGCGCTGGCCGACTACGCGCTGGTGATCTTCGTGTCGCCGAACGCGATCGACCGCGCGCTCGCGCGCTACGGCGCGATCTGGCCGAACGCGCTGCCGGTCGGCGTGGTCGGGCCCGGCAGCGTCGCGGCGCTCGAGCGCCACGGCATCGCGGCGCCCGCGCATCGCGTGATCGCGCCGCAGGCGCCGGCCGACGGCGGCGTGCCCCATTACGATTCGGAAAGCCTGTTCGCGAGCATCGACGCCGCGTTCGGCGGCGCGCAGGCGCTGGCGGGCAAGCGCGTGCTGATCGTGCGCGGCGACGGCGGGCGCGAATGGCTCGCCGAGCGCCTGCGCGAGGCCGGTGCGGACGTCACGCTCGTCGCCGCGTACCGCCGTGTCGTGCCCGAGCCGCGCGTCGGCGCGTGGGAGCGCGTGCACGCGCTGCTCGACGGCCGGCCGCACGGGTGGCTCGTCACGAGCTCGGAAGGCGTGCGCAACCTGCACGCGCTCGCGCGGGCCCACCTGAACGATGCCGAGATCGACGCGCTGAAGCATGCGCCGCTCGTCACGCCGCACCCGCGGATCGAGCAGACCGCGCGCGCATTGGGTTTTGATAGGATTACGCTGACCGGCGCGGGCGATGAGCGCATCGTCCGCGCGTTTCGAACGATGGCCGACGAGGCCGTCCAACCGGCGACAGCCGCACCGGTGACTAAACGCATGACAGATACCAACGATTCCAAAAGCGTCGCTTCCCAGCCGGCCGCTGCCTCCGCGCCGCCGTCCAGCCCTCCTTATCGCGCGCCCGAACCGCGTGCGCGCCGCGGCGGCAGCGCGGTGCTGTGGTTCGTCGTCGTCGTGCTCGGCTGCGCGGCGGGTGTCGGCGGCTACGCGCTGAACCGCAAGATCGACCGGCTCGACGGCACGTTCGTCGCGCGCCAGAAGGCGCTCGACGCGCAAGCGGCCGAAACGCGGACGAAGACCGAGCAGGCGCTCGCCAGCACGCACCAGGTCGACACGCAGCTCGCGCAGCTCGACGGCAAGCTCGCCGATGCGCAGAGCGCGCAGCAGGCGCTGCAGCAGCAATACCAGGACCTGTCGCGCAACCGCGATGCGTGGATGCTCGAGGAAGTCGACCAGATGCTGTCCAGCGCGAGCCAGCAGCTTCAACTGACCGGCAACACGCAGCTCGCGCTGATCGCGCTGCAGAACGCCGACGCGCGTCTCGCGACGTCGCAGAGCGCGCAGGCCGTCACGGTGCGCAAGGCGCTCGCGCAGGACATCGAGAAGCTGAAGGCCGCGCCGGCAGCCGATCTCACCGGCCTCGCGATCAAGCTCGACGACGCGATCGCCAGGATCGACGCGCTGCCGCTGTCCGGCGAGGCGATCGTGCCGCACGCGGCGCCGAAGGCCGCGCCGGCCGACGCCGCGTCGTCGGTCGCCGCCGGCGAGCCGCGCTGGAAGGTGTGGTGGCACGCGTTCTCGGCCGGCCTCGGCCAGCAACTGAAGGGCCTCGTGCAGGTGCGCCGGATCGACAACGCGGACGCGATGCTCGCGTCGCCCGACCAGGGCTACTTCGTGCGCGAAAACGTGAAGCTGCGCCTGCTCACCGCGCGGCTGTCGCTGCTGGCGCGCAACGACAGCGCGATGAAGGCCGACCTGCACGCCGCGCAGGCGTCGCTCGGCAAGTATTTCGATCAGGCGTCGAAGGACACGCAGACCGTCGAGGATCTGCTCAGGCAGGTTGACGGCGCATCGCTGACGGTTGCGGTGCCGAACCTGAACACGAGCCTGAACGCCGTTCAGCAGTTCAAGAGCCGGGGGTAACGATGACGCTTCGAGGAATCGCCTGGCTCGCGGTCCTGTTCGCGATCGCCGCGGCGCTCGCCACCGTCGGCCGTTTCGACGCGGGGCAGGTGCTGCTCGTCTATCCGCCGTACCGGATCGACGTGTCGCTGAACCTGTTCGTGATCGCCATCGTCGTGCTGTTCATCGTCGTGTACGCGCTGCTGCGCATCGTGCGCAACATCTGGCGCATGCCGCAGCGGGTCGCCGCGTATCGCGCGCGTTCGCGCAACGAGAAGGCGCAGGCGTCGCTGCGCGATGCGATCGCGAACCTGTACGCGGGCCGCTTCTCGCGTGCGGAGAAGGCCGCGCGTGAAGCGTTGTCGGTCGATGCGAACCTGGGCGCCGCGAGTCTCGTCGGCGCCACGGCCGCGCACCGGATGCACGAGTACACGCGCCGCGACGACTGGCTGTCGAAGGTCGACGCGCCCGAATGGCAGGATGCACGGCTGCTCGCCGCGGCCGACATGCGCGCGGATGCGCGCGACGCCGACGGCGCGCTCGCCGCGCTGGCCGACATGCAGGCCGGCGGCAAGCGCATCCATGCGCAGCAGGTCGCGCTGCGTGCGCAGCAGCAACTGAAGAACTGGGCCGAGGTGCTGAAGCTCGCGAAGGCGCTCGAAAAGCGCGAGGCGCTGCATCCGGCCGCGGCCGTGCGGCTGCGCCAGCAGGCGGCGGAAAACCTGCTGCGCGAGCGCCGGCACGACCCCGATGCGCTGCTCGAAGTGTGGCAGTCGCTGTCGCCGGTCGAGCGCCAGTCGCCGCGCCTGGCCGATCTCGCGGCCGAGCTGCTCGTGCCGCTCGAGCGCCGCAACGAAGCGCGCCGCATCGTCGAGGACGCGCTCGCGCACAACTGGGATGCGCGCCTGCTGCGCCGTTACCCGGACACGGCCGGCGCCGATGCGCTGCCGCTGATCCAGAAGGCCGAAGGCTGGAAGAAGGATCATCCGGAAGATGCCGACCTGCTGTTCGCACTCGGCCGCCTCTGCCAGCAGCAGCAGCTGTGGGGCAAGGCGCAGTCGTTCCTCGAATCGGCGCTGAAGCTGGCCGACAACGAGGCGCTGAAGGTGCGTGCGCATCGTGCGCTCGCCCGCCTGTTCGAGCAGCTCGGCGAAACCGACAAGGCCGCGAAGCACTACCGCGAAAGCGCGCTCGCGATCACCGTGGTCTGACGCTGCGCTGCGCCGCGCCGCGTAAAAAGCCCCGAACGCCGAACGCCGAACGCCGAACGCCGATCGGCCTTCGGGGCTTTTTTCGTTCGTCGCGAGGCAGCGGGGCGCGTGGCGCGTTATGCGCCGAGCCTGCGCAGCAGATCGTTCTCGCTCGGGACGAACCAGACCGATTTTCCGCGATTGGACTCGCGAACGAGCGCGCGCAGCGCTTCGCTGCGCGCGAGCCAGCGGTCGATATCGCCGATCACGCCGAGCCGGACGCCGTAGTTGGTCAGCTTTTGCAGCACGGCGCCGGCCAGCCCGCTGTCGAGCCGATAGAAGTCGTCGTGCAGTGCGTCGGTGGCGATCGCGATCCAGTCGGCTTCATGCTCGTGCGCGAGCGCGATGAGGTCGAGCGCATCGCTTTCCCGCTGCACGAGGCCAGCGGAAGGATCCCGGACCAGCACGCGGTTGCCGGCGGCCTGAACGATTCGGTCGGGCATGCGGGTTGGCTCTGTCGACATGATCGTTACGCGCCGCGCATCACTTGTCGACGAGCCGCTTCGGCACCGACAGCGCCAGCAGCCCGCCGAGCACGAGGAACCCGGCCAGCATGTACATGCCCGCATCGTTGCTGCCCGTTACCTGCTTGAGCCAGCCCATCAGGTACGGGCTCAGGAAGCCCGCGAGGTTGCCGATCGAGTTGATCATCGCGATGCCGGCCGCGGCGGCCGTGCCGCCGAGGAAGGCGGTCGGCAGGCTCCAGAACAGCGGCAGCGTCGTCAGGATGCCGATCGTCGCGAGCGTGAGGCCGAGCATCGCGAGCGCCGTCTGGTGGGCCCAGATTACCGACAGCACGAGGCCGAGCGCGCCGATCGCGGCCGGAATCGCGAGGTGCCAGCGGCGTTCGCGGCGCTTGTCCGCGCTGCGCGCGATCAGGATCATCGCGACCACCGCGGCCGCATACGGAATCGCCGACAGCAGGCCGATCATGACCGTGTCGGTCACGCCCGTCGCCTTGATGATCGTCGGCAGCCAGAAGCCGACGCCGTAGAGCCCCATCACGAACGAGAAATAGATCAGCGCCATCAGCCAGACGCGCGGGCTCGACATCACGGCGCCGAGCGGCGGGTCTTCCTTGGTGGCTTCCTCCGCGTCGACGTTGCGGGCGAGCAGCGCCTTTTCTTCGTCGGTCAGCCACGTCGCCTTCACGATCCGCTCGTCGAGCGCGAAGAACACGAGTACGCCGGCGAGCACCGACGGAATGCCTTCGAGCAGGAACAGCCATTGCCAGCCGTGCCAGCCGCTTACACCGTCGAACGCCTTCAGGATGAAGCCCGAGATCGGCCCGCCGATCACGCCGGACAGCGCGACGGCCGTCATGAAGAACGTCGTCATCCGGCCGCGCCGGTGCGCGGGATACCAGTAGGTGAGGTAGAGGATCACGCCGGGGAAGAAGCCTGCTTCCGCGACGCCGAGCAGGAAGCGCATCACGTAGAACATCGCGGGCGTCGTGACGAACATCGTCAGGATCGAGATCACGCCCCACGTCGCCATGATGCGGGCGATCCACACGCGGGCGCCCACCTTGTGCAGGATGATGTTGCTCGGCACCTCGAACAGGAAATAGCCGAAGAAGAAGATCCCCGCGCCGAGCCCGTACACGGTATCGCTCAGGTTCAGGTCGCTCGCCATCTGCAGCTTCGCGAACCCGACGTTCACGCGGTCCAGATACGCGACCACGTAGCACAGCAGCAGCAGCGGCAGGAGCCGCCACGACACCTTGCGATAGGTTGCTTCCTCGAATGCGCCGGACGAGCCCGGCAGCGATTGCGTCGATGTTGCCATGTTGTCTCCTGTTTTATAGTTGGCCGGCGCAGACGCCGCGGCGTCCGATCCGGTTTCGTGCGAAGCAGGACGGGGCGATCGAGCGTCCCGGTACGACTAGATGCAGCGCCCGCCGTCGACTTCGAGGCACACGCCGGTGATGAATTCGGCTTCGTCGGACGCAAGATACAGCGCGGCGTTCGCGATGTCCTGCGGCGTCGAGAAGCGGCCGAGCGGGATCGTCGCGAGGAAGCGGCGGCGATTGTCCGGTGTGTCCTCGCAGCCCATGAACTCGGTCATCAGCGCGGTTTCGCCGAGCACCGGGTTGATGCAGTTCACGCGGATGCGGTCGGCGCCGAGCTCGGCCGCGAGCGACTTGCTCGCGGTGATCATCGCGCCCTTCGTGCTGTTGTACCAGACGAGGCCCGGGCGCGGCCGCACGCCGGCCGTCGACGCGACGTTCACGAACACGCCGCCGCCCTGTGCGCGAAAGTACGGCACGAAGGTCTGCACGCACCAGAACAGGCTCTTCATGTTGACCGCGTACACGCGGTCGAACTCGGCCTCCGTCACGTCGAGCACGGGCTTGTTGCGGTGCGTGGTGCCCGCGTTGTTCACGACGATCTGCACCGAATGGAAATCGTCGAGCGCGGCCTGCAGCAGCGCGCGCCAGTCGTCCTCTTTCGACACGTCGCCGGCCACCGCGATCGCCTTGCCGCCCGCGAGCGCGATTTCGCTCGCGACGCGCTCGGCCGCCGCGCCGTTCAGGTCGTTGACGACGACGTTCGCGCCTTCGCGCGCATAGGTCTTCGCGATGCCTTCGCCGAACCCCGAGCCGCCGCCCGTGACGATGGCCGTCTTGCCGCTCAACCGCATGGTGTGTCTCCTGTGCGGGTCATGAGAGTCGTCGTGTGTCGCGCTGCGGCCGGGCGTGGCCGGCCGCGTGTCTCGCGCCGCGCGTTCAGCCGTGCCGGATCGCGATCGTCTTCAGCGCGGTGAAGCCATACAGTGCCTCGAAACCTTTCTCGCGGCCATGGCCCGAATGGCCGACGCCGCCGAACGGCAGCTCGACGCCGCCGCCCGCGCCATAGTTGTTGATGAACACCTGGCCCGCGCGCAGGCGCCGCGCGAGCCGCATCTGGCGGGCGCCGTCGCGGGTCCAGATGCCCGCGACGAGGCCGTACGGCGTGCCGTTCGCGAGTGCGACGGCTTCGTCCTCGTCGACGAAACGCATCGCCGCGAGCACGGGGCCGAACACTTCCTCCTGCGCGAGCCGGTGCGACGGCGGCACGTCGCGCAACAGCGCGGGTGCCTGGTAGAAGCCGGTTTCGGGTGCGTCGGCGACGACCTGCCCGTGGCCGGCCATCGGAATGCCGTCGTGCTGGGCGTCGGACAGGAAATCCCACACGCGCTGCTGCTGCTTCGCGTTGATCAGCGGGCCGCAATCGAGATCGGCGCGGCTCGGGCCGACGCGCAGCCCGTTGAACGCGGTGGCGAGGCGCTCGACGAGTGGCTCGTACACCGCGCGCTCGATCAGCACGCGGCTGCCGGCCGAGCAGGTTTGCCCGCCGTTCTGCACGATCGCGGACACGAGCACGGGCAGCGCCGCGTCGAGATCGGCATCGGCGAACACGATTTGCGGCGACTTGCCGCCGAGTTCGAGCGTGACCGGCACGTGGTTCTCGGCCGCCATCTGCGTGACCAGCTTGCCGGTGGCCGGCGAACCCGTAAACGAGATGTGATCGATGCCCGGATGGCGGGCGAGCGCGGCGCCCGCTTCATGGCCGTAGCCGGTGACGACGTTGAGCGCGCCGGCCGGCAGCCCGGCCTCGGCGGCCAGCTCGGCGACGCGCAGCACGGACAGGCACGCGTCCTCGGCCGGCTTGACCACGCATGCATTGCCGGCCGCGAGCGCCGCGCCGACGCTGCGCCCGAAGATCTGCATCGGGTAGTTCCACGGCACGATATGGCCCGTGACGCCGTGCGGCTCGCGCACCGTCAGCACCGTATAGCCGGCCTGGTAGGGGAGGGTTTCGCCGTGCAGCTTGTCGGCGGCGCCCGCATAGAACTCGAAGTAGCGCACGAGCGCGGCGGCATCGGCGCGCGCCTGCTTCAGCGGCTTGCCGGTGTCGCGCGCCTCGATCGCGGCGAGTTCCTCGATCGAATCGGCCACGCGCGCCGACAGCCGCATCAGCGCGCGGCCGCGTTCGGCGGCGCTCGCGGCGCCCCACGGGCCCGCGAACGCGTCGCGGGCCGCGGCGACCGCGCGCTCGATGTCGGGCGCGGTGCCGCGTGCGATCGTCGCGAACGGCTGGCCGTCGGACGGATCGACGACCGCGATGGTTTCCAGTTGCGCGGGCAACGTCCATTCGCCCGCGATGAAGTGCTTCGCCTCTTCCATGCCTCCTCCTGTCGACCCAAGTTAGCGCTTTAGCGCTTACTTGGGTCCCATGCAACGCGGTCGACCCAAGTTGGCGCTTTAGCGCTTCTTTGGGTCCGATGCATAGCGGTCGACCCAAGTTAGCGCTTTAGTGCTTCTTTGGGTCCCGTGCATAGCGGTCGACTCAAGCAAGCGCTTCAGCGCTTGCCCGGCCCCCACGCACCGCGGTCGGCCCGGGTCGGCGCCTTGGCACCGACTCGGGCCGACGCTTTGTGATCAACCTGCCACGTCGTCGCCGGTTCAACAGCCCGACATCCGGAACGATTATCGCGCCGATCGTCATCCGGACGCCACCGGTCGATTGGCTATAATGGCGCATTCCTTTTTGGGGGACGCCCGCGGCCGTGCATCGGCCGCGGCGCCCTGTCCCGAATTCCCATCGACCTACAGAGAGTGCTCATGAGCTTCAATCATGTTCCGGCCGGCAAGGACCTGCCGCAAGATTTCAACGTGATCATCGAGATTCCCGCGCAAAGCGATCCGGTGAAGTACGAGGCGGACAAGGAACTGGGCCTCCTCGTCGTCGACCGCTTCATCGGTACGGGCATGCGCTACCCGGTGAACTACGGCTACATCCCGCAGACGCTGTCGGGCGACGGCGATCCGGTCGACGTGCTGGTGATCACGCCGTTCCCGCTGCTGGCCGGCTCGATCGTGCGCTCGCGCGTGCTCGGCATGCTGCAGATGACCGACGAGTCGGGCGTCGACGCGAAGCTGGTCGCGGTGCCGCACGACAAGATCTGCCCGATGACGGCGAACCTGAAGACGATCGACGACGTGCCCGAGTACCTGAAGGACCAGATCAAGCACTTCTTCGAGCAATACAAGGCCCTCGAGAAGGGCAAGTGGGTGAAGGTCGAAGGCTGGGCCGGCATCGAAGCCGCGCACAAGGAAATCACCGACGGCGCCGCGAACTACAAGAAGTAAGCGGCGTGCCGGCCGACGGCCGGCTCGTGCGGAACGCGAACCGCGCGTGTCTCGTCAGGAGGCCGCGCGGTTTTGTTTTGCGCGCGCGGTTTTCCGGCGGGCGGACGCGGAGACGGGCGGCAGCGAGGTAGCCGGTGCGTTCTTCGCGCGTTTCGCGCGGGGCGCGGCAACGGACGGCGCGGTCGCTTCGGCGGCTTTCGTGGCCGAACGACGGCGGGCCGGTGCGGAAGCGGCGTCTTCGCGTGCGTTCGCGGCGGGTTTGCCGGCGGCGGCCGGTGCCTTCCTCTTTGACGACGCGGATGCGGGCAGGTCGGTTTTCTTTACCGGTGTGCGACGCGACGACGTCTTTTTTGCGGCTGCATCGCCGTCTGGTTTTGCAGCACGTTTCGCGTCCGGTGCGGCTTGACTCGCCTTCGTCGACTTCGATGCTTGTTTGCCCTTCGCAGGCTTCGCCGTCTTCGCGGCCGTTGCTGCCCCGACCACTTTCCCGGCCTTCACCTTTTTTCCGGCAACCTGTTCCGTTGCAGCCGTCTCCGCCGCAGCGTCGACATTTTCCGCCTTCACCTTCTTCCGCCCGCGCGCCGTCACCTTCGTCCCGGCTGTGTCGCCGTTCTCGTCGAGCGTGACCACCGCCGGCAACACCGACTCCAGCGTGCGCAATCCAGCCGCGAGCTCGCGCTTTTTCGCGGGCGTGAGCCGCTTCACCCAGTATTCGGCGCGCGACGCGCTCGACCGGTCGGGCAGCGCAAACGCCGCGAGCACCGCGCGCGGCTTGCGCGAGCGCGTGTAGCGCGCGCCCTTGCCGGACGCATGTTCGTCGAAGCGCGCGGCGACATCGGTCGTGATGCCCGTGTAGACGCTGTCGTCGGCGCATTCGATCAGATACAGAAACCAGGACATGGCAGGGCGGCGGGATGCGAAGCCGCCAGTGTCTCAGAAAAAACGGGCTTCAACGCCGCCGGTCGCCGTGCCCGTCGCGAAAGCGGCTCGGCGCCGCGCCGAGTTCGCGCGTGAAGAAGCGCGTGAACGCGCTCGTCGAACGGAAGCCGACGCGCACGCCGATCTCGCCGATCGGCAACTGCGTATTGAGCAGCAGGTCGCGCGCCTCGCCGAGCCGCGCCTGCGCGACGAGCGCATGGAAACCGACCGCTTCGCGATGCAGGCGCCGGCGCAACGTCCAGCGCGACATCGCGAAGCGCGTGCAGACGTGCTGCATCAGCGTATCGGTCGGCACGTCGGCGTCGTCGGACGTGCGCAGCCAGTCGCGCACGCATTGCTCGACCGACGAGCCGAACGTCGAGCGAGCGCGCACGCGTTCGCGCGCGGCGTCGGCCGCATGCCGCTGGATGCCGGCGAGCGGCGCGTTGTAGCGCTCGAACGGCGTGTCGAAGTGCGCGGAGCGCAGCACGATGCGATTGTGTGAGGCATCGAACGATACCGGCGCGCCGAGCATGTCGCGCAGCGCGGCAACGGGCGCGAACGCGCGGCCGGCGAATGCGGCGTCGTCGACGCGCACGTGCGGGTCGTACAGGCGCGCGAGCGCCGCGAGGATCGCGAGGTTCGCGAACGCGCTGCCCGCGTGCCGGCCGTCGCCTTCGTTCACGTACTCGAGCGCGATCGCGTCGCCGTTCTCGTGCGCGAACACCCAGTCGACGTTGCCGATCAGCTCGCGATAGTGCAGGTAGCCGTGCAGCGCGTCGCGCAGCGTCGCCGCGTTGCACGTGATGCCCGCGAGTTCGGGAAACGGCACGAGCCACGGCACGACCTGCGGCGGCGGGCGGTGCCACGACAGCGGCCAGTCGTCCATCAATTGGAGCGCGGCCACGTGCCGATCGCCCGCGATGCGGCGCGTGTCGTCGGCGAGCTCGGCCGGCCCGATGCCGAGTGTTTCGTAAAGCGGTGCCGGATCGATGCCGTTCGCACGCGCGTCTTCGCACAGCCAGCGGTAGATCCGGACGGATACCGATTTCTGTTGCAACTCCATGTCTGTCTCCCTGTCGTCATGCCGTTCGGGTTTGTCCCCGCTGCGAGAGGTCAACGCATGCTCCTGCCGGTCAAGCGTGGTGACCGGTCGATTTTTAGACTTGGAGTGGCCACAAGTACAACAGAACGATTCTGGAGGATCAATGAAAACTTCGCTGTTCCGGTGTTCGACGATTGCGTCCGCGTGCGCGCTCACGGTGCTGCTCGCATCGTGCGGCGGCGACGACATTCACGCCCCGACCGATCCCGACGCGGCAGCCGACCAGCGCGCGGCCGCGCTCGTCGCGCAACTGACGACCGACGAAAAGCTGCAGCTCGTGCATGGCACCGGCATGCCGGCGCTCAGCCTGGGCGGCCCGTTCCCGGCCGACGCGCTGAACGGCGCGAGCTACATCCCGGGCGTGCCGCGGCTCGGCATTTCGGCGGTCAGCAGTGCCGATTCGGCGGGCGGCGTGAACGTGAAGAATGCGCGCGTGACCGCGCTGCCCGCGCCGGTCGCGCTCGCGGCGACGTGGGACCCGGCGCTCGCGGGCGCCTACGGCACGCGCATCGCGCTCGAACTGCGCGCGCTCGGTTTCGCCGAGGGGCTCGGCGGCGGCGTGAACCTCGCGCGCGAGCCGCGCAACGGCCGCACCTTCGAATACATGGGCGAGGACCCGGTGCTCGCGGGCACGCTGAGCGCCGCGCGCACGCAGGCCACGCAGGCGCGGAAGGTGATCGCGACGATCAAGCATTTCGCGTTCAACGACCAGGAAACCAACCGGATGACGGTCGATTCGGTCGTCGACGAGCGAACCATGCGCGAGGCCGAACTGCTTGCGTTCGAGATCGGCGTGAAGGACGGCCAGCCGGGCAACGTGATGTGCGCATACAACAAGCTGAACGGCGTGTATGCGTGCGAGAACCCGTATTTGCTGACGACGGTGCTGAAGAACGAGTGGGGTTTCAAGGGCGTCGTGCAGTCCGACTGGGGCGCGACGCATTCGACGGTCGCGGCCGTGCAGGCCGGCCTCGACGAGGAGCAACCGGGCGCGGCCGACGACGGCAACGCGCCGCTCGGCTCGTACTTCAATTCGAAGCTGCGCGCGGCGCTGCAGGCCGGCAGCGTGTCGGTCGCGCGACTGAACGACATGGTGCAGCGCAAGCTGCGCACGCTGATCCGCATTGGCGTGATGGACGCGCCGCCGAAGCCGGGCGGCGCGATCGACGAAGCCGCGGGCAATGCCGATGCGCTCGCGATCGCACGGCAAGCGGCGGTGCTGCTGAAGAACGCGGCCGCGCCGGGCGACACGCAGCCGGTGCTGCCGCTCGCCGCCGGCGCGCTCAAGTCGGTCGTCGTGATTGGCGGCCATGCAGACGCTGGCGTGCTGTCGGGCGGCGGCTCGGGTGCGGTGCCCGCGATCGACGGCAACGCGGTGACGTCCTGCCAGCAACCGGCCGACATGCTGTTCGGCGGGTGCGCGACCTGGTACAAGTCCGCGCCGCTCGCGGCGATTCGCGCGAAGGCGCCGAACGCGTCGGTCAGCTATCTCGACGGTACCGACGCGGCCGCGGCGGCCGCCGCGGCCGCACAGGCCGATGTCGCGATCGTGTTCGCCACGCAGTGGCAGACGGAAGGGCTCGACCTCGCGAGCCTGTCGCTGCCCGATGCGAAGGCGGACCCGTACAACCAGCAATACGACCAGAACGCACTGATCGCCGCGGTCGCCGCGAAGGCCAAGCGTGTGATCGTCGTGCTCGAGAACGGCAGCCCGGTGCTGATGCCGTGGCTCGCGAACGTGCATGGCGTGCTGGACGTGTGGTATCCGGGCGCGCAGGGCGGCCAGGCGATCGCCGACCTGTTGTTCGGCGACGCGAATCCGTCGGGCCGGCTGCCGCTCACGTTCCCGAAGCAGGAGGCCGACCTGCCGCAGCCGGCGATCGATCCGTCGAACCTGCAAAACGTTTATGCGGAAGGGCTCGCGTACGGCTATCGCTGGTTCGACGCGAAGGCGATCGAGCCGCTGTTCCCGTTCGGCTACGGGCTGTCGTACACGACGTATGCGTTGTCGGCGATGTCCGCGCAGGCTGACGCCGCGGGCAACGTGACGGTCGGCGTGACGGTGACGAACACCGGTGCGTGCGCCGGTACGCAGACGGTGCAGATCTACGCGGCGCTGCCCGCGTCGCTCGGCGAGCCGCCGAAGCGGCTCGTCGGCTGGACCAAGGTCGCGCTGCAGCCGGGCGAGGCGCGCACGGTCAGCGTCGCGGTGCCGGCGCAGCGCTTCGCGGTGTGGGATGCGAGCGCGCACGCATGGCGGATCGGCGCGGGCAGCTACGGGTTGTCGGCGGCCGCGTCGTCGCGCGATCCGCAGGCGCTGTCGCAGACGGTGACGCTCGCCGCGCACTGAACGCGCGGTGGCCGGACGACAGGCGGCGAGGCCATGCTGGGCTTCGCCGCCTGCGCGGCGCGCCGGATGACGTTAGCCGGTGTTGCGCCGGAACGGATCGTGTTCGCGCAGTTCGTCGACGTACGCGTGGATATGCTCGGTTTCGCGTTCGAGAAAGCGCGCGACCGCATCGGAAAACGCCGGATGCGCGAGCCAGTGCGCGGAGTGCGTGACGGTCGGCAGGAAGCCGCGCGCGAGCTTGTGCTCGCCCTGCGCGCCGCCTTCGAACGTGTCGAGGCCGGCCTCGATGCAGAATTCGAGCAACTGATAGTAGGCCGTTTCGAAATGCAGGCAGGGCACGTGCTCGATCGCGCCCCAGTAGCGGCCGTACAGCGTGCCGCCGCCGTGCTCGCCGCGCCGGTACACGGCGAGCGCGCTTGCGATCGGTTTCCCGTCGGCTTCCGCGATCACGAGCAGCAGGTTCTCGGGCATCGTCGCGCCGATCGTGCGGAAGAAGTCGAGGTTCAGGTACGGGCTCGAATAGTGCTCGCGGTACGTTTGCCGATAGCAGCGCGAGAAGAAGCGCCAGTCGGCGTCGGTGATCCGATCGCCGGTCAGCCGGCGGAAGGTCACGCCCGCGTCGTGCACCTTGCGCCGCTCCGCGCGGATGTTCTTGCGCTTCTTCTGCTCGAGCGTGCCGAGAAAATCGTCGAAGTGGCGGTAGCCGTCGTTGAGCCAGTGAAACTGCACGCCTTCGCGCAGCATCATCCCCATCGATTCGAGCAGGCGCGCTTCGTCACCGGTCGGAAACAGCACGTGCAGCGACGACACGTCGCTCTGCTCGGCGAACGCGAGCAGCGTGGCCGCGAGCCGGCGGCGCGCGTCGTCGTCGGCCGCGAGCAGCCGCGTGCCCTGCACTGGCGTGAACGGCACCGCGCACAGCAGCTTCGGGTAGTAGGGCAGGTCGTTGCGTTGATATGCGTCGGCCCACGCCCAGTCGAACACGTATTCGCCGTACGAATGCTGTTTCGCGTAGACGGGCGCGGCGGCCGCGAGGCGGCCGGTGCGCGCGTCGGTCAGCGTGACGAAGTGCGGCGACCAGCCGGTCTCGTCCACCGCGCATCGCGCGACGTGCAGCGCGTCGAGGAATTCGTGGCGCAGGAACGGCGTGGGCTGCGCGTCGCCCGCGAGCAGCGCGTTCCATTCGTCGGCCGGCACCTCGGCGGGGGACGACAGGATGCCCGTGCGATAATCGATGCGTTCGTGTTTCAAGCGTGAATCCGTACCGTTGGATGTTGCCGGATGCGGGCCGCCGTGGCCCGCGCCCGGATCGATTTCGTCAGCCGTTCAAGGCGCGCCGCCGGGTTGCGCCGCTCCCGCCATGAAGACCCGACTCGCTCTCGCCCAGATCAACGTCACCGTCGGCGATTTCGCCGGCAACGTCGCGCGCATCGTCGCGGCCGCGCGCGCCGCGCACAACGATGGTGCGCAATTGATGGTCGCCCCCGAACTCGCGTTGTCCGGCTATCCACCCGAAGACCTGCTGCTGCGACCCGCGTTCTACGCGGCGGCGGCCGCCGCGCTCGATGCGCTCGCCGACGCACTGAAGGCGTTCGACGGGCTCGCGGTGCTGGTCGGCCATCCGTTGCGCGGTCCGGGCAGGGGTGCGGGCAGCGGTCCGGGCAACGCGTCAGCCGTCGATGGTAATGCAAACCGCCCGATCGAGCGCGGCGTGCCGCCCACCGACACCTTCAACGCGGTGTCGCTGATCGTCGGCGGCGAGATCGTCGGCACCTACCGCAAGCAGGATCTGCCGAACGCCGAGGTATTCGACGAGAAGCGCTATTTCGCGACCGACACCGAGCCGCTCGTGTTCGAGCTGAACGGCGTGAAATACGGCGTGATCATCTGCGAGGACGCGTGGCATGCGTCGGCCGCGCAGATCGCGAAGGCGGCCGGTGCGCAGGTGCTGCTGATCCCGAACGGCTCGCCGTATCACATGAACAAGGAGGCGGTGCGCATCGACATCCTGCGCGCGCGGATTCGCGAGACCGGGCTGCCGATGGTCTACGTGAACCTCGTCGGCGGCCAGGACGAACTCGTGTTCGACGGCGGGTCGTTCGTGCTCGACGGCGACGGCGTGCTCGTCGCGAAGATGCCGCAGTTCGACGAAGGGCATGCGATCGTCGAATTCGACGGCGCGCGGCCGCTGTCCGGCGCGATCGCGCCCGAGCTGTCGACGCACGCGCAGGTGTACCGCGCGCTGGTGACCGGCGTGCGCGACTACATTGGCAAGAACGGTTTTCCCGGCGTGCTGATCGGGCTGTCGGGCGGCGTCGATTCGGCGCTGGTGCTGGCCGTCGCATGCGATGCGCTCGGGCCGGAGCGCGTGCGCGCGGTGATGATGCCGTCGCGCTTCACGGCCGACATCTCGACCACCGATGCGGCGGAAATGGCGCGGCGCGTCGGCGTGCGCTACGACGAGATCGCGATCGCGCCGATGTTCGATGCATTCCTCACCGCGCTCGCGGACGAATTCGCGGGCCGCGCGGAAGACGCGACGGAGGAGAACATCCAGGCGCGCATCCGCGGCACGCTGCTGATGGCGCTGTCGAACAAGTTCGGCTCGATCGTGCTGACGACCGGCAACAAGAGCGAGATGGCGGTCGGCTACTGCACGCTGTACGGCGACATGGCCGGCGGTTTCGCGGTGATCAAGGACATCGCGAAGACGCTGGTGTACCAACTGTGCCGCTATCGCAACGAAACGACCGATTACGCGCTGCGCGACGTGATTCCCGAGCGGATCCTGACGCGCGCGCCGTCGGCGGAGCTGCGCGAGAACCAGACCGACCAGGACAGCCTGCCGCCGTACGACGTGCTCGACGCGATCATGCGGATGTACATGGAAGAAGACCGGCCGCTCGCCGAGATCGTCGCGGCCGGCTACGCGCAGGCCGACGTCGAGCGCGTGACGCGGCTCATCAAGATCAACGAATACAAGCGCCGCCAGGCGCCGATCGGCATCCGGGTCACGCATCGCGCATTCGGGCGCGACTGGCGCTACCCGATCACATCACGTTTTACCGAACGGCTCGATTGACCGGTGCTGGGCCGGAGGCGGCCCGCCGGCTTACAATCGGGAACGCGATTTTTCATCCAAACGAGCATTGAGGGACAACCATCATGAAACGCATCACCGCCATCATCAAGCCGTTCAAGCTGGACGAAGTCCGCGAAGCGCTCGCCGAAGTGGGTCTCACGGGCCTGACCGTGACGGAAGTGAAGGGCTTCGGCCGCCAGAAGGGCCACACCGAGCTGTATCGCGGCGCCGAATACGTGGTCGACTTCCTGCCGAAGATGAAGATCGAGGTGGTCGTCGCGGAAGCGCAGGTCGATCAGGTGATCGACGCGGTGATCGGTGCGGCGCGTACCGGCAAGATCGGCGACGGCAAGATCTTCGTGTCGGACGTCGAGCGTGTGATCCGCATTCGCACCGGCGAAGAGAACGAAGCGGCCGTCTGAGCGCCGCGTCCGCGCCGCTCGATCAATCCCGGCCGCTTCGGCCGAGCGGGCCACGGGTCGCAAGAATCCGCCGCCCAAAAGAAAAAACGGTGCGGATACCCGGTTGGGTACCGCACCGATACGCGCCTCTCGCAGCAGCGTGGAAAGTGTTGTCGAATCGTTCTTTGACGGCGCCTGATCAGAACAGGTGCTGGATGCCGGCGTAGACGCCGGTCTGGCTGCCGCCCGGATGCGGGTTGCCGGTCGACACGGCGGTGCCCGCACCGTTCGCGTTCAGACCGAAGTTGGCCGACGAGCTGTTGCGCACCGTCGCGGCCTGCAGGTCGAACAGCGTGCGCTTCGAGATGTTGTACGAACCGCCGATCGTGTAGATGTTCGCGTTGCCGCCGCCGTGGTTCGCGTTCACGTGATACACGGCCGCGATCAGCGCCGCTGCCGGCGTCGCCTGCCACGTCACGCCGCCCCACACCTGTTGCGTACCCGTCACGCCGGCGTTCACTGCCGGGCCGCCGCTGCCGTCCGCGCGCGATGCCTGGTAGGCCGCCTGAACCTTGAACTGGCCGAGGAACACGTTCACGCCCGCGAAGTATTCGCGCGAGTAGTTGAACACGTCCGAGAAGCGGCCGTTGCTGTCGCGCGTTTCGTCGTAGATGCCGCGCAACTGGAACAGCGAGTTCGTGTAGGTGACCTGACCGCCCATTGCACGACCCGGTTGGCCGGCCGTCGTGTTGCCGTTGAAGCTGGTCGAATTCGAGAACGAGAACTGGCCGTAGAAGTCGAGGCCGTAGAGCGACGGCGACTGGTACGACACGTTGTTGCTGGTCTTGTTCCAGTTGCGGCCGCGCACCAGCGAGGCCGTCGACCAGGCCGACTGGCCGAACGGGTCGAAATCCCACACGCCGTTGGCGATCGCGAGCTCGCGACCCAGCAGCAGCGTACCGTAGCGGTCGTTCGAGATACCGACGGTCGCGAAACGATCCCAGATCGAACCGCTGAAGCCGCCCGTCATCGTGTTGAACGCGCCTTCGATGTGGAACAGGACCTTGTTGCCGCCACCGATGTCCTCGCTACCCTTCAAGCCCCACAGGCTCGTGCCCCAGTCGCCGCTTTCCGCGCGCACTTGGTGGCCGTTTTGCAGGCCGTTCATGTACTCGATACCTGCATCCAGGCGGCCATACAGCGTGACGCTGCTCTGCGCGTGCGCCGTCACCACCCCAGCAGCCATCAGCGCCGCCGCGACCAAAGCTTTCTTCATCATCTCCTCCATACCCTGTCAAAAAGTCAACCCAGACTGCACGAGATGCCCGGAGCGCGAGCGCCGGGCAAAAGCGGGATAACCAGGGAGACCTCGTGCAGGGCCGGTAAGCGCGGCACGCGGGCAAGCAGACGGAAAACCGTTGAGCGGTCCCGCGCAGCCGGGTCGGCCTGCGGGGTCTCCTTGTTGTGTCGTGAAGCTAAACTACATTTCACGAACTTCGTTTTGCTACTTTGGTTACTAATTTAGCAAAAATACAATTTTGTGGCGACGGAAATCGTTGTTTGACTAACCGCTGTCGCCAAATTGCCATGCAACACGGTGCGCAACAGGGGGCCCAGGGGTTCTCGATTACCGGAAAACCCTTGTCCCACAAGGGAGACATGGATTCGGCGGGCGTGGCTCAAGGATTGCCACTATTGACGTTGCAAAGGCGCCGGCGTAAGCGCGAAAGTCGCGAAATTGGTAAGTATTTCGTAATGATTCCGGCGATTGCAGCCATCGCCGATCGACGCCGGAAACGCCCGGCCGGCAACGCGCTGCGTAGGGCCTGTTCACGCTAATAACGGGCCAGCCCCACGAATGAATTTTTCCAAACAGGGGAACGCGCCTTTCCGCCCGCATGGCGGCGTCGTTCGTCGTTGCAATAGCTACGGCTATTGCGCCTCCTCTCTTCTTGCCTGCGCCCGAAGGAAGTCCCCTTGGGGGACGGGCGGAAAGGCGCGTTCGCAAGCCCGTTATTAGCGTGAACAGGCCCTAGCAGGCTGTTGAAAAGCGCCTCGTTTTGACAACCGAGGCAGTGTTTAAAAGGATTTCGTATGCGATTAGCGGCCGAGTTGCAGACGTATCGTGCCGGATGCCCCGCTGGCGATCGGGTTGCCCGATACGTCGCCGCGCGGCGATCGCACTTGGGCGGCTCATCGCGTTACTCCTTGCGGCACCGCTGGCAGTATTCGAGCCATTCGAGTCAGGTTGCTCGCCAGCATCGTCAGCTTGAAGTGCTGGTCGACTCGCTTGATGCCGCGATACGCGGTCTGTCGAATCCTGCCGACGGTCTTGCCCCAACCGAAGTGCTCTTCGATGCGCTTGCGAATCACTTGGCTGATGCCATAGCCGGCGTGCCGCGAGGTGCGGCCGTCGATCGCACTGCCGCCTTGATGCGTGTCGTTGCGCGCGACGTGTGGCGTCACTTTGCGCGCTCGGCAGTCCCGCACAAAGTCGCGCATGTCGTAACCCTTGTCGGCACCGAGCGTCTTGGCGTGACGACCCGGTACGCAATCGAGCAGGCTCAACGCACTTGCGCGTTCGGCGAAACCGTCGGCATGGCTGACCACAGCGCCAACCACCAAGCCCGAGCGGTTCTCCATCAGGATGTGCCCCTGATAACAAAGGATGGCTCCGCTTTGCCGTCCCTTGCGGAACAGGCGCGCATCCGGATCGGTGCTCGACTCGTGAGTCTCGTTGCTGCGCCGCTTGCCCTTCCAGTCGGTGTCGACATTGCGGCCGCCGCCGGCCGGTGGATCGTCCGAGCCGTCCTTGGGCCGGAAGCTCTTGTGGCTGGCCCACGCTTGGATCAGCGTGCCATCGACCGAGAAGTGTTCTCTGGACAGCAGCCCTTGCTTGTCGGCCAGGCTCATGACTTCGGTAAAGAACGCTTCGATTACTTCGTGCTCGAGCAGACGATCACGGTTCTTCGAGAACACCGAGTGGTCCCAGACGGCGTCTTCGATCGCCAACCCGACGAACCAGCGGAACAGCAGGTTGTAGCGCATTTGCTCCATTAGCATGCGCTCGCTGCGCACCGAGTACAGCACCTGCAGCAGCAACGCGCGCAACAGCTTCTCGGGCGCAATCGAGGCGCGCCCGCTGTCCGCGTAGATCGTGCCAAACAGCCCGTTGAGCCGCTTCAGCGCCTGATTGACCAGCAGCCGAAGCGGCCGCAGCGGGTGATCGGCCGGCACGAAGTCTTCCAGCTTCACCGTCGTCAACAGCGGCTCTTGCATCTCGTCCATTCCGCGCATCGCTCTCGTCTGCCCAAGATCATGAACACGATATCTCTAACGCACTGCCCTCAGCGCTCGTTTACACCGTATCCAATTTCAACAGCCTGCTAGTCCGCGCTCGGCCGTGCATCGAGCAACTGCGCGCGAATCCAGCGATGCGCGTCGGTGCGCGCATGCTTCGCATGCGAGTAGACCTTCACCGTGTAGCGCGGGATGTCGAACGGCGCGGGGAAGATGCGGATCGGCGCCGCGTGCCGCAGCGCCTGCGCGGCGCGGTTCGGCACGGTCATCAGCAGTGCCGACTCCGCGATCACGAACGGCGCGGCCAGCACGGTCGGCAACTGCACGGCGACGTGCCGCACGAGGCCGAGCCGGTCGAGCACGTAGTCGACGACGCCACGCGACTCGTTCCACGGCGTGACGACCACGTGGCGCGCCGCCAGGTACTGGTCGAGCGTCAGCCGCCGGCGGATGTCCGGATGCGTGGCGCTCGCGATCACGACGTAGTCGTCGGAAAACCAGTCGAAATCCTCGATGCCCGGTGCGTCGGCCGCCGATTCCTCGTGGTAGCCGAGCGCGAAGTCGATGCGGCCGGCCGCGAGCTCGTCGACGGAAATCTTGCGGTCCGAATGGACGACGCGGATGCGCAGATGCGGCGCCACGTGCTGGATGCGGGCGACGAACGCCGGCAGCACCGCGAATGCCGTGTAGTCGGTCGCGGCGAACACGAACGTACGGTCGCTTTGCGCCGGGTCGAAGCGGCGCGCGCGGGCGAGCCCCTTCGACATCGCATCGAGCGCGTCGCCGGCCCACGTGGCGATGTCGTCGGCGCGCACGGTCGGCTGCATCTCGTTGCCGAGCCGCACGAACAGCGCATCGCCGATCGCGTCGCGCAGCCGGGCGAGCGCATGGCTCAACGCCGACGGGCTCAACGCGAGCTCGTGCGCGGCCGCCGCGACCGACCGGTGGCGGTACAACGCGTCGAACACGAGCAGCAGGTTCAGGTCGAGGCGGCGCAGATCGGGATGCATCATGTTCAGGTCCGGATGAAGAAACTGCACTTCCTGCAGGCATCGCATGAACGTAGCATGACGGTTTGAGCGGCGCCACCGCGGCTGCGGGCTGCGCGGCGCCGTTTTCCGTTTCACATCCCGGGCCGGAGGAGGGCTCAACCCGTGCAAATCGATATCCGTTCCGCCACCGTCGCCGACGTGCCGCTGATCCTGCGCTTCATCACCGAACTGGCCGTCTACGAGAAGGCGGAGCACGAAGTCGTCGCGACGCCCGAATCGCTCGAACGCAGCCTGTTCGGCGAAGGCTCGCCGGCGCGAGCGCTGATGTGCGAGGTCGACGGCGAGCCGGCCGGCTTCGCCGTGTATTTCTTCTCGTATTCGACGTGGCTCGCGCGGCAGGGGCTCTATCTGGAGGATCTGTACGTATCGCCGCGTTTTCGCGGCGCCGGCGCGGGGCTGCGGCTGCTGAAGGCGCTCGCGCGGATCGCGGTCGACTCGGGCTGCGGGCGTTTCGAATGGAGCGTGCTCGACTGGAACGAGCCGGCGATCCGTTTCTACGAAAGTGTCGGTGCGGCGCCGCAGAGCGAATGGGTACGTTACCGGCTGGCGGGCGACGAACTGCGCGCGTTCGCCGACGGCACGCCGGTGAGCGCCGCGTAAACGCAAAACGGGCGCCGCGCGGCGAACCGCGGGGCGCCCGCTCGGGCGTGGCGCGCGACGGGCGTTACTTGAGGCTGCCCGACAGGAAGCCGCGCAGGCGGTCGCTCTTCGGGTTCGCGAATACCTCGGCCGGCACGCCTTGTTCCTCGACGCGGCCCTGGTGCAGGAACATCACGTGATTCGACACGTTGCGCGCGAAGCCCATCTCGTGCGTGACGACGATCATCGTGCGGCCTTCCTCGGCCAGCTTCTGCATCACCTTCAGCACTTCGCCCACCAGCTCCGGGTCGAGCGCGGAGGTCGGCTCGTCGAACAGCATCACGTCCGGATGCATCGCGAGCGCCCGCGCGATCGCCACGCGCTGCTGCTGGCCGCCGGACAAATGCGACGGATACTGCTTCTCGACGCGCGGCGCGAGGCCGACCTTCTCGAGATACTCGCGCGCACGGTCCTCGGCTTCCTTCTTCGGGATGCCGAGCACGTTCACCGGCGCTTCCATCACGTTCTCGAGCACGTTCATGTGCGACCAGAGGTTGAAGTGCTGGAACACCATCGACAGCTTGGTGCGCACGCGCTGCAGCTGCTTCGAGTCGGCCGCGCGCAGCGCGCCCGTCTTGTCGAGCGCGGTGCGCACTTCCTCGCCGTCCACGAAGATGCGGCCCGCGTTCGGCTGCTCGAGGAAGTTGATACAGCGCAGCATCGTGCTCTTGCCGGAACCGGACGAGCCGATCACGCTGATCACGTCGCCCGAGTTGGCCCTAAGCGACACGCCTTTGAGCACCTCGTTGTCGCCGTACCGCTTGTGGAGATCGTCGACGAAAAGCTTCTGGGTCTGGGAGTTCATCAATAGTCCTGCGAAAACTTACTTGCCTTGCGGGCGCAGATACGCGAGCCAGCGGCGCTCGGCCTGGCGGAACAGCCACACGAGCGTGAACGAGATCACGAGGTAGAGCAGGGCGGCGATGCCGAACGCGTGGAACGACATGTAGGTCGCCGAGTTCACGTCGCGCGCGATCTTCAGGATGTCCGGCACGGTCGCGGTGAAGGCCACCGTCGTCGCGTGCAGCATCAGGATCACTTCGTTGCTGTACAGCGGCAGCGCGCGGCGCAGCGCCGACGGCAGGATCACGCGGCGATACATCGTGAACGGGGACATCCCGTATGCGCGTGCCGCTTCGATCTCGCCGTACGACGTCGCCTTGATCGCGCCCGCGAAGATTTCGGTGGTGTACGCGCAGGTGTTCAGCGTGAACGCGAGCAGCGTGCAGTGCATCCCGTCGCGGAAGAACGCATCGAGCATCGGCGTGCCGCGCACGGCCTGCAGGCTGTACAGGCCCGTGTAGCAGAGCAGCAACTGCACGTAGAGCGGCGTGCCGCGGAACACGTACGTGTACAGCCATACGGCGCCCGCCAGCCACTTCTTCTTCGACACGCGCGCGACGGCGAGCGGCACCGACAGGCAGAAGCCGAGGCCGATCGACACGACCAGCAGCCACAGCGTGATCGCGACACCGGTGATGCGATAGCCGTCGGTGTACAGATAGTTGCGCCAGTATTCTTGGATGAGTTCGATCATAGGTCAGCCTTGCGGACACCGGTCGAGTAGCGCTTTTCGAGCCACATCAGCACGAAGTTCGAGATCGTCGTGATGGCGAGGTAGACCGCTCCCGCGATCAGCGTGAAGAAGAAGAATCGCAGCGTGCCCTTGCCGGCGTCCTGCGACGCCTTCACGACGTCGGCCAGGCCGATGATCGACACGAGCGCGGTCGACTTCACGAGCACCTGCCAGTTGTTGCCGATGCCCGGCAGCGCGAAGCGCATCATCTGCGGGAACATGATCCGCGTGAACACCTGCCAGTTCGTCATCCCGTAGGCGCTGCCGGCTTCGAGCTGGCCGCGCGGCACCGACAGGAACGCGCCGCGGAACGTCTCGGTGAAGTACGCGCCGTAGATGAAGCCGAGCACGAGCACGCCGGCGAGGAACGGGTCGATGTCGATCTGGTCCCAGCCGAGCGCGTCGGTCGCCATGTTGAGCCAGATCTGCAGGCTGTAGAACAGCAGCAGCATCAGCACGAGATCGGGCACGCCGCGGATCAGCGTCGTGTAGACGGTGCCGACGCCGTTCGTCACGCGGTTGCGCGACAGTTTCGCGCCGGCGCCGAGCAGCCCCAGCAGGAACGACAGCGCAAGCGAAAGCACCGCCAGTTTGACGGTTTGCCAGGTGCCGGCGAGGATCAGCGGGCCGTAGCCTTGTAGAAACATATGGGGTCCCTGGTGTGGTCCCTGACGGCGCACGCGGTGCGCCGCGAAACACGCGTCCGCCAAGCTGCGCGGAACGCCCCGTGCGTATCATGACCGTCCGCCCCGGCAACGATGCCGGGCCCGCCCGTCGCGCGAGCGGCGGGCAAGGGGGCGGGCGGCGCGTGGTTGACTGCCTGTACTGCCCGGACGCGGGGCCGCCCCCGCATCCGCTGCTTCTGCCTGGGCCGCGTTCAGCGGGCCGGCGCCGAATAGACGCTGAACGAGAAGTACTTGTGCGACAGCCGGTCGTACGTGCCGTCCTTGTGCATGTCGGCCAGCGCCCGGTTGATCTTGAGCTTCAGGTCGGTATCTTCCTTGCGCAGGCCGATCGCGGTGCCGTCGCCGATCGTCTTCGGATCCTTCACTTCCGGCCCGGCGAACGCGAAGCCCTTGCCGCGCGGCGTGCGCAGGAAGCCGTAGTCGGCCTGCAGCTCGTCCTGCAGCGTCGCGTCGAGGCGGCCCGTGCCGAGATCGGTATAGACCTGGTCCTGGTTCTGGTAAGGAATGACCGTCACGCCCTGCGGCTCCCAGTACGCCTTCGCGTAGGTTTCCTGCGTCGAACCCTGCTCGACGCCGACGCGCTTGCCTTTCAGCGACGCGACCGTCGGCAGCAGCGGCGAGCCGGTCTTCGCGATCATCCGCGCGGGTGCGTCATACACCTTGTCGGAGAAGTCGATCTGTTCGCGACGCTTGTCCGTGACGGTCAGCGACGACACGATGACGTCGTACTTCTTCGCCTTCAGCGCCGGGATGATTCCGTCGAGATCCTGCGCCACCCACACGCATTTCACGTTGATCCGCTTGCAGATTTCCTTGGTGAGATCCACGTCGAAACCGACGATCTCGCCGCTCGGCGCGGTCGACTCGAACGGCGGGTAGCTGGCGTCGACGCCGATCCGCACGGTCTTCCACTCCTTCGCGAAGGCGCTGCCCGCCACGAGGGCGAGGGCGGCGCACAGGGCGGCCTTCTTCATTTCCATCCTTCTGTTGCTGACTTTCCGGGGGCGCTCGCGGCCGGTCGAACCGGGCGCCGCGGCGTATTCTAGACGGCCAAAAATCGCCGATCGGCGCTCTGACGTTGGCGGCCGCCGGAACGGCGAACGCCAAAAGGGCGGTATTTTACCCGAACGCGATACCCGGAAAACGGCAATCCGGCACGGTCGACCGATTCCTCGAATCGGCTGTTGCGGGAATCGCGGTATTCGCAACGAATATTTCGGCAATTGGTTCCGCGGCTGCAACGATGCGGTGCGCGGGCGGCGGATTGTGGCGCGTTCGACCTCCCCCTACAGTGGAGGTAAACCCGAACAGAACATCTGCGCCCCCGAGCGTCCACCCCCATGTTCCAGATCCTGCGCGCCGAAGACCGCTGGCATACGCGCCACGGCTGGCTCGAATCGAGTCACAGTTTTTCGTCTGCCTGCCCCAGCGCGCATGCGCCGATGCGTCCACCCGTCGGCGCGCTGTGCGTGCTGAGCGAGGATCTGATCGCGCCGACGCGCGGTTTCGGGATGCAGCCGCGCCGCGACGTGGAGATCGTCACCTACGTGCTGGATGGCGTGCTCGCGCACCGCGACAGCCTCGGCTGCGGCGCGATCGTCCGGACCGGCGGCATCCAGCGGATGAGCGCCGGCACGGGGCTCATGCATAGCGAAACCAACGCGTCGCGCGACCTCCCGCTGCATCTGCTGCAGATCTGGCTGCAGCCGGCCGAGCGGGGCGGGCGGCCCGGCTACGAGGAGCGGCGTTTCGCCGACGACGAGAAGCGCGGGCGCCTGAGGCTCGTCGCGGCGCCCGACGGCGGCGACGGCGCGCTGTCGATGCGGGCGGATGCCCGCATCTTCGCGGGGCTGATCGACGGCGACGAGACGACGGCGTTCGACGTGCCGGCCGGGCGCAGCGTCTACGTGCACGTGGCGCGCGGCGAGGTCGAGGTCAACGGCCGAGAGCTGGCCGCCGGCGACGGCGCGCGGATCGGCGGCGTGGACGCGGTGGCGTTCGCGCGGGGCCGCGCGGCCGAGGTGCTGCTGTTCGACGTCGCCTGAAACGAAAAAGAGGACGCCGGCCGGTGCCTGCGTCCCCCCTTTTCTATGCCGCCGCGGGAGCGGCCCGCCGGCTTACTGCGCCGGTGCCGACGCGCCCTTGGCGGCCGCGCGATGCTGTTCCCAGCGCGCCTTCATCTTCTCGTGGCGCTGTTCCATCTTCGCGAACTGCTGCTTGAGCGCGGTGCTGACCATCGTCTTCTGCTGGTCGTTCAGCCCGTTGTAGAACGTGAGCCACGCGGCGGACGTCTGCTCGCGCAGCTGCGCGTTCTGCGCCTCCGCCTGCTGGCGTGCCGAATGCATCGCGCTCAGGTCGAGGATCGGCTGGTTCTGCTGTGCCTTGAACTGCTCGCGCATCTGCTCGTGGCTCTTGCGCATCGCATCACGGTTCTGCTTCATCGTGTTGACGGCCGCCTGCCATTGCTGTTCCTGCGACGCGTTGAGCTTCAGCTGGTCGTGCAGTTTCATGATCGCGCCGAACGGGCCGCCTTCGTGCCCGCCGTGCATCTCGTGCATGCCGGGGCCGCCCGGCGGCGGCATGTCGTTGGGCTGCGCGGCATGCGCGGCGCCGAATGCGAGAGCGAGCACGGTGGCGGCCGCGATGGCCACGCGGGAAGTCTTCTTATACATTTCAGAAACTCCTTGTATCCAAAGGGTCCGGCGATGCGGTGCCGGGAAAGTCGGGTACCGCATCCGGTAAGACGCAGGTTAGCGATGCAGGCGCCGACGGGTGTTACGCGGGGTGGCGGCCCGGTTACCGCGCATTACAGTTCCCTTGCGCGGTAACCCGCAGTAACCCTTTCGCCCCTTTGTTTCGTTCTTCGACTCCGCTCTCGCGCGGTAAACTTCGAGCCATGACTACCCAGATCCTCATCGTCGACGACGACCAAGAACTCCGAGACCTGCTGCGCGACTATCTCGTGCGCCAGGGGATGGAAGTGTCCGTGCTGCACGACGCGGCGACGCTCGAGAAGCGCCTCGAGCGCGAGCGGCCCGACCTGATCGTGCTGGACCTGATGATGCCGGGCGTGGACGGCCTGACCGCGCTGCGCCAGCTGCGCGCGGCCGGCGACGACATCCCCGTGATCATGCTGACCGCGCGCGCGGACGACGTCGACCGCATCGTCGGGCTCGAGCTCGGCGCGGACGACTACCTCGGCAAGCCGTTCAACCCGCGCGAGCTGCTCGCGCGCGTGCAGGCCGTGCTGCGCCGCCGCCGCGCGACGCCGTCGGCGGCCGCGCCCGAACAGCGCGAGCCGTTCGCGTTCGGCCGCTTCCTGCTCGACTTCCAGGCGCGCACGCTGTCGGTCGACGGCAAGCCGGCCACGCTGTCGAGCAGCGAATTCGCGCTGCTGAAGATCTTCGTGAACCATGCGCTGCGCACGCTCACGCGCGAGCGGCTGCTCGAGCTGCTGCACGGGCCCGAGTACGACGGCACCGACCGCGGCATCGACGTCCAGGTGTGGCGCCTGCGCCGCATCCTCGAAACGGATCCGTCGACGCCGCGCTTCATCCAGACGGTGCGCGGGCGCGGCTACGTGTTCGTGCCCGACGGCGAGGCCCATGCGCAAACCCATTGATTCGCTGTTCGGGCGGCTGGCGCTGCTCGTCGTCGGCGTCCTGCTCCTGTCGCACTTCGCGTGGTTCTTCGCGATGCGGCTTGAGCGCAACCAGATGCAGACGCGCTATGCGGTCGAGGAGGCCGCGTTCCTCGTCGACGCGGTGCGCCAGCACGTCGCGCGCACGCCCGACCAGCCGCTGCCGTCGCGCGTGCGGCTCGTGTCGCCGGATAGCGCCGACGTGCCGAAGGGCGGCGATGCGGGCCTGCCGCCGCCGCTGAAGCGGTTCCGCGACGACGTCAGCGAGCGCATGCCGCCCGGCACGCAGGTCGAGATCGGCACGCCCGGCCATCCGCCGGTGCTGTGGGTGAAGGAGCCGGCCGACCGCAACTGGATCGTGGTGCCCGTGCAGCCGCTGCGGCCGCCGCGCTCGCTCGACCGGATGCTGCTGTGGCTTGGCACGATCTTCTCGGCCGGCGTGATCGCCGCGCTGTTCGCGGCCTGGCAGTTGCAGCAGCCGCTGCGCTCGCTCGCGCGCGCGGTCGCGCGTTTCGGCCGCGGGCAGCCGGTGCCGCCGCTGCGCGAACGCGGGCCGCGCGAACTGCGCCAGCTCACGCACGGCTTCAACCAGATGGTCGAGCAGGTGTCGCAGGCCGACAGCGATCGCGCGGTGATGCTGGCCGGCGTCGCGCACGACCTGCGTACGCCGCTCGCGCGGATGCGCCTGCGGGCGGAAATGATGGACGACGCGCGGCTGCGCGACGGCGTCGTGCGCGACGTCGACTCGATGTCGCACATCGTCGACCAGTTCCTGGTGTTTGCGCATGGCGGGGCCGACCGCAGCGAGCCGGTGCCGGTCGATCATGCGTGCGAGCGGATCGCGCGCAGCTATCGCGCGGTCGCGCCGAACGCGCCGACGGTCCAGACGCGGCTGGAGGCCGATCCCGGCTTCCGGCTGCCGACGGCGACGCTCGACCGGATCCTGTCGAACCTGCTGGACAACGCGCATGCGTACGGCGCACCGCCCGTGCTCGTCGAGACGGCGCGCACGCCGGCCGGCTACGTGCTGTCGGTCAGCGACAGCGGCGGCGGCATCGCGCCGCGCGACCTCGCGGCCGCCACGCGGCCGTTCGTGCGGCTCGATCCCGCGCGCGGCGGGAACGGCCACAGCGGGCTCGGGCTCGCGATCGTCGAGCGGCTCGTGCTCAGGCTGGGCGGCGCATGCGACATCGGCAATCGCCCCGAAGGCGGCCTGCGCGTGTCGATGACGTTCCCGTTCGACGCCGTGCCGAAAGACGACGAATCCCACGCACAGGCCGCATGAGCGGGTGCGGCGCCTGCCCGGCCGGGCGGGCGCCGCGCGGCGTCATTCGCCGAACAGCGTGCCGAGCGTCTCGGCCGCGTTGCTGTCGATCGTGTTGTAGGTCACCGTGGTGGCCTCGAAGATATAGACGGTCGTATACCGGCCGAGGCGCTCCAGGATTTCCTCCTGCAGCGATTCCGGCACGACGTTCATGTTCAGGTACCACGCCGTGGACGACAGCCGCGTCTGGAACGACCCGTACTCCTGCATGAGTTCATAGAACGCGTCGGCATCCTGATCGCGACAGACGATCACCAAGTTTCCTGCCATTCCCTTCCTCCCGCTCGTCGGTCGATCCCCGGGGCCGGTCGACACGGCGCGCGTGCGCATTGCGGCGACACGGCCGAAACGGACCCCGGGGGCTAGCCCCGATCATACCTGCTTCGCCGTATCCGGCTGCTGATCCCGGACACGGTTTGTGCCCGCGTGCGGGGGCGGGTTCACGGCCGGGCCGGATCACGGCATAATTCGGGCCTGCGTGCCGGCCGCCGGACTGCGGCCAGGCTGTTCCGTACCGCGCGCCCGCCATCCGTCCACGCGCCGGGCACGATCCATGCATTGCCTGCGCCGTCCCCGGACGGTTGTACCTGAAATACAGGTTGGTGTAGTGTCGTGCCGTCGCGACCCGGCTCGACCGGCCGCGGCAGCGCATGCACGCACGGCGCGCCGCGCGTGCGCGAAATCGCCAGTCAATCGAATTACCGCGCCCGTGCGCTTTGCCATGAATCAACATCGACTGCCGGCTTCGATCGGCCTTACCGGGGAGGGCGCCTGATGAACGTCGGATTCTTCAATCCGAACCGGACCGCCAACGCATCCGCGTGGCGCGTGTTGCCGAACCGGTGGGACTTCATCGCCTTTCCGCTGATCATCTGCCTGATCGCGATGGCGGTGGTCGGTTTCCACGAAACGCTGGCGCCGATCGGCGTGCTGCAGACGCAGAAGATCTCGCTCGATCCGTCGAACCTGCCCGAATACGCGCTGCGCACCACGCTGCGGATGCTCGCCGCGATGGTTGCGTCGCTCGCGTTCACGCTCGTCTACGGCACGCTCGCGGCCAAGAGCCGCCGCGCGGGCATGGTGCTGATCCCGATCCTCGACATCCTGCAGTCGGTGCCGGTGCTCGGCTTCATCTCGTTTACGGTCACGTTCTTCCTCGCGCTGTTCCCGAGCCGCGTGCTCGGCGCCGAGCTGGCCGCGATCTTCGCGATCTTCACGAGCCAGGCGTGGAACATGACGTTCAGCTTCTACCAGTCGCTGCGCACGGTGCCGCGCGACCTGGACGAAGTGTCGCGCGGCTTCCACCTGACGTCCTGGCAGCGCTTCTGGAAGCTCGAAGTGCCGTTCTCGATGCCCGGCCTGATCTGGAACATGATGATGTCGATGTCGGGCGGCTGGTTCTTCGTCGTCGCGTCGGAGGCGATCACCGTCGGCAACCAGACGATCACGCTGCCGGGCATCGGCGCGTATCTCGCGCAGGCGATCTCGGACAAGAACTTCGGCGCGATCGGCTGGGTGATCCTGACGATGACGGTCGTGATCCTCGCGTATGACCAGTTCCTGTTCCGCCCGCTCATCGCGTGGGCCGACAAGTTCCGGATGGAGAACACCGCGTCGGGCGATGCGCCGCAATCGTGGCTGCTCGACCTCGTGCGCCGCACGCGGCTGATCCATCAGCTGCTCGTGCCGGCCGGCTGGTTCTTCGCGAAGGCCGCGCGGATCCCGCTGCGCCTGCCGCTGTCGGGCGCGATGCGCTTCACGCTGCCGAAAGTCGAGAAGAAGGCATCGCGCACGGTCGACATCGCGTGGGCGGGGCTCGTGCTGCTCGGCACGGCCTATATCGTGTGGCGCGTCGTCAGCTTCGTCGCGACCGGCGTGACGATGGCCGAGGTCGGCCACGTGCTCGTGCTCGGGCTCATCACGCTGCTGCGCGTGGTCGTGCTGATCTCGATCGCGTCGGTGATCTGGGTGCCGATCGGCGTGTGGGTCGGGTTGCGTCCGAAGCTCGCCGAGAAGCTGCAGCCGCTCGCGCAGTTCCTCGCCGCGTTCCCGGCGAACCTGCTGTTCCCGGTGTTCGTGATCGTGATCGCGCGCTTCCACCTGAACGCGGATATCTGGCTGTCGCCGCTGATCGTGCTCGGCACGCAGTGGTATATCCTGTTCAACGTGATCGCCGGCGCGACGTCCTACCCGAACGACTATCGCGAAGCGGCGACCAACTTCCGGATCCGCGGCTGGCAGTGGTGGCGTCAGGCGATCCTGCCCGGCATCTTCCCGTACTACGTGACCGGCGCGATCACCGCGTCGGGCGGCGCGTGGAACGCGAGCATCGTGTCGGAAGCCGTGCAGTGGGGCAGCACCCGGATCGAGGCGCACGGCCTCGGCGCCTACATCGCGCGGACCACCGCCGCCGGCGATTTCCCGAAGATCATCCTGGGCATCGCCGTGATGTCCCTGTTCGTCACCCTGTTCAACCGCCTGCTGTGGCGCCCGCTGTATGCCTTCGCCGAAGCGAAGCTGCGGCTCGACTGAGACCGATTGAGAGCGAAACGCGATGCACAATCCGAATGCTGTAAACGCCCCCGTCCAGACGTCCCAGCCGCCGCGCCTCGGTGAAGAAATCCTGCGCGTCGATCATGTCTGCCGCGGCTTCAACAAGACCCAGGGTGAGCTGCTCGTGCTCGACGACGCGAACCTGTCGCTGCGCGAAGGCGAGATCGTCGGGCTACTCGGCCGCTCGGGTTCGGGCAAATCCACGTTGTTGCGCATCATCGCGGGCCTCATCGAGCCGACCGGCGGCGAAGTGACCTATCTCGGCAAGCCGCTGCGCGGCCCGGCCGAAGGCGTGGCGATGGTGTTCCAGACCTTCGCGCTGTTCCCGTGGCTCACCGTGCTGCAGAACGTCGAAGCGGGGCTCGAAGCGCTCGGCGTCGGCGCGCGCGAGCGGCGCGAGCGTGCGCTCGCCGCGATCGACCTGATCGGCCTCGACGGTTTCGAGAACGCGTATCCGCGCGAGCTGTCGGGCGGGATGCGCCAGCGCGTCGGTTTCGCGCGCGCGCTCGTCGTCGATCCGACGATCCTGCTGATGGACGAGCCGTTCTCCGCGCTCGACGTGCTGACCGCCGAGACGCTGCGTACCGACCTGCTCGATCTGTGGACGCAGGGCCGCATGCCGATCAAGTCGGTGCTGATCGTCACGCACAACATCGAGGAAGCGGTGTTCATGTGCGACCGGATCCTCGTGCTGTCGTCGAACCCGGGCCGCGTGATCGCCGAGATCAAGGTGCCGTTCAAGCACCCGCGCAATCGTCTGGACCCGGCGTTCCGCAAGCTCGTCGACGACATCTACGCGAAGATGACCGCGCGTCAGACCGGCGAGGCGACGAAGAAGGGGCTCGAGCTCGGTAGCTGGCTGCCGCAGGTGTCGACCAACCTGATGGCCGGCCTGATCGAGACGCTCGCGATGGCGCCGTACCACGGCCGCGCGGACATGCCGGAAATCGCACGCACGCTGCATCTGGAAGTCGACGACCTGTTCCCGATCGCGGAAGTGCTGCAGTACCTCGGCTTCGCGGACGTGCGCGAAGGCGACGTGTTCCTGACGCCGCCGGGGCGCGTGTTCGCGGAATTCGGCACGCAGGAGCGCAAGCTGATGTTCGCGGATCACCTGCTGAAGCACGTGCCGCTCGCCGCGCGGATCAAGAAGGTGCTGAACGAGCGCCCGGGCCATCGCGCGCCGCGCGTGCGCTTCGAGCAGGAGTTGGAGGATTTCCTGTCGGACGGCGCGGCCGAGGAAACGCTCGACGCGGTGATCGACTGGGGGCGGTACGGCGAGATCTTCTCGTACAACGACCAGACCGAGATCTTCAGTCTCGAGGACGTCGAGTCCTGATGCTGGCGGGGCGATTCCTGCACATCCCGCTGGAGTCGCCCGGATGCCCCCAAGCGGGTTGATTCGGCCGCTGCGGGCCAAGGGCCCGTGGCCCGCCCTGGCGTTCGCAATGGGCGCCGGTGTCCCCATGGACACCTGCCTGGCGGATCGTGCTCCTGCCGGAAGCGCCGCGGATGGCGTTCGCCGAGGATGTCGCGCCCGGTTTCACGCTTCGGCGCCCACGCTTCGTTCACTTTCGCTGCCGTCCTCCCCCTTCAACACGCGTTGAATGCCGCATCGGTGCGGTGCGCTTCAATCGGCGCGCGAGCGCGCCCGCCCGTCAGCAATTGATATCGGGGATCGATCAATCGATCGACAGCGGCCGTTTTTCGGCGCCGACTACTAAATGCTGACAAGCGCTTATGAATTTCCCTACGGTTTGATATATTTGGCGCCACCAAGGCGGCTGAGAGCGCCTTGGTGGTGCGATAGCGTCCAGATCGCGGCGGGTCCGCCCGACAAAAAGAACGAGGTTAATGATGAGTTTCGCAACAAACGGAAACCCCGACGGGATGGGAGGGGGCGGTGCGGCCTTGGCCGGCGGTTTGAGCAACCTGGGTTCGCTTGCCGGCATGGCGGGCCAACTGGGCGCGCTGACCGGTATGCCGGGTGCGGGGCTGCTGGGCGGTGCCGCGAGCGCGGTGCAACTGGCGCAAACCGGCTTGTCGCTGATGGGCAAGGCCCCCGAATCGATCGCCGAGGCCATCAACGGCCTCACGGGCGCGCTTCCGCGTCTGACCCAGGACAATCGCTTCATCACGATCGAAACGCCGCTCGGCCCGGATGTGCTGCTGGTCAGCGCGGCGGTCATCGACGAGCACGTCAATCAACTGACTGAAACCCATCTCGACCTGCTTTCCCATCGCAACAATATCGAACCGCAGGAAATCGTCGGGCAGCGGGTCAAGATCACGCTCGAGCCGCAGAGCCGCAATTTCAGTCTGACGCGCGTGGTGACGTCGGCGGCGGATACCGAGACGAAACGATATTTCGACGGTTACGTTGCGTCGTTCGGCCGCGTCGGAAAATCGGGTTCGGTGACCCGCTACGAAATGTCGGTCGTTCCGTGGTTCTGGTTTCTCACGCGTTCGACCGATTGCCGGATTTTCCAGAACCAGACGCCGCAGGACATCCTGAGCGACATTTTCCGCGAGATGGGTTTTTCGGATTTCGAGTTCGCGATGCAGGGCGAACGTCCGAAACTCGAATACATCGTCATGTACGACGAGTCGTACTACAGCTTTTGCTCGCGCCTGATGGAGCAGGAAGGGCTGATCTGGACGATCCGCTACGAACAGGACAAGCACATCCTCGTGATCGGCGACACCAACGCGGTGTTCCAGCCGATTCCGAACCTGAAGACCATTCCGTACGAAGCCAGCAGCGCCGCCAGCGAACAGAACGGCATCGATCGATGGGACGAGGCGTTCAGTTTCCGCGTCGGCAAGATTACGTACCGGGACTTCAACTACAACCAGCCGTCGTCGCAACTGATGCATGTCGAGGTGCCGACCGTCAATCTGAAGCATCCGAACATCCAGACGACCGAGCGTTACCAGTTCCATTCGCTGTATGACCACGGCGACGACGGGCAGCGTTACGCGTGCTACGCGATGGAAGCGGAAGAGGCGCTCGCGCATCGTTTCAACGGCGCCGGTCATGCGCACGGGATGACGACGAGCGGGCGCTTCACGCTGGTCAATCACGGCACGTCCGCCTACAACAACAAGGACTTCGTGATCCTTCGCGTTCGTCACCAGGTGGCGAACGACTATACCCAGCAGACCTCGAAACTGCCGTACCACAACACGTTTACGTGCCTGCCGATCGACATCCCGTTCAGACCGGAGCGGCGTACGCCCAAGCCGCACATGCAAGGTACGCAGTCGGCGATCGTGGTCGGGCCGAAGGGCGAGGAAATTCACACCGACGGCAGCCGGGTCAAGCTGCATTTCCTGTGGGACCGGCGCGGCAAGCTCGACGGTTCCGATTCGATGTGGGTGCGTGTATCGCAACCATGGGCAGGCAAGGGCTGGGGCGGCTCGGCGATCCCGCGGATCGGCCAGGAAGTGCTCGTCTCGTTCAATCAGGGCGATCCGGACAACCCCATCGTCGTCGGCCGCGTGTTCAACGGCGAGTCGGGCAACCCGTATCACGGCAGCGGCGGCCAGACGATGGGGATGCGCAGCCAGACGCACAAGGGCGAGGGCTTCAACGAGTTGCGGTTCTCGGACGTGAACGGCGCGCAGGAAGTCTTTCTGCATGCGCAGAAGGACATGAAGACGATCGTCAAGGACAGCGAATCGCACACGGTCGAATCCGGCGCCCGGAACGTGTCGGTGCTGAAAGGCGACGAAAGCAAGCATGTCGCGGAAGGCAGCCTGTCGGAAAAGATCGCGAAGGCGCGCTTCACGACGGCCAACACCGTCGGCGTGCAGGCGCTCGCCGGCGATGCCGGGCCGGGCAAGCAGAGCTATCAGGCGACGGACGAGATCGAGCATCGGGTCGGCGCGAGCATCGTGACGCTCAAGCCGGACAGCATCAAGCTGTCCCACGGCGCATCGAGCATCCTGATCAATCAGAGCGGCATCTTCCTCGATGGCCCGGTGATCCACCTGAACCAGGGGCTGTTCGTGACGCCCGAGCAGGCGATGGCGATCGAGTGGGCCAATCAGCAGGCAATCATCGCGGCGGGTCTCGCCTCGGCCGATCCGAAGGTGCAGGCCGCGGCACGCAAGCTTCAGGCGACGGTCAAGGCGCAGCAACTGGCCAAGCTGGCGGAGGCCGTATATACGCCGGGCACGGCGCCGCCGGGATGGAAGAACGTGTCGAACGATCCGGAAGCGTTGAAGAAATTCGGCATGCGGCCGCAGGACCTGCAGATTCCCGGCAGCAATTTCGGCGCACAGGTCTATGCGCCCGATCCGGCGGTGTTCGGCGACAGCATGAAGCCGACGCTGGCCTTCAAGGGTACGCAGCCGACGGTCAAGGAGGACTGGTCGAACAACCTCAGCCAGGGGCTCGGCGACAATTCGCCGTACTACGATCGCGCCGTGACCCTCGGCAAGAAGGTCTACGGTTCGGGAAATGCGGGCGGCCTCGACCTCACCGGCCATTCGCTCGGCGGCGGGTTGGCGTCGGCGGCATCGCAGGCGAGCGGCGCCGGCGCGACGACCTTCAACGCGGCGGGCCTCAATCCTGAAACGCTGCCGCTGTACGGGGCCACGCCGCGATCGTCGTCGATCACGAACTATCGCGTCGACGGCGACATCCTGACGGGCGCGCAGGAGGGCGGGCTGGGCCCGATCAGCGATGTGACGTCGCAACTGATGCCCAAGGCGGTCGGTGAGCAGATCACCATTCCGGGCACCAGCGTGACGACGGTCCAGCGGCACATGATGGGCCAGGTGACGAGCGGGCTGAATACGACCGTCGCCGAGCAGCAATCGTCGCTGCTGAGTCAACTTCAGGGACATTGATGAAATACAACAAGGTCATCGCCGCGGGCGCGGTTGTCGCGGTAATCGGGTTGTCGTCGCCGTTCTGGTGGCCGACTCATGCACAGGAAACGAAAATGGCAGACTTCAAACGTTACCCGCCCGAAGATTTTTTCACGGGACAGCAACTCGAGCTGGCGCGTGCCATTCGCGACGGGAATCTGGAGCAGGTCAAGGCGCTTGCGACGCATACGGATCTCGCTGCGCTCGGCAACAAGAAGGCCAGCCTGTTGTCGTTCGCGGTGCAGGAGGCCGTGCCGGTGAAGACGGATGCGACCAACGTGCGCCTTCAGATCGTCAGCGAACTGGTCCGGGACGGCGCCAAGCCTGAACAGCCGTTCGGCGAGAATGGCGCGAACGTCGCGTATCTGGCCGCGCGGGCCGACACGCCGAACCTGCTGCGGGCATTGCTGGCCGGTGGCATGAGCCCGGATCTCAAGTACGACGGCGATACGCCGCTGCTCTTCGCCACCTGCAAGGACGCGTTGTTGCCGCAAATGCGCGTGCTGGTCGAGCACAAGGCGAACGTCAATCTGCGGGATTCGATGAAGGAAACCGCGCTCTACGAAGCGACGCGCCTGCGGCAGTGGGACGTCGTCGATTATCTGCTCGAGCACGGCGCCGATCCGTCGGTGAAGAACGATAACGGTCTCGCGTACGCGAAAGTCCTCGGCGACGAACTGCAACAGACGCCGAAAGGCTCGCCGCAACTGGGTCGCATCGAAGCCATTCACAAGCGTCTGGTCACGGCCGGCGTACGGTAACGCTGCCGCCTGACGGATGCGTCGGCGGCGCCTGTGTCGCCGGCGAACAGTTTCAATCCGGCGCCTGCCCGAATGGGCAGGCCGAACCGAGAAGAGCATGGCCGAATATCAGATGAACGATGCCGTCATTCAGTTGCCGGCGCACTTCAAAGACAAGACGATCCACCTGTTCACGGTCGACGAAGCAGGAAGCAGCGGATTTACCTTCGTAGTGTCGCGCGCGCCGATGGAGCCGGACGACACGGTCGATACGTTCGTGACGCGATTGGTCTCGGAGATGCGCAAGTCGCTGCCGCGTTTCGAGCTGAAGCATCTGGAAAACCGCGAAATCGACGGCGAAACCGCGCGCGAAATCGATTACCGGTGGGTGTCGGAAGGCTCGCCGCTGCATCAGCGCCAGACGGTCGTGATGTCGCCGAAGGCAGGGCGCGAACGCATGGCGATCAGCTTCATCGGTACCTGTCCGAAGTCGTTCACGGAGGACAAGAGCAAGGAATACAAGAGCCTGCTCGCGAGTGTCGTGTTGGCGCGGCCCGAGCGGGCGGCCTTCGCGCCGACGGCGCTCGGCCAGGACGCGGCCGGCATCGTGTTCGTGCTGCACGAGCCGAGCGCGACGCTGTACGCGCTCACCGGCATGGCCGAACTGTACCGGCACGACGTCACGGAAATGTTCGACGACACCGCGTTCTTCGGCCCGGGCGGCGAGCCGCTGGCGCTGCAGCCTGCGCCGCACGGGCAGCCGGCGTGGCGAGCCGTGGACGGCCGTCAATTCGCGCTATGGACGACGGATTCGAGCGAGCACGCATCGCTGGGCGATCGACTCGGTGAGGTGACGGCGGTGAAGGGCATGGTCGGCATGCAGAACGTCGAGGCCGTGCGGGCTTATCTGGCCGCGGTGGCGAACGCAGGCTGACGGGGAGCGCGTGTGGATACATTGCTTGCTGCTGCACGGTTCGGCGATCCGATCGCGCATACGGCGTCCAAGGGATGGATGATCGCCGGGATGATTGCCGGCGCGGTGATTGGCGCCGTGGCGGTGGTCGCAACCGGCGGTGCGGCGTTGACGGTGATTGCCGCGGTCGCCGCGGGTGCCGCCGCGGGCGGCGGACTGGGCGAAGTGTTGGGCACGATGTCGTGGGCGCCGCGGCACGTCACCGGAAGCCTGATAAAGGGCTCGCCCAACGTCTTCATCAACAGTCGTCCGGCGATACGGGCCATTTTGAGCCTCGGGCTGTGCAGCGACCACGCGGGCCCGCCGCAGGTGGTCGCGCAGGGTTCGTCGACGGTGTTCATCAACAGCCAGCCGGCGAGCCGCAAGGAAGACCGGATGATGTGCGGCGCGTTGATCAACGACGGATCGCCGAACGTGTTCATCGGTGGCCCGGCGGTCGGGGAGTTCAATCCCGAGATTCCGGCGTGGGTGAACTGGACGATGGCCGCGGTGGGCATTGCTGCCGCGGCCGTTCTTGCGGGGCCGGCGCTGGCGCTTCTCGGCGCGGCCGGCGGCTTTCTTGGCGGCGAAGTTGGCGGGTGGCTGGGCGGAAAGATTTTCGGCGAGGGTTCGGACGGGCAGAAGTGGTCGATGCTTGGAGGAAGCTTGCTGGGCGGGTATGCTGGAACAAAGGGGGGCGTTGGTCTTTTGGGCCGAGCGACTCCGGAAGTTCCGGTGACAGTCAATCCAGGAGAACTATCTGCGGCGCCGGACTATCTCAGCGCGGTATCGAAATTTACCGGGAAGTCGCCGACGGAAATCGAAGGGTTCTACAAGCAAATGAACGATCAAGGTGCAACGTATCAGGATCTTATCGGCAAGGCAGTCGATAAGCATGGTCTGACGCCAGATGAAGCGCACGGGATATTTGGTTACACGACGAAGCTATTCTATCGGGACCTGAATGAGACACTGTTGGCGGGTAGTAGCCCGGAAGCAGAGGGATTGAGTTCTATCATTCAGTCGGGTCTCGACAAGATGCCAAATTCGTCTCCGACGCAATATCGAGGATGGCGTCTTGGAGATACTGATGCGGTGGCGGAATTCGATGCAAGGTTTGCTGAAGGGAAAACGGTTGAGTCAAATTTCTGGTCGACTGCACCATCCGAAGGTGACGCTTATGTTGGAGACCGGAATGTTGTTATTTATACAGATAAGGCGAAAGATATTTCGGATCTTGCGTTCGGAGTACATTACCACGGTCTGATCGGGAAGCCGGTTTATTCATCAGAAACGGTGATACCTCCAGGTGTGAAGTTTGAAGTGGTAGGGGTGGATGAATTTGGACGAGTTATTTTGGAGCAATTGTGATGTTGAAGCGGGACAGACTACCTTACTCCTCGCTACCTCCAGCATTGAGAGTGTTGATTCCCGAGGCCATTTTTTTGAAGGCGTTCGAGAATGCAGAGTCTCAAACGATCATCGTTTGGTATTCCGACTCGAAAATCGGCAGTCAGCATGAGGTCGAATTTTCGTCAAAATTGGGGCGTTTGCTGTCACGCAGCGAGCGTGAAGCGCGATTTCCTGCGGAGCGGGAGATTGTTCTGCGGGACGGGATCCGAGTCAAAGTAGGCAATAGACTTGGGGTCCATACCGACGTTCGCTATGAGACCTATACGGCATACGATCCAATTACGTCGTCGAAGCTTGCAGTTGGGGAGCAGATGTTCTTCATGCGGTTTCTTGCTGAAGTCGAGACCGTCGTTCGGCAAGCAATCGAAAAAGCGAAGTTTCCAAGTACTTATGCTGGGTGGAGTCCACTCGAGCGCATTCGCTATTGGGTCGGCGTGCTGTATCGTGCGCGGCGCCAGACAGGGGAGTCGGGCATTAATGAGGATGAGGCCTTCCAGCCTTCTTTATTGAAGCAGATGAGAGCTGTGGATCCTGGGGTCGATGCCATTCTCGCGGCGGTCCTTGCCGAGTTGAGCCGCATGGAGATGATCAGCCCAGACGTCATGCGGGCCGCGTTCAATCAACGTACGGGCGCATCGATTTGATCGCCCGGCGGATAAGCATGTTGGATGGTCGGTATACTCGGGTTCGCACGAAATTTTCTATGGTTAAATTGAATGACCGATAAGAACCCCGATTTTTCACCGATGCGCATGCGGGCACGCGGATTCGTGGCGCAGGGCCGCATCGAGGATGCGCTTGGACTGTACGGCGACATCCTGAAAGTGGCGCCGGAAGACGCGGCGACGTATGCCGATCGCGGCACGACCTTCGCGATGATCAAGAAGACGGATCTCGCGCTGAACGATCTGAACCGGGCCATCGAACTGGGCTACACGGATCCGTCGGCGTATTGCACGCTCGCGACGATTTATCTCGAAGGCGGCGCCTACCAGAAGTCGCTCGATTACTTCGACAAGGCGCTGAAGCTCAATCCCGACCAGCCTTTCGTCTATTTCAATCGCGCCAGGACATACGAGACGCTGGGCGATATCAATGCGTCGATCGCCGATCTCGAGCGATGCCTGACTTACAACCCGGACGATGCGCTGTCCGCGAAGATCAAGGAAAGGGTGGCGCAGCTTCGCGCGCGTCTGTAACCACGGCAGGTCGCGAGCACGCAGAGCGCCACGGGCACCGCGCACGATGACGCGCGGCGCATCGCGCGATTACTGCAAATTCCCCCACCGATCGACGGCCGGTTCCGCCGACGCCCACTTCCAGTGCGTGCCTTGCTGGCACGCATTCGCGAAATACCAGTCGGCCTTGTCGCCGTCCTTCACCGAGAACGCGAATTCCTTGCACAGCGCGAGCGCCGACGAGTACGCGCGCGTGACGCGCACTTCGCCTTCGCCGTTTTCGAGCGGCAGCGTGTTCTTCACCTTCCACGGCTTCACTTCGCCGACGGCGAGACTGCCGACCGTCTTCGCGATCGCGTCCTGCTGGTTCTGATGGAGTTGCTTCATCGTGCGGTTGACGGCTTCGTCGGTCGCGGCCTGCACGGCAATGCCGACGCCGACGCCGACCGCCGGATTCGCCGTGACGAGGCCCGTCGCCGCGCCGGCCAGCGCGCCGCTCGCCGCGCCGACCGACCCGCAGCCCGACAGCGCGACCGTCGCCGCGCACAGCGCGCCGATCGCCGCGATACGGATCGCACCGCTCATTGCAGCGCGCCCCAGCGTTCGGTCGCAGGTTCAGCCGACGCCCATTTCCACGCGGGCCCGTCGCGGCAGATCGTGGCGACGTAGAACGCCGATTGCGCGGCCTTGTCGGCCTTCGCCGGCGTATCGACCGCGAACACGATTTCCTTGCAGTCGAGCGGACCGACGCTGATCATCCGGCTGACCGTCACGCGGCCTTGCTCGTCGTCCTCGATCGGGAACGAATGGTGCGTCGACCACGGCGCGACACCGCCGACGTCGAGCGGGCCGGCCGCCTTCGCGATCTGCTCCTGCGTGTAGCGGTGCGCGACGCGTTGCGAGTACTGGACGCCGGCCCGCGCGCCGGCGACGGCGCCGAGGCCGATGCCCGTCGCGACGGCGGCGTTGTTGGTGACCTTGGAGGCGATCGCGGCGCCCGCGATGCCGGCCCCGGCCGTCGCGCCTTCGCTGTACAGCGAATTGCAGCCGGACAGCAGTGCGGCCGTGGCGATCACGGCCAGCACGACGCGCGCCGGCGTGGCCCGGCGCGGCGATTCGAAACGAATGTTCATCCCTGAGTGCAAGTCCTGTCTGGGTGAGCGGCGGCGCGTGCACGCCCCGATGCCGCGTCATTGTTTCGCAATTGTCATAGGAAAACTGCAAAGCTTTGACAAATCGCCGTGCGGCGCGCCGCGTGCGCGCAGGCGGCGTTATTGTCGGATAGATGATCGGCGAGGGGTCGAAACGTTACAAATTGAAGGTAATTGTTACCTTCGGATGCGATCAAGCGACCTAGACTGTTTTGCTATGGAATGTTTCTACGACGGCCTCGAGCCGCGCCGCATATGAGACACCCAGCCATGCGCCGTTCGAAACGGTTGTCACACCGGCCGCCCGTCGCGGCGGCCGACCATCCGGAAGCGCCGCCGCGTCCGCGGACCGACGCGCCTTCGGCACCGCCTGCGGGCGCGCCGGACGAGACACCGTCGGACGGCGATCACAACCAGGGCGGTGCTCGCCCGGAAGGGCTCGACTATCAACGCGACCTGGGTCAGGAGCAGGACGCTTGATACGGTCGTCGCCGCATTCCATCGCCGTATTTCATTGCAATTCTCGGAACTGAGTCGCCGCGCGGTTGCCTTCGGGCCGCCGCGCCTGCTTTGGCGTGCGTCGCGCGCCAGCCAATCGAATCGAGGAGGGGAAGTCGCATGAGCAGATTGATCGTGGTATCGAATCGTGTCGCCGCCGGCGAGGACACGCGCCCGAGCGCGGGCGGCCTGGCCGTCGGCGTGATGGACGCGCTGAAGGAAACGGGCGGCGTCTGGTTCGGCTGGAACGGCGAGATCGTCGGTGCGCCGGATGCCGAGCCCGCGATCCAGCGGGACGGCAACGTGACCTACGCGACGGTCGGGCTGACCCGGCGCGACTACGACCAGTACTACCGCGGCTTCTCGAACGCGACGCTGTGGCCGGTGTTCCATTACCGCGGCGATCTCGCGCGCTTCGACCGCCAGGAGTACGCCGGTTATCTGCGCGTGAACGCGATGCTCGCGAAGCAACTCGCCGCGCTGCTGCGTCCCGACGACCTGATCTGGGTGCACGACTACCATCTGCTGCCGTTCGCGCACTGCCTGCGCGAGCTCGGCGTGAAGAACCCGATCGGCTTCTTCCTGCACATCCCGTTTCCGTCGCCCGACATGCTGCGCCTCGTGCCGCCGCACGAGGAACTCGTGAAGTTCATGTGCGCGTACGACGTCGCGGGCTTCCAGACCGACGCCGACAAGCAGGCGTTCACGGATTACATCGAGCGGCGCGGCATCGGCGCGGCGAGCGACGACGGGATGCTGCACGCGCACGGCCGCGTCGTGAAGGTCGCCGCCTATCCGATCGGCGTGCATCCCGACGCGATCGCGCAGGCGGCCGTCCAGTACGGCACGCGCAAGCCGGTGAAGATGCTGCGCGAGGCGCTGGGCGACCGCAAGCTGGTGATGAGCGTCGACCGCCTCGATTACTCGAAGGGGCTCGTCGAGCGCTTCCAGTCGTTCGAACGGATGCTTGCGAATGCGCCGGGCTGGCAGGGGCGCGTGTCGCTGCTGCAGATCGCGCCGCCGACGCGTTCCGACGTGCAGACCTACCAGCACATCCGCGAAACGCTCGAAGGCGAGGCCGGCCGCATCAACGGCCGCTTCTCGCAGCTCGACTGGACGCCGATCCAGTACCTGAACCGGAAGTACGAGCGCAACCTGCTGATGGCGTTCTTCCGGATGTCGCAGGTCGGCTACGTGACGCCGCTACGCGACGGGATGAATCTCGTCGCGAAGGAATACGTCGCGTCGCAGGACCCCGCCGATCCGGGCGTGCTCGTGCTGTCGGAGTTCGCGGGCGCGGCAGCCGAGCTGACCGGCGCGCTGCTCGTCAATCCGTACGACCTGTCGCAGATGGCCGAGGCGCTCGAACGCGCGCTGTCGATGCCGCTCGCGGAGCGGCAGGCGCGTCACGAGGAGAATCTCGCGCGGTTGCGCGAGAACGACCTGTCGGTCTGGCGCGATACATTCGTCGCCGACTTGCGCAGTGTCGCCGCGGCGGCGTCGGTCACGCAGCGCGCGGGCCGGCGGGTCGCGCATGCGTGAGTGCGCGCCGGGCGCGGGCAGCGACGAAGAAACGGCGGGCGATACGGCCGGCCGATTCTTCGTCGTGACGGGCGGCCCGGGCTCGGGCAAGAGCACGTTGCTCGATGCGCTGGAGCGCGCAGGGTTCGCACGCTCGCAGGAAGCCGGACGCGGCGTGATCCGCGACCAGATGACCGTCGACGGGCCGGCGCTGCCGTGGCGCGACCCGGCTGCATTCGCCGAGCTGATGCTGGGCTGGGAGATGCGGTCCTACCATCTCGCCCGGCAGGCGCGCGGGCCGGTGTTCTTCGACCGCGGCGTGCCGGACGTGATCGGCTATCTGAAGCTGACCGGGTTGGCGGTACCCGCGCACGCGGAAGCGGCGGCGCGGCGTTTCCGCTATCACCGGCGCGTGTTCATCGCACCGCCTTGGCCCGACATCTATGTGCAGGACACCGAGCGCCGGCAGGATTTCGCGGAAGCGGTACGGACGCATGACGCGATGGTCGAGTGCTATACGTCGTACGGCTATCGGCTGATCGAGTTGCCGCGCGCGAGCGTGAAGGCGCGTGTGCGCTTCGTGATGGATACGCTCGACGCCGCATGATGGCCGCCGCGGGTGCGGCGCACGACGGTGTCAGGCCGCCGTGTCCGGCCGAGGCGACGCGATGCGCAGCAGGCTGACGACCGCGGCCACCGCCGCGAACACCGTGGCGACATAGAGTGCGATCGTCGGTCCGCGGTCGGGCGCGAGCCCGAAAATCAGCGCGACGAGCGCGGCGCCGAGCGTCTGGCCGGTCAGGCGCGCGGTGCTCAGCATGCCGCCGGCGCCGCCGCTGCGCTCGCGCGGCGCCGACGACAGCATCGCGCGGTTGTTCGGCGACTGAAACAGCCCGAAGCCCGCGCCGCACAGCGCCATCCGCCACACGATGTCGACCGTGCCCGGGTGCGCGCCGATCGTCGCGAGCGACAGCAAGCCGGCGGCGAACAGCGCCAGCCCGATCCCGCCGAGGATGCCGGCCGAATAGCGGTCCGACAGCACGCCCGCGAGCGGCGCGGCGAACACGATCACGAGCGGCCACGGCGTCATGTAGAGGCCCGTCTCGACCTGCGAGAAACCGAGCGAATTCTGCAGCCAGAACGGCAGCGCGACGAACGCGAGCATCTGCGACGTGAACGACGCCGTCGACGTGTAGACCGACAGCGCGAACATCGGGATGCGCATCAGGTCGACCGGCAGCAGCGGCGCCGGCTGCGACAACTGACGCTTCACGAAGAAGTAGCCGACCACGAATGCGACGGCCAGTTCGGCCGCGACGTATGCATGACTTTCGCCGTGACCGAGCCCGTCGACGGCCGTGATCAGGAGGCCGAACACGCAGGCGTTCATCAGCGCGCTCGCGAAGTCGTACGGCGCGTCGTGCAGCGGATTGGCCGGCAGCGCGCGCACGCTGCCGAGCACGGCCGCGATGCCGATCGGCACGTTGACCGCGAAGAGCCACGGCCACGACGCGAACGACAGGATCGCGGACGCGACCGTCGGCCCGATCGCCGACGACAGCGCGACCACCATCGCGTTGAGCGACAGCCCGCGGCCGAGCATCGACGACGGGTAGATCATCCGCACGAGCGCCGCGTTGACGCTCATGATGCCGGCCGCGCCGAACCCCTGGATCACGCGCATCACGGCCAGTATCGGCAGCGAGCCGGCGAGCGCGCAGCCGAGCGACGCCGCGGTGAACAGTGCGAGGCCGGCGATGTAGACGCGGCGATAGCCGATGCGTTCGCCGAGCGACGCGAGCGGCAGCAGCGTGATCGTGACCGCGAGCTGGTACGCGTTGACGATCCAGATCGACGCGGCGTCGGACGCGTGCAGGTCGCGCGCGATGGTCGGCAATGCGACGTTCGCGATGGCGCCGTCGAGCACGGCAAGCGTGATGCCCAGGGCGACGCAGACGATCGCCCAGTAGCGTTGCGGAAGCGGCAGGCCGGTATCGGCGTTCATGACGGGAGCGAGAGCGTGGTTGTCCGCGCGCCCGCTGGCCGGTTGCGTGCGCAACCATGTGCAGGGACGGCGGCGATGAACGGCCCGGCCGGCGCGGCTGCGCCGGAACGGGGCCGGTCGAGTGTATCACCGGGCCGCATCGCGCGACGCCAGGCCGCGCGGGGGCCTGCTGGCGCGGGCATTCAGCCTTCGAAGTCGAGGCCGCCGAGCCGCACGAGCGGCTCGGCCTGCGTGCGCGACGCGAGATCGATGTCGCGTGCGCTTTGCCAAGCGCTCAGCTTTTTCGGCAACGCGGCGAGATAGTGCTCGAAGCGCGGCGGGCCGTCCGGCTCCATCAGCCGCTCGATTTCGTCGGTGTCCCAGGTCAGTTCGAGATTCAGCGGATACACGAAGCCGCTCACGTGCTCGTGCGGCGCGCTGCGGATCTGCACGCGCGTCGGGTGCCCGTGCCCGCCATAGGGGACGACGTCGGTCTGAACGTGATCGGCGAAGAATGCGGCGATCGCCTGCGCGATGCGCGGCGCGAATTCGGTATCGAAACGGCGGGCGGTTTCGGGCTGCATGAAGGCGTCTCCTGTGTGCCGAAAATCGTAGCACGACGACGCCGCGTTTCGGCGCGTGCGATACCGGTAATCGCGCGTTACCACTTGCTGCATCTATTACGGCCGCGTCCCGCCACAATGCATCGCATCCAGTACCACTTCGCGTGGGAGTCCATCATGAAAAAGATCGCCGCAGTATGTGTCCTTGCCGGTTCGCTCGCGATCGCGGGCCCGGCGTCCGCGCATGGCCGCGACGGCGGCGCCGTCATCGGCGCATTGATCGGCGGCGCGGTGCTGGGCGCGATCGTGACGTCCGCGATGAATCCGCCCGTCGCGTATCAGGCGCCCGTGTACCAGGCGCCGGCCTATCAGCCGCCGACGTACTACCAGGCGCCCGCGTACCAGCAGCCTGCGTATCCGACCTACCAGCAGGCGCAGTACCAGGACGACGGCCCGAACTATTGCTACGACCGCTACCAGCGCGCGTACGTGTGCGGGGCGCCGGTGCAGGGCGGCTACGCTCGGCCTGCCGGCTGGTAAGCGCGCGCGGGTTTCGGGCCGGTTGGCCGTTACCCGTCGATGCTCGCTTCGCCGGGCCGGACGACGAAAGGCCCTCGCTCGATGCGAGGGCCTTCGTCTTTTTGTGCGGCCGGTTCGTTGGCCGGAGCGATGCGCCGCCGGCCTTCGGCGGGCCGTGCGCGGATACAAACGGTTGCAATTGCGCGTCAGTGGCGATGACCGCCGCCACCGCCGCCTTCGTTCCAGTCGCCGCGATGTCCGCCGCCGCGCCCCCAGCCGTTGCCGCGGTTGCCGCGATCACCGCGATCGCCGTCCCAGCGATGGTAGTCGCGGCGGCCGCGATCCCAGTCGCGTCCGCCGCCACCGCCCCAGATATTGACCGTGCCGTACACGGGAGACGGCGCATACGCATAGCCGGGATCGGAATAGTAAGGCTGCCCGTAGCCGTATCCGTATCCGGCGTCCGGGGCGACGACGCAGCCGGCCAGCAGGGTGGCGACGCCGGCGGCAGCAATGAGCTTCAGCATGATGTTCTCCGTTGGTTCCGCTATAAGTACCGCGCCCGGGGATTGCCGGCTGTTTGCAATTGTGTCGCCAAATTACAGCCTCGTAAGGTCTTGTGACGAAAGTGTTAGCATTCGGGGCTCATTTGTTTTTCAGGAGCACATCGATGAAATTCGCGATCCGGGCCGCGCTGGCCGCCTTCTGCGTGACGACCGCCGCCGCATGCGTGGCCGCGCCGGCCTCCGCGCCCGCCGTGTCGGCCGAGTCGATCAAGATGTTTCCGCAGACAGCGAACGGCCAGCAGCGCGTCGTGATCGCGCTGCCCGCGCTCGAGAACGAGGGCGATGCGCGCGTCGAGCTGATGATCGGCAAGACGCTGCAGACCGACTGCAACCAGCAGTGGTTCGGCGGCGAACTGACTGCCGAGGACGTGAAGGGCTGGGGCTATACGTACTACCGGCTCACTGACGTGAAGGGGCCGGCATCGACGCTGATGGCGTGCCCGGGCCAGGCGCCGCAGCAACGGTTCGTGCAGGTGCGCAGTGACGGTCAACTGCTGCGCTACAACAGCCGCCTGCCGCTCGTCGTTTATGTACCGGACGGCTTCGACGTGCGCTATCGCGTGTGGCATGCGTCGAAGGACGTGCAACAAGCCGTGAAGCAGTAATCTCCGCGCGGCGTCCTGCCGCTACCCACTGGCCGTGCTGCTCGTGCCGACGAGCGCCGGCCAGGCGGCCAGCGCGGCTTGCGCGATGGCCTCCAGATCGCGGCGGCTCGCGCCGTCGCGTGCCTGGATCGACATGCCCTGCTGAACCGTCACGTAGTAGCGCGCGATCGCATCGACGTTCGCGTGTGCTGATATTTCGCCGGCCGCGACGCCTTGCGCGAGGCGTTCCCGCAACGCGTCGACCGTGCCCTCGCGCATCGCGATCAACGTTTGCCGGACCATATCGGAACGTTCGGCCGGATGCAGCGCCGACAGCACGATCAGGCAGCCGGCCGGCTTCGAGCGCCGCGTGAACACACGCGCGGTATCCATCAGGTAGCTCTGCACGGCATCGTGGGCGCTGGCCGCCCGTTCGACACCGCCCCAGATTTCTCGCCCCTCGGTTGCGCGGTAATGCTCGAGCGCTTGCCGGAACAACGCTTCCTTGCTGCCGAAGGCCGCATACAGGCTCGGCGACGCGATACCCATCGCGGCCGTCAGGTCCGTCATCGACGCGCCTTCGTAGCCGAGACGCCAGAACACCTCCATCGCGCGATCCAGCGCCGCTTCCTTGTCGAAGCTTCTCGGTCGGCCTCGTTCAGCCATTGCGTCCGTTCCTTCGTCGATATCTGTATCGATCGATAAAATAAATCAATTGACTGTGCGGCGCAACTTCCCACATTCTGTGTCGGTCGTTACATAAATGAGGAAAGGAACCGACATGAATCGACTTCAGGGCAAGCGTGCACTCATCACGGGCGGCAGCCGCGGCATCGGCGCGGCGATCGCGAAACGGCTGGCGGCCGACGGCGCGGACGTGGCGATCACGTATGAAAAATCGGCCGAGCGGGCGCAGGCCGTCGTCGCCGGCATCGAGGCGTTGGGCCGTCGCGCCATCGCGATCCAGGCCGACAGCGCCGATCCCGTTGCCGTGCGCAACGCGGTCGATCGTGCCGCGGAGACGTTCGGCGGCCTCGACATCCTCGTCAACAACGCGGGGATTTTCCGGGCCGGCGCGCTGGACGACCTCACGCTCGACGATATCGACGCGACGCTGAACGTGAACGTGCGCGCGGTGATCGTCGCGTCGCAGGCGGCGGCGAGGCATCTCGGGGAAGGCGGGCGCATCGTGTCGACCGGCAGTTGTCTCGCGACGCGCGTGCCCGATGCGGGGATGAGCCTCTATGCGGCGAGCAAGGCCGCGTTGATCGGCTGGACGCAGGGGCTCGCGCGCGATCTCGGCTCGCGCGGCATCACGGTCAACATCGTGCATCCGGGTTCCACCGATACCGATATGAACCCCGCCGATGGCGAGCATGCCGATGCGCAACGTTCGCGGATGGCGATTCAGCAGTACGGCAAGGCTGACGACGTGGCCGCGCTCGTGGCGTTCGTCGTCGGGCCGGAAGGGCGGTCGATCAACGGGACCGGGTTGACGATCGACGGCGGCGCGAACGCGTAAACGCCGATGCCCGGCGCGAGTGGGCCGGGTGGAGGCGTGTTGGTTGTTCGTCGTTGTTGGTTATTGGCAGCCGAGGCGCACATGCTCGGCTTCCAGGTCGGCCCGTTTGTCGTACGCGTGCAGTTCGTTGCGCGGCTTGCCGTCCGGGCCGATGCCGCGCACGACTCGGTGGCCGCGGTCGGGCGAGTGCGTGAGCGCATCGATGCCGGCGGCCAGTTCCCGGCACCGCGCGTCGGGAGAGGTGCTTTCCGGACGAGGGGCTGCCGAGGCAGTGACGTTGGCGATGCCCGGGCTGACGTAGCGTTGCTTGGCAGGCGCCGTGCCGGTGTCGGCGGCGTTGGCCGTGGCGGTTATCGCTGAAAGCGCGGCGAGCGCCGCGATCGTTCGAATCATTCGAGAAGTCCGTGTGCTGAACCGAAGAAGGTTCGGAATTCTACGCAATGTTCGCTGGATGTCCGCGGCGAATGGGCGAGGTGCGATCGCGTGTCGCACGTCGCGGTGAACGGTCGACTACCCATCTTCGTGTGCTGCGCCGCATGCGCAGCAATATCCCCCAGACAGCAAAAAGCCCGCTTGCTTTCGCAAAGCGGGCTTCAGCATTTGGTTGCGGGGGTAGGATTTGAACCTACGACCTTCGGGTTATGAGCCCGACGAGCTGCCAGACTGCTCCACCCCGCGGCGCGAAGTGTACTTCGGGTTGATGCTGAGAGTCAATCGATTCGTGCGATGACGGGTTGATGCCCGAGGCAAGTATTTCGATTCAGTCCCGATTCGCGTCGATGATCTGTTGCAGCGCGTTGGCATCGTCGGAGGGTTCCTCGGTGCCCCGAAACGTACAAACCTCGATGTGCCCGTCCCGGAACACGTCTACCTCGACTCGCATCCCCACCACCGTAACCGAAACCAGCACCGTGTCGGGTCGGTTGCGGCTCAGCGTGTAGTGGATTTTGGCGGCGTCCAGCCGATCGAGCAGATCAAACAATGTATTTGTGGTCATATCGTTCCTGTTCCTTGAAACCTCTACAACGCAGTGAAGCCGACGCGTACCACCGCAAATTTTTCACACTCGCCACAATATTCGCGCGCCTGAAACGTCTTCAGACGCATGGAACCGCCACCCACTTCGCAAACGATGACCGACCCAGACCGCGACATCACTGCGACAGTGATGCGTGAACGAACGAGGCTAGGGAACTTCATTCGGCGCCGGATCCGCGATCCGGACGACGCCGAGGACGTTCTGCAGGATGTGCTTCACGAGTTCGTGCAGGCTTATCGGCTTCCGGCACCCATCGAACAGGCGAGCGCGTGGCTGTTCCGTACCGCGCGTAATCGCATCATCGATCGTTTTCGCAAGAGGAAGGAGCAGCCGCTGGCCGATCTGCTCGATGCCGACGACGACGCGGACAGCGAGTATCGCCTGGATCTCGCGCTACCGTCGCACGATGCCGGCCCTGAGGCGCTCTACGCTCGCACGCTGTTGCTCAAGGCGTTGCAGGATGCGCTCGACGAATTGCCGGCGAATCAACGCGAGGTTTTTATCGCGCACGAACTGGAAGGGCGGTCCTTCAAGGAGATGGCCGCGGAAAGCGGCGTCACGCTCAATACGCTGCTCGCGCGCAAACGCTATGCGGTCCTGCATCTGCGTGCGCGACTGCAACCCATTTATGACGAACTGGATATCTAGAGGAGTCGACGGATGAATTTTCGAATCAGATGTGCGGGCAAGGCGCTGCTCGTGGTGGTCGCCATCGGCGTGCTCGGGTGGGTCGTCATGATGCTGTGGAACTGGGTGATGCCGGGGTTATTCGTCGGCGCCCGGACGATCGACTTCGCCCATGCGCTGGGGCTACTTGTATTGAGCCGCATCCTGTTCGGCGGATTCCGCGGACACCGCGGCTGGCACGGCCGGCGTCACTGGCGGAAGTGGGAAGCCATGACGCCCGAAGAACGCGAGCAATTCCGGGCCGCATGGCGATCGGGTGGCAAGCGGCCTACCGAGGAGTGAACATGCGCGAGAAATCAGCGGCCGACTGCAAACAGAAGGCGGGCGTGATTGCGCCCGTCGTCAATCTGAAACGTTGCGAAGGGAAGGGGGATTGCGTGACCGCTTGCCCTGAAGACGTGTTCGAGGTTCGGCGCATCGATCAGGCCGATTACCTCGATCTTGGTTTGATGCGTCGGTTGAAGCTGCGCGTGCATGGGATGAAGGTCGCGTATACGCCGAATGCGGACGCGTGCAGATCATGCGGGCTTTGCGTGACGGCGTGTCCTGAACGCGCAATCACGCTTGCGCGACGGGCATAGCGTCGCTCGTGCTTGCCGATGATGGAACGGCGCCGCAGGGCGCGTGACGGCGGATTGGCGGTTGCTGGATACACCGTCTACGTAATCAACCTCGTCAAGGAACGCACTTGACCTCAACTACTCATGTTCTTCTGCAACGGCTTCATGAAGAAAGCCGGAGCGAAATCATTGCCCGCGCTCGAGCGCAGTTCCAGGGGCCGAACGAGGCGTTTCCGACGCTCGTCGACGAATACGAAACACTCGCCCCTCGGCTGCGAGGGCGTTTTCTCGAAACGTTCGGCTTGTTCACCGAAGATTTCGAGTCATCGGCAGGCAGTGCTTTATCGTTAGCCGTGTCTGCGGAAACGGGAAGGTTCCTGCGCAACATGGTGCTGGGGCAACGGCCGACCAGAATCCTTGAACTCGGCAGTTCGTGCGGCGTGTCGACTTTGTATTTCGCCGACGCGCTGCGTACGTTGGGCCGTGGCGTCGTCATCGCGACCGGCGGCGATGCGCTCAAGTGCGAGCGTTTGCGGGCCCACGTCGAAGCAGCCGGCCTGGACGCCTATGTCGAGTTGCGGGAGGGCGACGTATTCGACACGGTTGCCGAACTGGACGGGACTGTCGACATGGTGTTTATCGACGTCTGGGCCGACGCCTATCTGAAGCTGTTCAAGCAGATCGAGCGCCTGCTGCGACCGGGATCGGTCGTGCTGGCCGACAACATGTATACGGCCGAGGACGCCGTTCGACCGTACAAGCACTACGTCGACGCGGATCCGCGGTTTTCTACCACGACGCTGGATTTTGAGTCGGGGATCGAGTTTACGGTTGTTGTTGCTTGAGGGGGGAGTTCTTGTGAATCTGAGGGGCACAGAGCATGACTGGTCCCCCGACAGAATTCATGCGTCAATGCTGGTGGCGTTTTTCAGGGTGATTTTCGTAATTTATACCCCCAAAAACACCCCTAAAAAATCGTAGTCGTGAATTCTACGGGTGCGGTTCCCGTCACAGACTAGTGCTCGCTATTTGATGCAACTACTTGCCAACTCTAGCCAGTGCGGTATCTTACCGACAATGGCGCTTCTGTATTGATAGGCGCCACGACAGCCTCGACCAGCGGCCAAGATTCGCGGTACGACGGCGACGATTATGCAAATATTCGACCAACGATTCGGGGGAATCTTGAGCACACCTGTTACCCAGCCCGGGGCCACGGGCGAAACCGTATTTTTCCAGCATGGAAATGTGACCGTCACGAACACACGCTTTATCGTGCCGGGCCAGATGTACGCCATGAGCAACGTCACTTCTATCAAGCACTACGAGAAAGCACCGTCCAGAGCGCTAGGCGTGATTGTGGCCATCATCGGCGTCCTCATCCTGTTCGCACATGCCTGGTTGGTTGGCCTTATCGCGATAGCTTTGGGCGTGTTTCTCGCTTGGAATGCCAAAGGGCAGTATGACGTATTGCTCCATACCGCATCGGGCGAGGTTCGCGCGTTTCAATCGACCGATCAAGGGCTTGTTGCAAAGATTGTGGAAGCCTTGAACCGAGCTGTTGTTTTTCGCGGATGACACCTACCGCGGCTGAAGTTGGGTGCCCATGACGTCGAGGCTGGACATTTCTCATATCTGAAATGAGACAGAAGGCTCTCGGAAATAGAGAGCCTTTGGAACAACCTAATTGCATAGGCCGTGGCGAACAAAACGGCTGACCACACGAGAGACCAAAGCGATGCCACCGATTGCAGTTCCTCCCTGGAACGCCCATCAGGTACTACCTCCGATTGACGCAAGCAATCCAGCAGCGATGTTTCGTTCGCCATATGAGGTGACCGTTTCAGATTTCGTTGGCCGATTTGCGACAAGCGTAGAAAGGTGTGTAATTTTGCGTGGCTTTCTCCTACTTCGTGCGGAGCTTAAAGCGGCCGGCCTCGTTGATGGCTTCCAGTGGGTAGATGGAAGCTTCACGGAAAACATTGAGGTCCTCGAGGGTCGGCCGCCAAATGACGTCGATGTCGTCACATTTATAGATGACACGGCTGGCAACATGAGTAATCTTTCAGCCGACCTTCTCAATCAAAAGTGGGTCAAGAAAAACCGGAGGGTAGACCATTATTGGGTTGAATTGACATTGAACCCTAATATACTCGTGCAGCTGTCGGCGTACTGGTATAGTATGTGGTCACATCGTCGTAGTTCTCAGTGGAAAGGTTACGTAAAAATTTCTCTCGATTCGACCTTTGATGCGGCAGCTTTTGCGCATCTCGACATTATGGAGCAACATTTTTCTCAGTTGCAGGCGCAGGGAGGCAATCCATGAACCGCCTCGAACGATCTCATCTACTCGCGGAAGCGTCTTTTCTTGAGGATCAGCTCAACGAAATTGGGCCGAACGCAGTTCTGACTCGGATGAGTTTGGAGTCGCGACTGGGCGAAATTCGCGAATCTCTGCAGAATCTCGAAGAGACACGTGAGCCTGCTAAAGCTATCGTAACTTTTCGAGGAAGGCCGGTTTTAGGGACTCACGGTATTATGGCCGATTTTGGGGCGATGGTTGCCAAGGCATTTTCGGATGCGGTTTCAACTGTTGCTGCTTCTATCGATAGGCCATTAAATGCAATGGGGCCAATTCCAAATAAAGAAAATAATCGATTGCTCATAACTGGTACGGCAACCGGGTCATTTGGGTTTGAGTTCGAAGAAATGGCACCCCCTCCTCTTTTGCAAGATGAAGAAAGTGCTGTTTCAATTGCGCTTCATCGGACGCAGATGCTGATAGAGAGTACTACTGAATCTGATGAGTCTTTGGCGGAAAACTTGCTTAATACCGATAAGCGAGCAATTGATAAAGTGAAGTCATTTTTAAAAGTTCTTTCCGATGCGGAGGCTACCTGTGCGATCGAAAGGGGTGGTCATAGATTTTCATTTTCTAACATAGAGCAAATTGAGACGAGTCTTGAGCGGTTGAGCGAGGATAACATTCATGAGGAAGTAATTCGAATTGACGGCACTATGATTGGATCAATTCCTGGGCGTCGCCAATTTGAATTCCGTCCTGATGGGGAAGTCGCCTCGATATATGGGACAGTTGGCCCTCAAATCGAAGAGCCAGGAATTGCTCTTGGACGCTGGGGGGCTAGATTCACGGCGACTATTCAGGTGACACGCGTAGGTAACGGCCAGGCAAAGTACCAACTGATCCGACTCGACCGTCTTGACGAACAACCGCAACTAGCGGACGACAACTAAAAAATGGCCCCGCCCCGAGCGGGGCTTTTCACATCTGACGAAACGCGCGATGATGCATCGATTGTTGATTTGCATGGAATCCTGACCCACGATTTGCATTGAATTCTGACCCACCCCTTGGACCAGCTTTGCGGGTTATTCGGTGGGTATCTGGGTCTTCTTTCTCTCCTTTTTTGGCTGTGTCGTGCTGTTTCTGAAACGATAGCT